>DASQXO010000093.1:0-13649 GCA_035639655.1 Candidatus Dormiibacterota bacterium
AGCTATTACGCCGCGGTGCAGGCGATCTGCCGGGCCACGATCATCGACGACGCCGAAGGGATCGCGCAGATCCTCGAGGCGCAGCTCGCGCACTTCCAGCCGGAAGGCGGCCATGCGCGCGTCGAGCCCGGCGACACGATCTACGGCAAGAATCTCGGCGCGATCCGCGGTCTCGAACTCGCCATCGTCGACGTGCGCGCGAAATTCAAGTTCGGCGGGAACAAGACCGCGGAGCACCGGCTGCGAATCGCCGACCAGCTCGCGCGGCGGGACCGGCCGAATGACCGCGCCGCTCGCGAGCACCTGCTCCGCCGGCATGGGCGTGCAGCTACGAAGTCCACGCCAGGAGCGGAATAGCCATCTCGTCGCGCGTGAGCGCGCCGTGCGAGCCGAGATGTGCGGCGAGCTCGCTCTGGATGAACGTGTACCAGTACTGCGAGGACCCAGTCGCGATGAGGACGACGTCGCCGACGCGAGTTCGCGTCGCATCGGTGATCGGAAGCCCGTAGAGCCCGAGGTCGAACGCCTCCTCGGCGTCGGCGACGATCGCGTCGGCGAACCGCTCGGTGCAGTACGCACGCACCTCGTCACGCGCGCCGTCCCTCGCGCGCAGGAGCGCGACGCGGTGTTCGCCCGCGGGCGGGTACCGCAGCATGCCGAGCAGCTCGGGGTGATCCTCGAAGCGCACCGCGCGCGACGTATCGAGCGCGGCGTGTCCGTGATCGGCGGTCAGCAAGAACGCGACGCGGCCGCCGAGCGCCTCACGCAGCGGCGCGACGAGCCCGCGGTCGATGGCGCGTAATTCGGCGTGGTGCTCCTCCGAGCGCGGCCCGATGAAGTGCGCGACGGTGTCGAGCGTGGACCAGTACACGAACGCGAACGCGCGGCCCTCGCCCCACTGCCGCGAGCGCAGCAGCCGCCGCGTTACGACCGCCGCCGATGACGTGGCGAGGTACGGCACGTACGTCGAATCCGGCGAGAGCATGCGCACGAGGGGCGAGTTCTTGAAGATCGCTGGCTGGATCAGGAACCGCGCGACGCCGGCGCGCGCGAGCCGCGCGTCGACGGTCTCGATCGGCACGAAGCCGCGCGCCTCCGCGTTCCACGGCGCATCGGCGAACGACGCATTCCGATCCGCGGGTCCCCACCGCAGCATCTGCGCGACGCAGCCGAACTCCTCGAGCCAGTGCTGGTACGCGACGAGCCCGTGCGCGCCGGGCGGCCGCGCGGTGTCGAGCGAGCCGAGCGCGCTCACGGTCGACGACGGGAAGATCGAGGTGAGCGAGGGGCGCTGCGGCATCGCGTAGAGCTCGCCGAGATACGGCACGTCGCGGCGCTCGATCGCCGCGCGGAGCTGCGTCTCGCCGAGGCCGTCGACCAGCACGAGCACGACCGCGTCCGCCTCACGCAGCGCGTCCGTGTCGAGCCCGCGGACAGGCTCGGGGTCGTCGTCGCGTCGCGCGCCGAACGCGTCGAGGATCGACGCCGCGACGTTCACGAGCGACGCGTCGCGATACCGTGGCAAGATCGCCTCAGAGGCAGAGAGGCGCTCGGCGAGCGTCATCGGGACAGCGATGACGATAACGACACGGCAGGTACGAAAGTCCTAGCCGCGTTCGCACCCGCGTAGCGCGCGCGTTGTCGAGGCATGTCTACACCGATGCGCGTCATGCTCGTTTCCGAGGCGCCGGACGAAGCCGACGCTCGCGCGTTCGTCGCGGCGCTCGCGGTCGCGATGCCCGATGCGACCCTGGACCACTTCTCGCCGACGTTCTCCTTCGGGAGCGTGCCGGCCTGGCTGGTCCAGGAGACGCGCGCGCGGGTCGACGCCGCCGAGGCGATCGTGTGTCTCCTCGGTCCGGCCTCGGTCGCGAGCGCGTGGCTGACCTGGGCGATCACCGCTGCGCTCGACACGAGCAAGCGAGTCGGCTGCGTGCGGCTTCACTCGAACGCCGCGCGTGACGTGCCGCCGGCGATCGTCGGCACGAGGCGCATTCCGGTCCTCGACGCCGAGCCGACACCCGTCGCGACCTTCCTCGTCGACGGCAAGGCTCCTCCGGAACGCGCGCGCCGTCCCGAACCGCAGATGTCGAGTCCGCTTCGGAGCCGCTTCAGCCAGCGCGCGTAACCGCGTCGTTCGCTCGCGTCTGACGAGGCTCGGCTAGCCTCGTCCGATGCCGCCGCTGCTATTGCTCGGCGATCGCCTGTTCGACGGCGAGCGAACGCACACGGATGCGGCCGTGCTCGTCGACGAGGGGCGCATCCGCTGGGTCGGCGCGCGTTCGCGCGTGCCGGCCGAGGCGAAAGGCGCCAGCGAGGAGCAGGCGCCGGCCGGCGCCACGCTGCTGCCCGGCCTGATCAACGCTCACGCGCACCTCACGCTCGCCGGCGGCGTCGACGTCGACGCCGAGACCCGTGCGTCCGACGCCGAACTCGCGCTCCGCGCCGCGGCCAACGCGCTCCGCGCCCTCGAGGCCGGCGTCACGACGGTGCGAGACCTCGGCGCTCCGACCTTCGCCGCGATCGAGCTCGGGAAGGCGATCGCGCGCGGCGACATCGTCGGGCCGAACATCGTCGCCGCCGGGCGCGGGATCACATCGACCGGCGGACACGGGTGGCAGATCGGGCGGCAGGCCGACGGCGCGGACGAGGTCCGTCGCGCGGTCCGCGAGCAGATCTTCGCCGGCGCCTCCGTCATCAAGATCTTCTCGACGGGCGGTCTGCTCGGAAGCGGCGCGCATCCCGACGTCGCGCAGCTCACGCTCGACGAGACGCGCGCCGCGGTCGAAGAGGCGCACGGCCGGAACCTCCGCATCACCACCCACGTGCATGCGACGGCGGGCGCGCGCATCGCGATCGATGCCGGCGTCGACTCGATCGAGCACGCCACGCTGCTCGACGCGGAGTCGATCCGGCGGTGCAAGGACAAGGGCATCGCCCTCGTACCGACCTTCGCCGCGATCAAGGCGATCATCGCGAACGCCGACCGTCTCGGGGCCGGCGTCGGCGACCGCGCCAGGGCGCTGTCCGAGCGGCACCAGCAGGGCGTCCGCGACGCCATCCGCAGCGGCGTCGTCGTCGCCGCCGGGGCCGACTCCGGCACGGCGTTCAATCACATCGAGCGCTTCGCGGTGGAGCTCGAGGCGCTCGTCGAGGTCGGCATGAGCGCGGAGCGAGCGCTGATGGCCGCGACGAGCGTCGCCGCCGACGTCATCGGCCGCGACGACGTCGGGCGGATCCGCCCGGGCGCTCGCGCGGACCTCGTCGCCGTGCGCGGCGACCCGCTCGCCGACGTGCGCGCGTGCTGGGCCGTCGCCGCCGTGTGGAAGGATGGCCGCAGGGTCGCCGCGACATCCGCGGCGCCGCGTCGCGCGTAAAGAACGCGTGAGGGTCCTGCTGCCGCTGTCGCTGGCGCTCGCGATCGTCGCCGGCTGCGGTGCGGGCGGCGCGCCTGGCACCACGCCGAGCGCGGCGCGGAGCGCTTCGCCGGCAGCGGGCAGCGCCGCTCCCCCGAGCGCGTCGCCGATGCCGAGCGCCTCGTCGGATCCGTACTACGGGTATTAAGGCGAGCTAACGCGCGCCGACGCTGAAGCGGCCGCTCGCGCGCTCGAGCTCGGCGCGGAGCGCGGCAGCATCGCGTATCGGCGCCGAGCACACCGTGCCCACGCAGACGTAGGCCGCGGGACTGCTGCGGTCGTATCCCAGCTGCTCCATCCGCGAGCGATCGCGCGCGGGATCGAGCCGCTCGATCACTCGCGCCGGATCGTCCGAGCGCAGCGCCTCCCGCCACAGCGCGTGCGCGGCGGGATCCGCGTCGCCGCCGGTGACCACGACGTGGAGCGGCTCCGCGACCGCGCGCGCGACGGCGCGCGCGTACGGCGCGGCGAACTGGCCCCACTCGCGATAGACGCCGGCGAAAGAGCGGAGCGCGCGGACCGCGAGTTCGCGCCAGCGGTCCTCGCCGCTGACGATCGCGAGCCGCAGGAGCGCGTCGGCCGCGAGCCCGTTGTCCTCGATCGGCCGGTCCGGGCGCGACACGCGACCGGGCTCGTCGCGCGCGGGCCCGTCGCTGAAGCCGCCCTGCTCGGGGTCTTCGAGGGAGACGAGCCGCTCCGCGATCCGGCGCCCGAAGTCGAGCGCGGTCGCGCCGCCCCCGGCCTCGTAGAGATCGAGCTCGGCGCCGAGGAGCGCCGCGAGATCGGTGAGCAGGGTCGGGAGCTGCGGACCATCTCCGGCGTCGAAGTGGTACGTCCCGATGCGGTCGTCCCACAACCGGCCGCGGATCGCCGCCAGCGTCGACGCGCCGACGGCCAGCGGCGCGTCCGTCCCTGTCGCGATCGAGAGCGCGACGTGGCCCGCGGCGGCGAGCGCGTTCCAGTTCGTGTACGCGACCGGATCGACGTACGGCGCGGCGTGTCCCGCGCGGCCGGCGGCATCCAGCGCGTAGTAGTGCTCGTCCGCGTCCTGCGAGCCGCCGAACAGGTGCGTGTCGTGATGCAGCAGCGTCGCGCGCATCCAGCGCGACACGTCCGCGGCGACGCGGTCGTACCCCGCGTCGGGGAAGGTGCGATGCGCCTCGGCGTACACCGCGAGCAGCTCGCTGTTGTCCTCGAGCATCTTCTCGTAGTGCGGGACGCTCCAGTCCCGTTGGGTCGCGTAGCGGAAAAAGCCTCCGGCGACGTGGTCGTACATCCCGCCGCTGGCCATCGCCGAGAGCGTGCGGTGGAGCATCGCGGCGAGCTCGTCGTCGCGCCCGCGGCGGTACTCGTCGAGCACGAGCCGGAGCACCTGCGGCTGCGGGAACTTCGGCTCGCGGCCGAAGCCTCCGAAATCGGGGTCGTACGTTCGCGTCGTCGTGGACAGCACCTCGTCGACGATCGTTCGCGAGAGCGGTCCGGGCTGCGTCGCGCGGGTCTGCGCCTCGTGCAGCCGAAGCTCGGCGACGCGCTGATCGATCTCCGAGCGCCGGTCGCGGTAGATCGCGTCGACCTGCTCGAGGTACTGGCGCATCGCGTCGGCGGGGATGTACGTGCCGCCGGTGATGATCTCGCCGTCCGGCGTGAGGAACGCGGTCGTCGGCCAGCCGCCCATGTTGTAACGACGGTTCACGTCGGGACGCTTGTCGTTGTCGACGCGGATCGGGACATAGCGATCGTTGACGAGGCGGATGACGTCCGGGTCCGAGTACGTCGTCTCGTCCATGACGTGGCACCAGTGGCACCAGACGGCCGAGATGCCGAGCAAGATCGGACGCTGCGAGAGCGCGGCCTCCCGGAACGGTGCGTCGCCCCACTCGCGCCAGCGGATCTCGCTCGCGCGGTTCGGCCGCGGCGAGAACCTGAACTCGCTCACTCCTCGAGGGTACCGCCGCGACCGGCCGGCGACTCAGCGACGATTGATCACGAGCGCGAGGAAGGAGCCGTCGGTCGGATCGCGGTCGTCGGTCCGGAAGACGAGGATCGCGCTCTCGCCGGCATGGAGGTCGTTGATCGCGGTCAGCGCGCATCCGCTTCGTTCCTCAGCGCACCCCAGTCGCGTAGCGGGGCCCGCGCGGAGCAGGATCAGTGCGCCATTGAACACGGCCGCTTCACCCTGATTCAGAGGGTCGATCCGCGCCTTGACGCGTCGATCGTCGAGGACCGCGACGATCGTGCCGGTCGTCTTCACGCCGAGCGCAGAAGGCACCGCGCGCAGCGGGGTGAGCGTCGCATCCGCATCGTGTGCCGGGCCCGCGCCGCAGCCGCAGGCGAGCGTCGCGATGAGGTACGCCACGGCGATGCGCATGCCCTGATCACCAAGACGGCGCGGAGTGACGCGGTCAGTCCGGGATCTGATCGAGCTCGACCTTGTTCCCAAAGGGGTCGAACACGTAGGTGCGCCGCCATCCGGGGATCGGATCGGCATCCTCGAACTGCACACCGCGCTCGCGCAGTCGCGCGGTGACCGCAGCGAGATCCGAGACCCGCAGCGCGAAGTGGCGGCGCGGATGCAGCGCGAGGTCGGCCTGCGCGGTGAGGTGGATGTGTCCGGTCCCGGCCTCGTACCACAGTCCGGCTGCCGTAAGCGTGGCCGGGCGAGCGATCTCCCGCAGGCCGAGTGCATCGCCGTAGAAGCGGCGCGCAGCCGCCTCCTCTCCGGGCGGGTAGAAGACTTGCACGTGGTGCAGGGTCGGTCGCGAAACGGCCATTTGCGCGGGAAATCCTACGGAATGGCTGTTCCCGAGCGAAGGCCTCGGCTATAGTCGATGCGAACCCGTAGGAGGTGACCCGAGTTGGCAATCGAGACGACTCCCGGCCTGATCACGCTGACGAGCAGGGCGAGCGACAAGCTCAAGGAGATCCTGGCCGGCCAGCAGCAACGCGACCTGGCGCTTCGCGTCTACGTGACGCCGGGCGGGTGCTCAGGGTTCAGCTACGGTATGACCTTCGCCGAATCGGCCGAGGATGGGGATAGCGTCGTCGAGCACGACGGCGTCCGCGTCGTCGTCGACCCGATGAGCGCGATGTATCTCAAGGGATCGGAGATCGACTTCGTCGACGCCCTGATGGGCGGCGGATTCGCGCTCCGGAACCCAAACGCCGTCTCGAGCTGCGGCTGCGGGCAGTCGTTCCGCACCGCGGACCAGTCCGGGACCGCGAAGGCCTGCCACCACTAGACCACGGTCCTTCGCGCTAGCCTCCCCGCGATGCGACGGCGAGCCGGTCCGCGCGTCTGGCTGGCGCTCGCGACGCTGCCGATCGCCGCGTTCCTCTTCGCCAACTCCTTCGTCTTCAGCAGGCGCGAGTTCTGGATCGCCATGGCGAGCGGCGTCCTCGTGCTCGCGATGTTCGCTGCGCTCGTCCGCGGCCCGGCGCTCTATGCCGAGCGGACCGACGGCCTCGACGTCGCGATCGGCTTCGGGAGCTTCGCCGGGCTCTACGCCACGTTCTGGGTCGGCGACAAGCTGATCCGGTTGGTGCGCCCTGTCTCGGGGAACGAGATCTCGGCGATCTACGAGCTCCGCTCGCAGGCCCCACTCGCACTCATCGCCGTCCTCCTCGTGTTCGTCATCGGTCCGGGCGAGGAGCTGTACTGGCGCGGACTGGTGAACTGGGCGCTCGGCTCTCGTTTCGGCGACGGGACCGCAGTCCTCGCCGGCACCGCGCTCTACGGCGCCGTGCACCTCGTGACCGGGAACGCGTCGATCATCCTCGCCGCGGTCGTCGCGGGCTTCGCGTGGTCGATGATCTACGCGGTGCGCCGCCGTTTGTTCCCGGTGATCGTGTCGCACGTGCTGTTCGATCTGTTCCTGTTCGTTCTGGCGCCGGTGGGATAGACGCCGCGGCCGGCGCCTGTGTCGCGAGCATTGCACGCAGCGCCGCGACCTCCTCGCGAAAGCGCGCTTCCGGGATGGGCGGATGCTTCTTGTCGCTCATCATGAAGCGCGCCGGACCGCCGGGATTCTCGTCGATCGCGTACCGCGGCACGACGTGCGTGTGCAGGTGCGGCACGGTGTTGCCGAGCGTGTCGAAATTGAGCTTGATCGGTCTGTAGAAGCGCTCGAGCGCGCGTGAGACGCGCAGCGTCTCCAGCCAGTACGCCGCCGCATCCTCGTCGGACAGCTCCGTCGGGTCAGCCACGTGACGGCCGCGCCACACCACGATCGTGTAACCCGGCTGCACCTGGGCCCGGTGCAGGTACGCGTCGCTCACGCGCCCCTCGAAGATGCGCGTGCCGTAGCGGTCTTCGTCGACGCGGCCGGCGGCGCAGAACGGGCAGTCTTTGCCCTGCTTGCGCTCGGCAAAGTCGTCAGGCCAGTACCGCGGCACGGCGAGCGAGATTACCCGAGCCGGACGGATCCGATATCACCCTCGAGGGCCTATCAGCGGCGCTCGGGGTCGCGGCGCACGAGTCTGTGCGACTTGAGCTCGTATCGCGGCAGCGAATTGGGCGGGGCCGCCTCCACGAGACATCGCAGCGAGAGCTGCGCGTGGAGGGCGTCCGCGATGCGCCGGCACAGCTCAGAAGACGCCACCGTGTCGCGCGCCTCCACCTGGAGGACGAGCTCGTCCATGCCGCGTGTCGTGCGCGCTTCGATCTGGAACTCGACGATCTCCGGATAGCGGCGCACGATGCTCTCGATCGCGCTCGGGAACACGTTCACGCCGCGGACGGTGATCATGTCGTCGACGCGGCCGAGGATCCCGCCGAGCAGCCGCACGAACGTGCGACCGCAGGCGCACCGCTCCCAGACCGGTCGCACGCGATCGCCGGTGCGGTAACGGATCGCCGGCTGCCCCCAGCGTCCGAGGTTCGTGAGCACGAGCTCGCCCTCGCCGCCCGCGGCGACGGGAGCGCCGGTCGCGGGATCGAGCACCTCGGCGATGAACTCGCCCTCGATGAGGTGCACGCCGTCACGCGCATCGCACGAGAAGCCCGTCGCGCCGACCTCGGACGCGCCGGTGTGGTCGACCGCCCGTGCACCGAACGCCTGCTCGATGCGCGTGCGGGTCTCCGGGATCGACGCACCCGGCTCTCCCGCGTGGAGCGTGACGCGTACCGCGGAATCGGGCAGCGCGATGCCGTGCTCGCGCGCGACCTCGGCCATCCGGAGCGCGTACGTCGGCGTGCACAGGACGACCGTCGCGGCGAGCTCGACGATCCCGCGAAGACGCTCGACCGTCGTCTGGCCGCCGCCGGAGATGGCGAGGGCACCGATCGCGCGCGCGCCCTCGAGCGCCGACCAGAAGCCGATGAACGGTCCGAAACCGAAGCAGAAGTAGATCCGGTCGCCCGCGGCGACCCCGGCGGCACGGTAGACGTACGTCCAGAGCTTCGCCCACCATCGCCACGACTCCTCCGTGTCGAGGACGCGCAGCGGGGCGCCGGTCGTGCCACTCGTCTGGTGCACGCGGATGTAGCGATCGAGCGGATAGGTGAGGTTCGTGCCGAACGGCGGATGTGCCGCCTGGTCACGCACGAGCTCCGCCTTCGTCGTGAACGGCAGATGCCGGAAGTCATCGAGCGAGTCCACATCGCGCGGGTCGAGACCGGCGAACTTCTCGCGGTAGAAGGGGTTCGAACGCGTGATCTCGCCGAGGCCGGCGCGAAGGCGACGGAGCTGGGCGGCTAGGCGCTCGTCCGGCGAGGCGGTCTCGTCGCGAAGCCCCTGTCGATCCACCCCCGGTGGATCAAGGGAGGACAACTCGAGAGCGTCGGTTCATCGCGCCCGGCGGCGCCTCACGGGCTCGCTCGGGACGACGCGCTGGGCCCGGGGCGGCGGCGGTGCGGCGACGACCGGACGCTTCGCCAGCTCGTATGCCTTCGGCACGAGCGCGCGTGCGTAATCGCGATCGTCCTCGGTGACGATCAGCAGCATCGGTAGCGGGCTCTGCGGCTCGAAATGCGAACGAACCTCGAGCTCGCCACGCACGTCCTCGCGGAAGCGCACGCGCAACTGCCCGGAGACGCTCTCGACCGCGCCGACGAGCGCGTCGCCGACGAGGAACGCGCGCCCGCCGAAGATCGACCTTTCCTTGATGTCCGGACCCACCCCGCGGAACGCTTCGGCCAGTTCCTCCGACCAGAGATCCAATGCTTCCTTTGCCAACGTCACTCTCCCCCCGGCGCACAGTGTATCGAGGCGTGGGCACGATTGGTCGTGAAGCGGAATAATCGGTAGTACCGTCGACAGCACGGAGCGTATCCTAGGCAGTACGAATGGCCGACTCGATCAGCTACCGGCATGTTCCCGCCGTCGATAAGGCCGCGCGCCTGCTCGCCGCCATGCACGACGGCGAGGCTTCCGGGATTTCGGAACTCGCAAGACGGATCGGCGCCTCGAAGGGCACCGTCCGCGACATCCTGCTGACGCTCGCGGCACACGGCCTCGTGACGCGCGACGAGAGCGGACGCTTCCGCGTCAGCAAGGAGCGACCGGCGCTCCGCCGCCTCGCGCACGGGGCGCTCATCGCACTGTGGCGCGACGCGGGGGAGACCGCGCTTCTCGCGACGGTCGACGGCAGGGACGTCGTCGTGACCGACGTCGTCGAATCGACGAGCGACCCGCACGTCACCGCGCGCGTCGGCTGGCGGCTTCCGGCCTCGGTCGGCGCGCACGGCAAGGTCCTCGCGGGGGACGAGCCGATCGGCCTCGACGACGAGGAGTACCTCGAGGGCGTCCGCGCGGCGGCTGCACCGATCGTCGATGCCGCCGGCGAGAAGGTCGCCGTCCTCATCGTGGTCGGGTTCAAGTCGCGGCTCCCGGTGGCGCGGCTGCGGCAGATCGGGCGGCTCGTCGCGGCGCGCGCCGGCGAGCTGAGCGCGATCCTCGCGGAGCAGGTCGCATGACGGACAAGACGCTCATGCGCCTCAACGTCAACCGGCAGCGCTACGAGGTCGCGGCGGCGCCGCACCACACCCTCCTCGAGGTGCTGCGCGAGGAGTGCGGCCTCACCGGCACGAAGCACGGCTGCGAGCTCGGCGAATGCGGCGCCTGCACGGTGCTGCTCGACGGCGCGCCCGTGTACTCGTGCCTCACGCTCGCGCTCGAGGCCGAGGGACACGAGGTCACCACCGTGGAGGGCCTCGCGCGCGGCAGCGAGCTCGACCCGCTGCAGACGGCGTTCGCGGCGGAGGGAGCGGCGCAGTGCGGCTACTGCACGCCGGGGATCCTGCTCGCCGCGAAAGCCCTGCTCGAGCGGAACCCGCGCCCGACGCGCGCGGAGATGGCGGAGGCGATCAGCGGGAACCTCTGCCGCTGCACCGGGTACACCGCGATCTACGAGGCGATCGAGCGCGCCGCCAGCGAGAGGGCGCCGTGAGCGAGCTCTCCGTGATCGGCCGCCGCCTCCCGAAGGTGAACGTGTGGGAGCACCTCACCGGCAGCGCGAAGTACGCGGACGACATCGCGCTGCCGCGCTTGCTTCACGGGAAGCTGCTCCGCTCGACGGAGCCGCACGCGCGCATCACGCGCATCGACCTCTCGCGCGCGCTCGCGCATCCCGGCGTCGTCGCGGCCTGCACCGGCCGGGACATGCCGGAGAAGATGGGCATCATGCCGTCGACGCAGGACGAGACGGCGCTCGCCGTCGACCGCGTGCGCTACGTCGGCGAGCCGGTCGCCGCGGTGGCCGCGATCGACGAGGACGCCGCGTTCGAGGCGCTCTCGCTCATCGACGTCGCGTACGAGCCGCTGCCCACGATCCTCACCATCGACGAGGCGCTTACCCGCGAGGACGTGCGCATCCACGAGGAGTCGCGAAACCGCGCGAACGTGTTCAAGGAGGTGCACCTGGAGTTCGGCGACGTCGAACAGGGTTTCGCCGACGCGGAGCACGTCCGCGACGACTGGTTCTTCTTCGAGGGGAACACGCACGCGCCCATCGAGCAGCACTCCGCCGTCGCGTCGTTCGACGCGGACGGGAAGCTCACGCTGTGGACGTCGACGCAGGTGCCGCACTACTTGCACCGCGAGCTGGAGAAGGTCCTCGGCCTGCCGCGGTCGCGCATCCGGGTCATCGCGACGCCCAACGGCGGCGCGTTCGGCGGCAAGTCGGATCCCTTCGGCCACGAGTTCGCGGCGTGCTGGCTCTCGATGAAGACCGGGCGCCCGGTGAAGATCACGCTCGACCGCGAGGAGGTCTTCTACGCGCACCGCGGACGCCACCCGGTGAAGATGCGCATCCGCACCGGCGTCAAGAAGGACGGCGCCATCACCGCGGTGCACTACCAGTCGTACCTCGACGGCGGCGCGTACGCGTCTTACGGCATCGCGACCACCTACTACACCGGCGCGCTGCTGACCGTCACGTACCGGATCCCGGCCTACAAGTTCGACGGCACCCGCGTGTACACGAACAAGCCGCCGTGCGGCCCGAAGCGCGGGCACGGGTCGACGCAGCCGCGCTACGGCTTCGAGTGCCAGCTGGACAAGATCGCCGCGGACCTCGGCCTGGATCCGCTCGAGCTGCGGCTGCGCAACCTGCAGCCGGCGAACAGCAAGACCGTGAACGAGCTGCGCGTGACGTCGATGGGACTCGGCGACGCGCTCGAGCAGGCCGCACGCGCGAGCGGATACCGCGATCGCGAGCGCGCGCGTGGGAGAGGGATGGGGATCGCGGGGAGCGCGTACATCTCCGGCGCCGGCCTGCCGATCTACTGGAACGACATGCCGCATTCAGGTGCGGTGGTGACGCTCGATCGTGGCGGCGGCGTGCTCGTGTCGTGCGGGACGGCGGAGATCGGACAGGGATCGGACATGCTGCTCGCGTCGGTCGCGGCCGAGGAGCTCGGCGTCGTCCCCGAGGACGTCCACGTCGTCTCCGGCGACACCGCGCTCGCGCCGGTCGACCTCGGCTCGTACTCGAGCCGCGTGACGTTCATGGCCGGGAACGCGGTGCGCATGGCGGCCGCACAGCTGCGCCGCGCGCTGCTGGATGCGGCCGCGGACAAGCTCGGCGTGCCCGTCGAGCGGCTCGGCTGCGCGTTCCGCCGCATCTACGACCTGCGCGACCCCGAGCGCTTCGTGCCGTTCGTCGATGCGGTCGTCGCCGCCGAATCGAAGGTCGGCACACTGTCGGCGCGCGGGTACTACAAGCCGCCGAAGCTCGCCGGCGACTACAAGGGCTCCGGGGTCGGACCCTCGCCCGCGTACTCGTACTCGGCGTGCGTCGCCGACGTCTCCGTCGACGAGGAGAGCGGCCGCATCACCGTGAACAAGATCGTCGTCGCGCACGACTGCGGCCGCGCGCTCAATCCGGTGAACGTCGAGGGGCAGATCGAGGGCTCCGCGTACATGGGCATGGCCGAGATCCTCATGGAGGAGCAGGTGTTCCGCGGCGGGCTGCACAAGAAACCGTCGCTGCTCGACTACAAGCTGCCCACGGCGAAGGACACGCCGGAGCTCGAGGCGGTCATCGTCGAGACGATCGATTCGGAGGGACCCTACGGCGCGAAGGAAGCCGGCGAAGGTCCGCTCAATCCGGTGATCCCGGCGATCGCGAACGCGGTGTACGACGCCATCGGCGTGCGCTTCGACGAGACCCCGATCACCGCGGCGAAGGTGCTGGACGCGCTCGCCAAGAAGAAGGCGCGCGTGGGGCCGGACGGCCTCGCCGACGGCGCCGACCCGCGGAACGCGATGCGCCGGTTGCTGGCGACGACGGAGAAGCGCGAGCGCAAGCGCGCGGGCGGCTCAGACCCCTTCGATTTGGCCGTGCCCAGCGAGAGACGCAAATCGGAGGGATCTGGCTGATGCTGCGCCTCCCGCGCTTCGAGTTCGTCTCGCCGTCGACGCTGCGCGAAGCCTCCGCGCTCCTCGCCGAGCCGAACGCGATGGCCGTCGCCGGCGGCACGGACGTGTACCCGAAGATGAAGCGCCGCCAGTTCGCCCCCGGAAGGCTCGTGTCGTTGCGGCGCGTCGTCGCTGCAAGCGTTCGCGACGGCGACGGTGCGCACATCGGCGCCGGCGCGACGCTGACGTCGATCGCGGACCACCCGCTCCTTCGCGAGCGGTACGCTGCGCTCGCCGAGGCGGCATCGCTCATCTCGACGCCGCAGCTGCGCAACATGGGGACGATCGGCGGCAACCTCTGCCTCGACACGCGCTGCAACTGGTACGACCAATCGCTGTTCTGGCGCAGCGCCGAGGGCTACTGCATGAAGACGCA
>DASQXO010000094.1:0-2309 GCA_035639655.1 Candidatus Dormiibacterota bacterium
GCTCGAGCTCCGTGACGAGCCGGTCGAGCTCCGGCGTCGACACACCGAAATCGTCGCGCAGGCTCGCGTGGCTCTCGTGGAAGAGCCGGCCGGCTTCCGTCACGTCGCCGTCCCTTAGCGCCGCGGCCGTCTCGAGCACGCGCGCGTTCTCGGCGACCACATGCCGTGCGAGCGGATCGTCGTTCACCTCGGCGGCCGACGCGTCGCGCAGCGCCGGCACGCCGAGCCGCCGCGCCGCCGCCTCGCAGGACTGCCGGCGGGCTGCGAATGCGGCCGCCGCAAGCAGGCGCGGCACGCCCGAGTGCACGACGACGACCGCGACGTCATCCGGCAGCGGCACGGTCTGGACCGCGAGCGATCGGCAGTCGATCAGCAACGCGGCGCCGGCGACGCCCGCAACCGAGGTGAGCTGATCCATGATCCCGCAGGGAACGCCGGTGGCGCGGTGTTCCGCTTCCTGACAGGCGAGCGCGAGCTCTCTCGGCGCGAGAGGCAGGTCCGCCGCGGCGCAAAGCGCGAGCGCAAGCACCACCTGGAGCGCCGCGCTGGAGGACAAACCCGCGCCGATCGGCACCGTGGAAGAGACAGTCGCGTCGATCCCCACAGCCGCCCGGCCGCGCGCTGCGAGTACGCGAGCGAGCGCGACCGGATATCGGCCCCACTCCGGCTCGACCGCCTGGAGGTCGTCGCTGCCGTCAGCCGCGACATCCACATCCCCCTCGGTCGCCGAGCGCAGTCGAATCCGCGCACCGCCCGCTTCCTCCACGGCGACGACGCATTCGCGGTCGATCGCCATCGGCAGGACGAAGCCGTCGTTGTAGTCCGTATGGTCGCCCATGAGATTGACACGACCGGGCGCACGAAACCGCTGGATGGCCACGCGCGCGTTTTACCGCCTAGAGGAACGGTCATCCGGTTCGCGGCACCCGCGAAAGGACGGACATGAGCGAGCACTACTTCGAAGACGACCTCGAGGAGCGCGACGACGTCGTGGACAAGCGGACCGGGGTCGGCGACGACGAGACCGACGCTCCTCGCGAGGACGAGCCGTGGGCGAAGACGTCGAGCGGTAACGCCGACGAGGTGACGAGCGACTAGAGCACGCGCGTCCGCGCGAGGCGAACGACCGCTGCGACCACGCCGACGGCCGCAAGAGCCCCGGCGGCCTCGAGCGCGACTCCGGACGTTGCGCTCCCCGCGACGACGAGCAAGAGCGCCCCGGCGAGCACGGTAACGACCGCAGCGCCGACGACCGCGACGACCTCGGCCGCGATCAGCGAGTGCTCGCGCCGCCCACTCTCCGGCGCGATGGAGTCGAACGCGACCTCCACCGCGATCAGCAGCGTGGCCGCCACGAGTGGCGCCCGAACGTCCGTAGTGTCTGCACGCAAACGCAGGAAGACCGCGTACTCGACACCGAACAGGGCGAAGCCCCACGCGAGGACGAGCCACCAGCGAAAGGCCATGCCGAGCGCCACGACGATGCACGCGACGCCGCCGACGCCGACGATGACGAGCTCGTCGCGACGGGCGGCGGCCGCCGGATACGCGGCGAGCGCGACGACAAGCGCCAAAGCGACGAGAGCGCGGCCTACGCGTGCACGAGACGCGCGTGTCTTCGAAATGACGTCACCTCCTCCAGTGCAACGGCGAGCGCACGCTCGTCGTCCCACGTCGCCACGGGCACGCCCGCCCGCTCGAAGCGACCGCGCATCGCTTCGCGCCGGAGCCGCCACAAGCGGCGCGCCACGCGCTGTACCTCGTCGGCCGGAGGCGCGAGGAACGGCTCGGGCGAGACCTCCACGACGACGAGATCGAAGCCGCGGGCGCGAAGATCGAGGAGGGCAGTGACCGCGCGATCGTCGAGCAAGGGCGTGAGCGCGACGACGATCGCTTTCGGCGGTAGCGTCCGGCGCGGCAGCAGCTCGATGTCGCGCCACGCGTAGTTCAGGACGACCTGCGTGTCGAGCAGCGAGTCGATGATCCGGTAGATCTGCGCCGTGCCGCTGCCCGGCAGGAGCCAGTTCAGCATCCCCCCGAACGTCACGAAGCCGACGCGATCCT
The DNA here is from genome assembly GCA_035639655.1 of Candidatus Dormiibacterota bacterium. Lineage (GTDB taxonomy): Bacteria > Chloroflexota > Limnocylindria > P2-11E > CF-107 > CF-107. The sequence continues at coordinate 2,065 of DASQXO010000094.1, forward strand.
TCTGCGCGAGGTACCGCGTCGCGAGCGACGACGCCGCGCGGAGCGCGAGATCGAGCGTGCTGCGCCTGTCCTGGCTCGCCTCGGTGAACGTATCGAGGAAGAGCACGACGTCGGCGTTGCGCTCAGGATGCTGCTGGTTCACCCACAGCTCTCCGCGGCGCGCGCTCGCACGCCAATTGACGTTTCGGAGGCGGTCACCCGCGACGAACGGCCGCAGGTCGGCGAACTCGATTCCCTCGCCGCGC
>DASQXO010000095.1:0-7152 GCA_035639655.1 Candidatus Dormiibacterota bacterium
GCGTTCGTGAGGGGGACCGCGTCGACCCCGCCGGTCTCGAGGTCGAGGCCGTGCACGACCGGCTCGCGTGCATCGCCGAGGAACAGGTGGTCGCAGCGATCTTCGGCGGCGCGGTCGGCGGGACACGCGTTCGGCAGCACGGTGAGCGTCGCGACCGGCCCGCCCGCGCTCCAGCTTCGTTGCGTTCGGCCGCCCTCGAGGTCGACGCTCCGGATCGTGCCGCCCGCGGCGGCGACGAACGCCGTGCCGCGCTCCGGCAGCGGCGCGATCGCGACCGTGTCCGCGACCGGCACGGCGAGCTTCATCGCGAGGTCGGCGGCCGAGAGCACGAAGAGCGCGGTCGGGTTGGCGACGAGCACGCGGCCGGGCGCGAGCGCGAGCGCCCGCGTGTCGGCGACCGCGGCGCGCGGGACCGGGTGGTTCGCGGGCTGCGGGGCGCGTCCGAACGACAAGACCTGGTCTGCCGTCGCGAGCACGACGGTGTCCGCGGTGAGCGCGAGGAGGCGGGCCGTGCCGGCGTACAGCCCCACGTCGGTCCGGACGCCGTCGGCTCGGATCACCGTGACCACGCCCTGACGCGCGTACGCGCGGGCTCCGTCACCGTCGACGGCGAACGCGTCGGCGTCGGCGGGCGGATCCGAGGAGGTCCCCACCGCGCGGACGTCGCCGAAGAGGGCGATCGAGGCGGCCATCGCCTCCTTCGCGAGGTGCGGGTGCGTCCACTCGTAGTACTCGCGGCCGGCGAGCATCTCCATCGCCGTCCTGGCGTGGTAGACCTCGTCGAAGTACATGTCGCGCGGCCAATCGAGCCGGTACGCGCGGGTCACCAGAACGATGAGCGCGAGGACGAGCGCGACGGTGAGATCGCGGCGCGTCGGCCGGCCGCCCGGTCGGAGCCACTCCGGCGCGGCCGGCGCCTCCGGCGACGGCTCGGCGGGGGCGGTCGCCGCCTCCGCATGCGCGGCGTCGCGGGCATCGCCGCGCGCCCACCACCACGCGAGGACGGCAGCGAGCGCGATGCCGCCGACCGAGAGGAGCTGGATCGCCACGCGCTGGAAGAGCGTGGCCTCGAGAAAGTCCGGCGGGAGCGTGTTCGTCTGCGGATAGCGCGTGAACGCATAGAACAAGGAGAGGAAGAAGAATCCGGCGAACGCGACGTACACGTAGAGGACGCGCGCATATGCCGCGGCGAGCGGGGCGAGGAGCGCGAAGAGCGGAAAGAGGTAGCGCTCGTGCACGCGCGTGGGCAGGAAGTAGAAGGCGAGGACGAGCAGCGCCCCCGAAGCGAGCATGAGTCCGAGATCGCGTCCGGGATCGTCGCCCCAGCGCCGGCCGCGCGGCGCCGCGCGCCACATCACGACGAGGACGCCGACGACCCCCAGCGCGAACAGCGCGGCACTCCAGTAGCGCATCGCGACGCCGAGGATCGGATCCGCGTCCGGCTTCCAGAAGTCGGACACGATCGCCCACACGTTGAACGCGTACAGCGTCGAGTACTCGTACGTCGCCGCGGCCTTCGCGATCAGCCCGGTGATGCCGCTGTCGCCGAGGAGACCCATGCGGAACGGCAGCGCGAGGGCGACGACGGCGAGCGCGGCGGCCGCGCACGTGCTCGCGAGCGGACGCCAGCGTCCGTTGCGCAGGAGGTCGAACGCCGCGGCGGCGAAGACGGCCGCGGCCGGGACGCCGAACTGCGGTTTCACCATGAACGCGACCCCGGCGAGCGCTCCGGCGATCCCGAAGCGTCCGAACGCCGCGGCGCAGAGTGCGAGCAGGAGCGGCAGCGTGCCGGCCGCGTCGACCTGGCCCCAGTACGTCCCGGCGAGGACGAGCGCCGGGTTCAGCAGGTACAGCGCCGCGGCGATCGCGCCCGCGCGCTCGCGCGCGACGCGAGAGACGATCGCGTAGAGCGCGAACGCGATCGCGACGTCGAACGGGATCGACAGCGCCTTCGCGACGAGCTGCGGGATGCCGCCGAGGACGCTCGCGACGAGCCACAGCACGTACAGGAAGGCCGGCGGGTAGTCGCTGAAGTAGTCGGGCGCGTAGAAGCGCTGCGGCCCGACGTCGTGGAGGCGTTGCCCCCACGCCATGAACGTCCCGACGTCGGTGGGGAATCCCGTAGTCGGGACGAACGCGAGGCGCAGCGCGATCCCGACGGCGAGGCTCGCGACGAAGATGGTGCGCGCGGTGCGATCGTTCACGCGAACCCGTAGAGCCGGATCGCGACGAAGAAGTACAGCGTGATCGCGATCGAGGCGACGATCGCCGCGCGCAGCAGGAGGCTGCCCGCCGGCAGCCATGCTCTGCCGTCCCACGCCCCGCCGATCGCGACGAGGGGCACGAGGAAGGCCTGCGCATCGAGGCTGCGCCGGTAGCCGTATTGCTCGAAGCCGACCGTCCCGAACAGCAGGTCCGGGACCAGGGCGAGGCATCCGAGCGCAAGCGCGCCGGCGATGCGGAACGAGCGCACGGCGAGCGCGGCGCGCGCGACCCAGAGGAACGCGGGCGTCGCTACGAGCAGGCTCATGCCGACCGAACGTGCGCGGAGGAAGAGCGGATCGCCGTCGACGAACGCGGGCGCCTCGAAGAGCATCGCGTACACGTGTCGCGGCAGGTACGTCACGCTGAAGAGGCCATGCGAGTAGAACGGATCGGTCGCGGCGAACGTGCCGTAGCCGGTGTCGAACGGCGTCCCCCAGCGCACGAGGTCGTACACGACGTACGCCGCGACGAACGGGAGGAGGCCGGCCGTCATCGCGGCGAGCGTCGGCCCGACCCGCGAGCGCGCTGCGCCGCGGAGCTGCAGCGCGATCAACGCCGGCGCGCACAGGATGAGCGGCGCGCGCGTCAGCATCGCGGCGCCGAGGGCGCCGCCGGTGAAGATCGCGGGCGCGCGCGTCGCGGCGAGGAAGAGCGCGAGCGCGCAGCAGGAGAAGGCGATCGCGTCCGCCGCGAACCATGACCTTCCGTCGATCGCGCTGATGAAGAGCGTCGTGCCGAACGTCGACAGGAGCGTCGTCCACACCGCGACGGCGCGCGGGATCCCGAGCGCGCGCTCGGCGAGGTACAGCGGCGCCGCCGAGACCGCGCCCGCGAGCGCCGAGAGGCCCGTCTGCGCGACGTCGCTCGCGACGAACGGCACGATCGGCATCAGCAGCACCGCCGGGAGCGGCGGGACGAGGCTGTAGCGATGTCCACCGACGCCCTCGACGAGCTCGTTCAGATGGGCCGGGGCGTCGTCGAGCCACCACTCGCCGTGCGAGAACGCGAGCGCGAGCCTGCCGAAGTAGTCGAACGGCGTGGGATGCCCGACGGTCAGCACGAGATACACGATCGCGGCAGCGAGCGCCAGCACCGTCGCGATCCTGCCGTCCGGCCCCGACATCCTCACGTTTGACGGTACCCTCGGCGCTGCACGTGGAACAAACGCGGGTGCGGGAGCTGTCGTTCTTCTTCCCGGTGCTCAACGAGGAGGAGCACGTGCGTCCGCTCGTCGCGCGCGCGCTGGAGGTGCTGCCGGCGGCCGCGGAGCGCTTCGAGATCGTGATCGTCGACGACGGCTCGCGCGACCGCACCGGCGCGTACGCCGACGAGCTCGCCGCGTCCGACGCCCGCGTTCGGGTCGTGCACCACGGCACGCGGCGCGGCTACGGCGGCGCGATCCGCTCCGGCATCGCATCGTCGCGCTACGCGCTCGTGTTTTTCACCGACGGCGACCAGCAGTTCGATCCCGCGGACGTCACGCGGCTCCTGCCCGAGGTCGGCGGCGCGGACGCGGTGATCGGTTATCGGCAGAAGCGCAGCGATCCGCTGCGCCGGCGGTTCGTCGGCTGGTGTTACAACCGTGCCATCCGGGTCCTCTTCGGGCTGCCCGTGCGCGACGTCGACTGCGCGTTCAAGCTGCTGCGCCGCGAGGTGTTCGCGCGCGTTCCCCTCGACCTCGTACGCTCGAACGGCGCGTTCTTCTCGGCCGAGCTGCTCATCCGGATGCACCAGGCGGGTCTACGCGTGCGTCAGGTCGCGGTGCCGCATCACCCGCGCCGCTGGGGCGAGCCGAAGGGCGCGCCGCCGCGCGTCATCCTTCGCGCGATCCGTGACCTGCTCGCGCTGCGGCTGGCGCTGTGGACGCGCCGCTCCGCCTAGCGCTCCAGCCGGAAGAGGTCCGCCGCCGTCTCGCGCCTCCGGATGAGCGTCGCGCGGCCGCGGTCGACGAGCACGACCGCCGGACGCGGGCGCTGGTTGTAGTTCGACGCCATCGCGATCGAATACGCGCCCACCGACGGCACGACGATGAGATCGCCGACGTCCGCGCGCGGCAGCGCGACCTCGTCGATCAGGATGTCGCCCGCCTCGCAGTACGCGCCGGCGATCGCCACGCGCTCGGTCTCGCCGTCCCGCGTCTCGGCGAGCACCGCGTCGTAGCGCGCCCCGTAGAGCGCCGGCCGCACGTTGTCGCCCATGCCGCCGTCGACGGCGAGGAACACGCGACCCGACTCGCGCACGCGGCGATCCTGCACGCGATAGAGCGCGAGCGCGGCGCGCGCGACGATCGAGCGCCCGGGCTCGACGATCACGGTCGCATCGGGCATGCGCGCATGGATCGGCGCGGCGACCGCGTCGGCATACGCGGCGAGGTCCGGCTCCTCGCCGCTCTCCGGCGTCGCGAGGCCGCCGCCGACGCAGACCTCACCGATCGCGACGCCGTCCTCTCGCAGGCCGAGCGCGAAGCTCGCAAGCTCTTCGGCGACGCGGCGGAAGGTCGTGAGATCGGATATCTGAGAGCCGACATGAGCGTGGACGCCGGTCAGTCGCAGACCGCGAGTTCTCGCCATCTCGAGCGCCAGCGATCTGCCACGCCCTGCCGTTAGCCCGAACTTCTGCTCGCCGCTCGTGCGCAGGTGCGCGTGCGTATCCGCGACGACCTCCGGCAGCACGCGCAGCCAGACCCGCTGCCGTCCGCGCGCCGCCGCGGCGATGCGCTCGTGCTCGCGCTCGCCGTCGATGACGATCGTGCCGACGCCGAGCGCGATCGCGCCGCGGATCTCCGCCTCGGTCTTCGCGTTCCCGTGCAGCCAGCAGCGACGGGCAGGGATGCCCGCGCGGACTGCGGCCTCGAGCTCGCCGAGCGAGGCCGCGCTCACCGGTAGCGGACGGATCGCTCGGAGCACGCCGAGCAGCGCGCACGCCTTCGCCGAATATCCGACCCGCGAGGGGCGGTGCGCCGCGAACGCGTCGCGATACGCTCGAGCCCGCGCGCGGATCGTCGCCGCGTCGTACGCGTAGAGCGGCGTGCCGTACCGGCGCGCGAGGTCGCGGAGCGCGAGTCCGTCGATCTCGAGGCGACCGTCGCGGCTGCGGACGGTGTCGGGAAACGCCGCCCTAGCTCTGCTGCTCGCCGCCGGGTCCCTCGAAGTTGAGGGTGTCGATGAACTCCTTGAACACGCTCAGCTTCTCGTCGTCCTCGGTCTCGGGGACGATGGCCGACTTATCGAGGACCTCCTCGGCGACGAGGATGCGCGCGTTCGTGCGCACCGCCAGGGCGATCGCGTCGGACGGACGTGAGTCGAACTCGACCTCCTGCCCGCCGATCTGCAAGAACACGCTGCCGAGGAACGTCCCGCCGCCCTGGTCGTCGGCGACGAGGTCGCGCACCACCACGCGCGTCACCTCGGCCCCGACCTTCTCGAGCACGCCGATCATGAGGTCGTGCGTCAGCGGACGCTCCGTCGGGATTCCGGCCAGCTTCGTCGCGATGCTGTGCGCCATGTCGGGTCCGATCCAGATGGGGAGGAGCCGGCCGCTGTCGCGCTCCTGCAGGAGCACCACGTGTTGGCCGGTGAGGACGTGCACGCGGACCGATTCCACGACGACCGGCACGAGCATCTGTCCCGATACTACGCGTGTGGTCTCGGAATGGAGCGCGCGTGCGCGCGCGCCGCTTCGAGCAGCGGCACGATCTCGAGGAGCGACCGGACCACGACGCAGTCGACGAACCCATAGCGGCCGGCGCGATCGATGAGGATCGGCTCGATGCCCGCGCCGCGCGCCCCGAGCACGTCCGCGACGTAGACGTCGCCGACGTACAGCGTCTCGTCCGCGGCCGCTCCGATCCGCGCGAGCGCGTAGACGAACACGTCGCGTTCGGGCTTCGCGACGCCCGCGTACGCCGAGACCACGGCGACACCGGCGTGTTGCGACAGTCCGACCGCGTGCAGGATCGGCAGCAGCGCGGTGCCCCAGTCCGACACGATGCCGATCCGAACGCCCCGGTCGCGGAGCGCCTCGAGCGTCGGCAGCGCGTCGTCGAAGAGCGCCCACGACTCCGCGACGCCGAAGGCGTCGTAAACGCGGCGCCCGAGCGCCGGATCCCACGGCACGCCGAGTCTGCCGAGGACGAGCTCGTAATACTCCTGCCACACCTCGCGGATCGCGGACTCGCTGGACCAGCGGTGGGCGTTTCGTCCGTGCGCGCTGAAGAGCGTCGCGTTCGCGACGCCGATCGCATCGGCGAGCGTCGTCCGATCGACCGCGATGCCGGCCTCGCGGAGCACGCGTGCGGTCACCTCCTCCTGCGAGGGGTTCGGGCGCAGGAGCGTCCCGCCGGCGTCGAACAGGACGACGCGGTACTCGCGTGGAGGAAGGACCCTAGTAGGCGCGCCGGGTTCCGGCACGGAACAGGAGCAGCAGCGGGATGCCGGCGACGAAGCCGAAGATGTGCGCGTAATACGCCACGCCTCCCGCGGCGTGGGTAGCCATCCGGAGCTCGCCGAGCCCGGCGACGAGCTGCGTCACGATCCAGAAGCCGATCACCAGCAGCGCCGGCAGCTGCACGATCGTGATGAAGATCCCGAGGAAGATGAGCGTCGACACCCGCGCGCCGGGGAACATCACGATGTACGCGGCGAGCACGCCGGCGATCGCGCCGGACGCACCGATCATCGGCTCGGGCGCGACGACGCCCTGGCCGATCGCGGCGGCGATGCCGCACGCCAGGTAGAACACGAGAAACCGCGCATGCCCCATCGTCTTCTCGAGATTGTCCCCGAAGATCCACAAATAGAGCATGTTGCCGCCCAGGTGCAGCCACCCCCCGTGCAGGAACATCGATGTGAGGAGCGTGCTCCAGAACGGGAGCGGGATGGTCGGCGG
>DASQXO010000096.1:0-13118 GCA_035639655.1 Candidatus Dormiibacterota bacterium
GCACCAACGACGCGTCGTTGATTCGAACGCCAGTAGTAGAGATATCCGCGCCTCGGTCCGGTGATGTAACCGAGCCCGCCGATGGCGCGACGAAACCTAATCAGCAGTGCGGGGACTTCAACTCCTGCCTGGCTGACTTCGACAAGGGGGACACGGACATGGCCGCGATGGTGTGGTGAGGAGCCAGCATGACCCTCGGCATCGAAAATCCCGGCTGCCCATGCGAGCTCATGCGTGTTCAGAGTGTCCATCTCTCTGAACATCGGAGTGAGCTTGACTGAACTTGCGGAGGGGGCGGGATTCGAACCCGCGGAGCCGGAAACCCGGCTCAAGGGCTTAGCAAGCCCCCGCACTCGACCAGGCTATGCGACCCCTCCTCGAGTGAATCGATTCTACCTGCCAATCGTGGCGTTTGATCGCTGCGCGCGGCGGACCGCGACGATCTCCGAGATCGCGGACAGCGCGATCTCCTCAGGCGTCTCCGCGCCGATGCTCAGCCCGACCGGCGAATGCACGCGAGCAACCTGCTCGTCGCTGAAACCCGCAGCGCGAAGCTCCTCGAGCAGATGCCCGGTGTGGCGCCGGCTCCCCATCATCCCGAGGTACGACGCGGCGCTCGGCAATAGCGCGCGCATTGCCGGCTGCGAGAACTCGTCGTCATGGCCACAGATCACGACGTAGGTGTTCTCGCCGATAGGAAGCTCGCGCAGCCGGGTCGGCTCCGTCCACTCGAGCACCTCGTCCGCGGCGTCGAAGTCATGCGGTCCCCGCTCGAACGGCCCGGTCACGACGCGCACCCGATAGCCCATCGCCTTGCCGAGCGTGACGAGAGCTCGCGCGACAGCGCCGGCTCCGACGACGAGCAGCTCGGCCTCCGCCGCCGGCGCCTCCGCGATCGCGCCGCGAGACGGGCGGACCACGACGGCGATCCGGGAGCGCTCGTCCCAGTCGTACTTCGCGCGTCGCTCGACGCCGTCGTCCATTGCGCGCATCGCGTCGCCGACGCCGGCGCGATCGAAGCCGTCGCAGCCGAGCGTGCCCTGCACCGTGCCGTCGTCGAGGACGGTGAGCGTCATGCCGCGCCGCGACGGCGGCTCGCCCTCGAGATCCGTGACGGTGACGGTCGCGGCGCGCCTGCCCCTCGCGCCGGTATCGCGATCGCGGTCAGCCATGGACATAGCGTAAAAGAAGAGGCCCCTCGGGTCGGAGGGGCCTCGATGTGTTCGGACGTCGTGAGGTGTCGAGCCAGGACTACTCGCGGAACTTGATCGGCGCGTACACCGCCTGGGCGAAGTACAGGATGAACGCGATCACGACCACCCACATGAGCGGGTGGACTTCCCGCGCCTTGCCGCGAACGAGCTTGATGAACGCGTAGCTCACGAACCCGGCGCCGACGCCGTTCGTGATCGAGAACGTGAACGGCATCACGGCCATCGTGAGGAGCGCGGGGAGTCCCTCGTCGATGCTCGCGAGGTCGATCTTGCTGGCGATGCCAGCCATGAGGAATCCGACGATGATCAGCGCGGGCGCGGTCGCCTCGCCGGGAACGACGCCGACGATCGGCGAGATGAACATCGCGAGCAGGAATAAGACGCCGGTGACGACGCTCGCGAGTCCGGTGCGCGCGCCGGACGAGACGCCGGCGGCCGACTCGATGTAGGTCGTGTTCGAGGATGCGCTCATCAGGCCACCGAATGCGGCCCCGATCGAGTCGACGAGGAGGATGCGCTGGATCCCCGGGAGACGGCCGCGGTTATCGAGCCAGCCGGCCTGTCCGCCGATGCCGACCACGGTGCCCATCGTGTCGAAGAAGTCCGACAGCATGATCGTGAACACCGCGAGGATCGTGCTGATCAATCCGAGCTTCGCGAACGCTTCGAAGTTGAATCCCTGGAACGCGTTCGAGAGATCGGGCAACTTGACGAGGGCCGCGGGCCAGACGGCCTTCCCGTCGACGACCGAGACCTGATACGCGGGGAAGATCGCGTGCAGCAGGCCCGCGATCACGGTGGTTCCGACGATCCCGATGAGCAGCGCCGCGGTCACGCCGCGAGCGAAGAGGAACAACGTCAGGAGGAGGCCGATCACGGCAGTGATGATCGGACCGGTGTTCAGCGTCGAGAGCGCGACCGGTACGTTCGGCGCAGGACCGGGCACGACGATCCCGGCATTCACGAGACCGATCAGCAGGATGAACAGGCCGATGCCGACGCCGATCGCGCGCTTCAGCGACAGCGGAATGGCGTTCAGCACCGCTTCGCGGAGGCCGGTGAGCACCAGGATCGTGATCGCGATGCCTTCCATGAAGATGATGCCCATCGCGGCCTGCCAGGGCAGCTTGCTGAGCAGGATCAGCTGGAACGCGACGACCGCGTTCAGCCCGAGGCCCGCAGCCATTGCGAAAGGCCGGTTGGCCACGAGGCCCATCGCGATCGTGAGCAGTCCTGCCGTGAGCGCGGTCATGGCGACGGTCTGATCGAAGCCGGGACCGAGGTTGAGCTTCTTGAGATCCGGGACGTTGTCGAAGTTCAGGATCTGCGGGTTGACGAACACGATGTAGGACATGACGAAGAACGTCGTGAGACCGCCGATGACCTCGGTCCGAACGGTCGTCGCGTTCTCACGAAGCTTGAACGTTCGCTCGAGGAAGCCCGTCTCCGCCCGACGGGCGACGCCGGGTGCTGCCATACGCGCGTCCTCCCCCCTTGTGCTCACACCGGCCCTTGCTGCCGCGACGTGGAAGCGCGCGGACCGCGGAGGAGGTGGGATTCGAACCCACGCGGGCTGGTCACCCCAGCCCAGGCTGCTTTCAAGGCAGCCTCTTTAAACCGCTCAGACACTCCTCCGCCGTCGAGAATACGACGCGCCGCTGCGGACGGCCAGCGAGCGAGCATTCGCGCCGCTACGCGACGATCGCCTCGAGCCCGTGAAGGTACGGACGCAGCGCGCGCGGGACCTCGACGCTCCCGTCCTCCCGCTGGTAGTTCTCGAGCACGGCGATGAGCAGGCGCGGCAGCGCGAGGCCTGAACCGTTCAAGGTGTGCAGCGGCTCGGCGTGCTTGTCGCGCGAGCGCCTCATGCGGACGTTCCCGCGATGCGACTGGAACTCGGTGCAGTTGCTGCACGTCGAGACCTCCAGCCACTCCTCCACTCCGGGGGACCAGACCTCGAGGTCGATCGCCTTCGCCGCCTGGAACGCCATGTCTCCGGTGCAGAGCTCCTTCAGCCGATACGGCAGCTCGAGCTTCTCGAGCACCTCCGCGGCGAGCCGCACCAATAGGTCCAGCTCGGCGGCGGATTCCTCAGGCTTGCAGAACACGAACATCTCGACCTTGTCGAATTGGAACCCGCGCTTGATGCCGCGAACGTCGCGGCCGGCGCTCATCTTCTCGTTGCGGAAGCATGCCGTATACCCCACGACGCGCAGCGGGAGCTGGGTCGCGTCGAGGATCTCATCGCGGTAGTAGCCGAGCAGCTGCGGTTCGGCCGTGGGGATGAGGAACAGCTCCTCGTTCTCGAGCTTGTACACCACGTCGCGGCTCTTCGGCAGCGATCCGGTCCCGACGAGCATCTCCGGCCTGGCCATGAACGGCGGGTACAGCTCGATGAAGCCGTGGTCCCGGACCTTGAGGTCGATCATCCATGTGATGAGCGCGCGCTGCAGCGCGGCACCGGCGCCCTTCAGCACGTAGAAGCGCGAGCCGGAGAGCTTCACGCCGCGCGGGATGTCGAGGATCCCGAGACGCTCGCCGACCTCCCAGTGCGGTCTCGGCGTGAAGGAGAACGTGCGCGGCTCACCCCACGAGCGCCCGACGACGTCATGCGATTCATCGGGACCGACGGGCGCCGACGGATCGGACATGTTCGGGAGATACAGGAGCTTCTCGGTGAGCTCCTCGTCGATCACCTTCAGTTCCTTCTCGATCGCCGCGACGCGCTCCCCGACGGCGCGCAGCCGCGTCCGCGTCGCCTCATCCGGCTTGCCGGCGCGCGAGGCGCGGTTCCGCTCGGCTCGCAACGCCTCGCTCTCGACGCGCAGCTCGCGCGCGCGACGATCGAGCTCGAGGATCTCGTCGAGCGGTGCGACGACGTTCCGCTTGCGCAGGTTCTCGCGCACTTCGTCGGCGTGTTCGCGTACGAACGGCAGCGGCAGCATGGCGCGGTATGGTATCGACGCGATGCGGATCTCGCCGTCCACGACGCGCGTCGCGATCGTCTCGTTCGAAGGTCCCGACCGGTACAGCACCGTCGGCGGTCTCGCGACGCGCGTGACCGATCTCGTGCCCGCGCTCACATCGCGCGGCTACGACGTCACGCACGTGTTCATCGGCGATCCGGCGCTCGAGCCGGACGAGCGGCGCGACGGCGCGCGCCTGGTGCGCTGGGGTCAGTGGATCAGCCGCCAGCATCCGCGCGACGTGTACGACGGCGAGTGGGGCAAGTGGCGCGATCTCTCGGACAATCTCCCCGCCTGGCTGTTCGCGAACGTGGTGGAGCCGAAGGGCCAGACGATCCTGCTGTTCGAGGACTGGCAGACGGCCGAAGCCGCGTATCGCACCGCCGAGCTGGCGTACATCCGCGGCGCGGGCCGCCGCTGCGTCGCGCTGTGGAACGCGAACAACACGTACGGCTGTGGCGCGATCGACTTCGACCGGCTCGAGATGACCGTGCGCGTGACGACGGTGAGCCGCTGGATGCGCACGCAGCTCCAGCCGTTCGGCATCGCCGACGCGATCGTGGTCCCGAACGGCATCTCCGAACGCATGCTCGCGCCGGTGACGGGCTCCGACGCCACGGCGCTCCGCGGCGCGCTCGACGCGTACCTCGTCTTTGTGAAGGTCGCGCGGTTCGATCGCGACAAGCGCTGGCTCGCGGCGATCGACGCGGTCGCCGAGCTCAAACGTCGCGGCGCGGAGGTGCGCTTCCTGTTCCGCGGCAGCGCATCCCCGTACCGCGACGAGGTCCTCACGCACCTGCGCCGGCGCGAGCTATCGGTCACCAGCGTGCGCCCTGACGGAGCGCTGACGGCGCGGTCGTTCGCCGGACGGCTCGCGGCGCTCGACGCGGACGCCGCGTTCCTCGACTTCTTCGTGCCCGAGCGCACGCTCCGATCGCTCTACGCAGTCGCCGACGGCGTCCTCGCGAACTCCGAGCGCGAGCCCTTCGGACTCGTAGGGCTCGAGGTGATGGGGACGGGCGGCATCGCCTACGTCGGCACCACGGGCGAGGACTACGCGCAGCCGCTCGGGAACGCGGTCGTCGTGCGGACCGACGATCCGCGCGAGGTCGCCGACGCGGCCGAGTACCTGCGGGCACGGCCGGAGCTCGCGAAGCGCATCCGCACCGAAGGCAAGCAGACCGCGAAGCGGTACGCCTGGCCCCGCGTGATCGACGATATGGAGCTCGTCTGGGAGTACGCCGCCGAGCGCGCGGCCGGCGCTTAGCGGAAGAGGTCGCGCTCCGGCGATCTGACGTAGGTGCGCGCGCCGTCCTCGGCGACGGGGTACCGCAGGCCGCGCACGAGCGCCGCGGGACGGCGCAGGAGCTTCCCCATCACGAGCTCGGTCGCGGCGGCGATCTCGTCCCCGAGCGCGATCTCGGTCACGCGCAGCTCGTATCCATCCGGGTCGAGCTGGCCGGCGTACTTCACGAACGGCTCGAGCCCGGACATTCCGATCGCGACGTTCGTCTGCCCCTCGCGCCAGGCCCGACCGAACGTGTCGGTGACGACGACCGCGACGCGCACGCCGATCGAGCGCGCCAGATCCTCGCGCAGCCGCGACGCCGATGCGTCGGGGTCGATCGGCAGGAGCACCACCGCGTCGGGCGCGCCGGCATTCGATCGATCGACGCCCGCGTTCGCGCAAACGAACCCGTGTCGCGTCTCGGCGATGATGACGCCGCGCTCGGCGCGCACGATCCGCTTCGACTCCTGGAGCACGAGCTCCATCACCCTCGGGTCCTTCCCATGCGCGGCCGCGAGCGTTTCGGCCTGCGCGCCGGGGCGCACGTCCCCGAGCGGCACGACGCGACCCTCCGCCTTCGAGACGACCTTCTGCGCCACGGCGAGCACGTCGCCGTCGGCGAGCCGCTCGCCGGCGCGCTCGAGCGAGCGAACGATGAGCGCGGCGAGATCGTCGCCCGGCCGCACCTCCGGCAAACCCTCGACGGGAATGACCGAGAGCGTCACGGCCAGACGAGCTTGCCGTCGCGGTAGAGGTCGCGCACGAACGACTCCTCCACGACGGACGCGACCTCGACGGGCTTCGCGAGCACGCCGACGTCCTCGAGCGTGCGCTCCTGCGCGGACCACCGCTCGCGCGTGATCCACCCGAGCGGGTCAGCCGAGGCCGCGTCGCGCAGCTCCGCATCGAACATGAAGCGCTGGTGCGCGCGGTCCTCGCCCGTCGCGTACTTCAGCGTCACGTCGACCGCCATGTCGCGGTCGGCGATCGCATCGGCGAGTCCTTTCAGCGCCGCGCGCAGGAACCGGCGCACCACGTCCGGACGGCCGGTCGCCGTGGTGCGGTTGGTGATGTACGCGAGGCCGAGCATCGGGATGCCGTAGTCGGCCGCGTCGAACAGGCGCACCGGGACACCGAGCTTCGCGAGGACGTCCGGCTCGTTCGACTTGAACACGGGGTACACGTCGACCTGCTTCGTCGCGAGCACGCGCGGATCGAAGCCGACGGCGACCTCGCGCACCTTCGCGCGGTCGACGCCGGACGCCTTCAGGATCGCGAGGTAGTCGGCGCTCGGCGTGCCCTTGTAGCCGACGAGCTTGCCTTCCCAGTCCTTCGGCGAGGCGATGCCGGAGTCGGCTCGCACCGCGAGCGCCTGCTCGCCCTTCTGTCCGAGCTGCGCGATGGCGACGAGCGGCACGCCGCTCTGCGCGACGCGCTTGAGCACATCGGGCGCCGAGCCGGTCGAGAACTGCACCCGATCGGTCGCGAGGAGCTGGATGTGCTCGCTCTGCGTGGCGTGCTGGATGGTGACGTCGAGACCCTGCGCGCGGAAGTAGCCCTTCTCCTGGGCGACGTACACGCCGACGAACGGCAGGTCGGCCTGTGGCTTGAAGCCGGCCATGAACGTGACCGCGATAGGAGACGGCGTCGGCGTCGCGGGGACGCCGCCGAGCGGCGCGCCGCATGCGGCGAGCAGCGCGATCGCCCCGACGAGCGCGATCGCACGCGTCACGCGGTCTGCATACCGGTGGGATGCCAGTGGAGTACGCGCCCCTCCACGGTACTCGCAAGCACGTTGACCGCGACGCCGATCACCACAAGGACGAGGACCGCGCCGAAGAGCGTCGCCAGGTCGAGGTTCGCGTTCGCCACGAGGATGACGCGGCCGAGACCGCGGTCGGCGCCGGTCCATTCGGCGACGACCGCGCCGATCAACGCGAGGTTGGCGGAGATCCGCGCGCCCGAGAACAGGTACGGCAACGAGCTCGGGACCCGGAGCGCGCGGAAGATCTCCCAGCGTGACGCGTCGAGGACCTGCAGGAACGCGAGCTCGCTCGGATCGACGTCGCGCAGGCCGACGAACGCGTTCACGACCATCGGGAAGAACGTGATGAGCGCGGCGATGGCGATCTTCGGTGGAGCGCCGAACCCGAACCAGAGCGTGAACAGCGGCGCGACCGCGACGATCGGCGTGAGCTTCACGAGCACTGCGAGGGGGTACAGAAAACGCTCGAGGACGCGCGAGTGCGCCATCAGCGCGCCGACGCCGAAGGCCGCAGTGACGCCGAGCGCGAAACCGAACGTCGCCTCGACGACGGTGACGGCCGCCTCGAGCGCGAAGAACGACGGATCCTCCGCGAGACGCGCGAGCACCGCGGACGGCGCCGGGAACAGGTACTCCGGCACCTCGGCGGCGCGCACCCACAGCTCGAGGCCGACGGCGACCGCCGCGAGCGCGGCCGCGGCGACGAGGACGTCGGTGACGAGCCGAGATCTCACAGCCGCGCCCGCACCGCGTCGACGACAGCGGCGAAGTCGGCGCGCCGGCGCAAGCCGTCCTGGCGCGGTCTCGCGAACGGTACCGTGACGGTCGCGACGATCGACGCCGGATCGCCGGCGAGCACCGCGACGCGGTCCGCGAGCAGCACCGCCTCGTCGAGGTCGTGCGTGACGTACACCACGACGCCGTCGAGGTCCGTCCACAGCCGCGCCAGCTCGCCGCGCAGGTCCTCACGCGTGAGCTCGTCGAGCGCGCCGAGCGGCTCGTCCAGGAGCAACACGCGTGGGCGCAGGACGAGAGCGCGCGCGAGCGCGACGCGCTGGCGCATGCCGCCCGAGAGCTGACGGGGGTACAGCTCGCGCGCGCTCGCGAGGCCCGCGCGGTCGATCCACTCATCGGCGAGCCGGGGATCGCCGCTGCCGTTCTGGTTCACCTCGAACGCGAGCGAGACGTTGGCCTGGACGGTCCGCCACGGATGGAGGCGCGCGTCCTGCGCGACCACGCCGATCGCCTTGCGGCGCCGAGCCTCCACGACGGGCGCCCCGTCGATGAGGACCTCCCCGGCGGACGGCGCGAGGAGACCGGACAGGACGCGGAGGAGTGTCGTCTTCCCCACGCCGCTGCGGCCGACGACGGCGACGACCTCGCCGGGCGCGACCTCGAGCGCGACCTCGTGCAGCACCAGGCGAGCGCCGTAGCCGGCCGCGGCGCCGCGAACGGCGATCGTCGGGACCACGAACCTAGTATTGGTCGGTGCCGCCGACCTTCGGGTACAAGGCCTCCGCCGAGCAGTTCGGGCCGCAGGAGCTCCTCGAGTACGGCGTGCTCGCGGAGGAGCTCGAGTTCGACAGCGTCGTCGTCAGCGATCACTTCACGCCCTGGCGGCACCACGGCGGGCACGCGCCGTATTCCTTCGCCTGGCTCGCCGCGCTCGGCGCGAAGACGGAGCGAGTGCGACTGGGCACGAGCGTCGTGACGCCGACCTTCCGCTATCACCCCGCCATCGTCGCGCAGGCGATGGCGACGCTCGGCGTCCTCTACCCCGGCCGCGTGTTCCTCGGCGTCGGCACGGGCGAAGCGATGAACGAAGTGCCGCCGACCGGGATGCCCTGGCCCGGCTTCGCGGAGCGAATCGGCCGCCTGCGCGAAGCGATCGCGCTCATGCGCGCGCTCTGGTCGCGCGAGTTCGTCGACTTCGACGGCCGCTACTTCAAGACGCAGGGCGCGACGCTGTACGACCGGCCGGCCGACGGCATCCCGCTCTACGTCGCCGCCTCCGGCGAGAAGGCCGCGCGGCTCGCGGGCGAGGTCGGGGATGGCTTCATCTGCACGAGCGGGAAGGGCCTCGAGCTCTATCGCGACGTGCTGCTCCCGACCGTCGAACGGGCGGCGCGCGAGAAGGGGCGCGATCCGTCGGCGATCGAGAAGATGATCGAGGTGAAGGTCTCGTATGACACCGACGCCGATCGCGCCAGGCGCGACACGCGCGAGTGGGCCGCGCTCGCGCTACCGGGCGAGGAGAAGGCCGGCACGTTCGATCCACGTGAGATGGAGAAGCGCGCCGCGACCGTCGCCGATCGGGCGCACACGCGCTTCATCGTGTCGAGCGATCCGGACGAGCAGGCCGCGAAGGTCAACGACTACGTCGAGCTCGGTTTCACCCACCTGGTGTTCCACTTCCCCGGCCCGGATCAGCGGCGCGCCATGGAGCTCTACGCGCGGGACATCCTGCCGCGCCTGCGAACGCATGCCGCCGTCGGATGACCTGCTCCACACCGGCCGCGTCGCGCATCTCGCGACGGCGGATCGTGGGGGCCGCCCGCACGTCGTCCCCGTGTGCTTCGCCTACCTCGACGGCACGGTGTACACGCCGCTCGACCTGAAGCCGAAGCGCTCATCCGATCCGCGCCACCTGCGCCGCGTGCGCAACGTCCTCGCGAACCGTCGCGCCGCGCTCGTCGTCGATCGCTACGACGAGGATTGGTCCCGCCTCGCGTACGTCCTCGTCGAGGGCGAGGCCGCGCTCGTCGTCGACGCGGACGAGGAGCAGCGCGCCATAGCGGCGCTGCGCTCGAAGTACGCGCAGTACCGCGACATGCCGATCGTGGGCATGCTCCGGCTTCGCGTCGAACACGTCGTCGCCTGGCCGTGACGACCTTCGTCCCGGTCGAGCTCCCGCTCGCGCGCAACGCGGCCGGATTCCTCGCGCTGATGTCGCTCGAGCGGCTGCCGCCGCTCCTGCGCCGGCGCGCGCGGGAGCGGCTGTGGTCGCGGCACGTCTACGTGTACGTGACGCCGCCGCGGCGCCTCGTGCGCCAGGCGCTCGAGGGCTATCCGCGAGAGGTGAAGAAGCTCGCGCGCACGGTGCGCTTCTTCCGCAGCGACGATCGCGGCGGCGGCGGGTACTGGCCCGAGCGGAACGAGATCTGGCTCGCCGCCGGCGTCGAGACCTATGAGCGCTATATGCAGGCTCGCGCCTCGGCGCGCCACGAGCTCTTCCACCACCTCGCGCGCGCGCATCCGTTCTATCGCGCCGACGAGGACGACGGGTGGCCGCGGCTCGTGGCCGCGCTCGAGGACGCGAAGCGGGTGGCGCGCGACCACGAGCGCTACGCGGCGTGGGTCGAGCGCTCGTTCCTCCCGCAACGCGACCACGCGAACGTCGTCGAGTTCTTCGCCGACATCCCGACGAACTTTCCGGACCTGCGCGAGCTCCCGCCGCCGCTCGCGGCGCACTTCGGCCCGCTCATCGACGGCGGACCGCTGCCCGCCGGAACGCGGCGCGGCCAGACCGACGCGCGCGACCTCGCCGCGTTCCAGCGCCTCATCGCGCCGGGGTGATCACGGCCCCCAGTAGCTCGCGCTCCACGTGACCGCCGCCAGGTGCGTCTGGCCCACGAGCGACGGGTGGAAGTAGTCGCGCGTCGAGACGTCGGCGGTCGTGAACGGGTAATCGAACACCGCGCCCTGGTCGAAGCGACACTGCAAATACGCGGCGCAGATCGAGGCGAGCGCGGAGTTGTACTCGATGTTGCGCTGGCGGACGGCCTCGCGCCGCGCCTGGTCTTCCGGCGCCGTCGAGTCGGGATTGGCGAGGAGCGCCTGGCAGATCCTGAAGATGGTCCACGTGAGCTGCGCGGCCGGATCGTCGTGAAGGATCTCCCAGAGGTGATAGGCGTTCGGGATGCTCGCCACGAAGACCCGCGTATGCGGGAGTCCGGCGGTGAGCGCGCTCATCGCGGCATCGAACTGCTGGGCGAAATCGGCGACCGGCGTCATCGCCGACACGCTCGACGCGCACAGGTCGTTGCCGCCCATGAGGACGGTGACGTAATCGGCCTTCTGCGCGACGACGACGGACATCTGACCGGCGAGCTCGGCCATCTTCGCGCCCGATCGGGCGTCGTTGTAGTTCTTGCCGGTGATCCCGGGATGCAGCGCCCGGAGCCGGAGGTAGTGGCTGTTCACCGTCGCGTTCGTCCCGGTCGACCAGGAGTTCTGCGGGGCGTCGGTGAACCAGAAGAACCCGGTGTTGAAGGCTCGGGTGATCGAGTCCCCCGTCGCGGCCATCGAGTTCGGATAGCCCTGCGCGGCGGCCGCATTCGAAAGCGTCGTCAGTAGGAGCGCGAGCGCGACAGGCACTACGAGCGCACGGCGGATCGGCATGTCGCTTCCTCCCCTGTGATCTCGGCGCGATTCTCGTACCTACGGCCGCGAGACGCGAGCCGCATTACCATCTCGTGCTTCATGGAGTTCGGATTTACGCTGAAGCCGGACCACTCGGTCGATCGGCTCGTGGCGCTGACGAAACGCGCGGAATCCGCGGGCTTCGCGTACGGCTGGCTCTTCGACAGCCACGTCCTTTGGAAGGACCCGTACCCGCTGCTCACGCTCATGGTCCAGAGCACGACACGCATGCGGCTTGGGACCTGCGTCACGAATCCGGCGACGCGCGAGCCGTCGGTGACCGCGAGCACGCTCGCGGTGCTGCAAAGCCTCTCGCGCGGACGAATGGACCTCGGCATCGGACGGGGCGACTCGGCGCGGCGGGTGTTGGGCAAGCGCCCGACCACGCTCGAGGACCTCGAGACCGCGACGGTCGTGATCCGTGACCTGTGCGAGGGCCGACCGGCTCGATACGAGGGCGCCGAGCTACGCCTGACCTGGGCCGAGTCGTGTCGCTTGCCGGTGTGGATCGCCGGCTACGGCCCGAAGGCGCTCGCGCTGACCGGGCGGATCGCGGACGGCGCGATCATGCAGATCGCCGATCCCGACCTCATCCGCTGGTCGGCCGGACTGCTGCAACGCGGCGTGCGCGAGGCCGGCCGCGCGCAGGGATCCGTGAAGATCATGGCCGCGGCGCCCGCGCACATGGGCAAACGCGCCGAGGTCCGCGAGCGCGTGCGCTGGTTCCCGGCGCTCGTGAGCAATCACGTCGTCGACCTCGTCCGCCGGTACGGCGAGCGCGAGCTCCCCGAGAACCTGACGGCCTACGTGCGGAACCGCCCCGGCTACGACTACAGGCACCACGCCGAGTCGGGGTCGTCGAACGCGGCGTTCGTCGACGACGAATCGGTCGACCGGTTCTGCGTCATCGGAGATGAGAGCGAGCATCTCGAGAAGCTGCACGAGCTCGCGGAGTGCGGCGTCGACCAGTTCAACATCTACCTGATGAGCGGCGACGAGGAGCGCGTCCTCGACTTCTACGGTTCGCGCATCATTCCGAAGATGCGGGGCACGTCGCGAGAGCCGGCGCCCGCATAGGCTACGCCGCGACGGCCTCGAACTTCGGGCGGACCTCGGCCGCGAAGCGCTGCATCGTCTCGGTGTCGAAGGGCGCACCCATGCCGAAGATGATCGAGGTCACGCCGACGCGCTCGTAGTCGCGCAGCCGCTCGACGACGTCGTCGACGCGCCACATCGGCATCGCCGCGGCGACGGGACGCCCGATCCGTTTGCCGACCTCGGCGCGCCGCGCCTGGACCTCACGTTCGGAATCGCGCAGGCACAGGCCCGGATCGAAGCCGGAGGTGATCTCGATCTCCGTCGGGTCGCGCCCGACGTCCGCGCAGTGGCGGTGCAGGATCTCGATCTTGCGGGTGATCTGCGCCGGCGGCCCGAAGCCGTGCCACATGTCGGCGTACTTCGCC
>DASQXO010000097.1:0-10746 GCA_035639655.1 Candidatus Dormiibacterota bacterium
GAGCCACTCGTCGGACCCGCGGAGAGCCGGCGTGATCCGGCGCTGGTCCTCGTACCCGCGCTCGGACGGATCGCGCATGAGCCGCGCGAGGGCGACGAACGTTTCCTCGACGGCGACGAGCGCGTCCTGCGTCGCCTCGCGTACCGCCGTCGCGTCGACGTCCGGCGCGGCGGCAGCCGTGGCCTGGGCGACGCGCTGGACCGCACGACGGATCTCCGCGGCGGTGACGCGCACGCCGAAGACGTGCGCGGCGACCTCGTCGAGGTGGTGCGCCTCATCGGCGACGACGATGTCCACGTCGGGCAGCAGCCGGTTCCGCGCGCGTGCGTCGGAGAGGACGAGCGCGTGATTGGCGACCACGAGCGACGCGCGGGCCGCGGCGGTGCGGGCTCGTTCGAGGTAGCAGCCGCCGCGGACGAGCGCGCAGCGCCGCGCCGTGCAGGTCTCGTCCTCGGCGCAGACGCGCGACCAGGCGAGCTGCTCGCCGCCGCCGAGGAGATTCAGCTCGGCCCGGTCGCCGGTCCGCGTGCGGTCACGCCAGACGAGCGTCTTCATCGCGAACCGGACCTCGTCGGGGTCGAACGCCGCGAGCCGGAACAGGTGCCATCGGCGCGGACAGAGGTAGTTCGCGCGTCCCTTCAGCACCGCGACGTCGGCGCGCTGTCCCAGCGCCGCCACGACGCGCGGCACATCCGACGCGGCAAGCTGGTCCTGCAGCGTCGTCGTGTGCGTCGAGACGAGGACCCGTCTGCCCCGCGCCGCGGCACGCAGCGCCGGGACCAGGTACGCGAGGGACTTCCCCGTCCCCGTCCCGGCCTCGGCGACGAGCGCGCCGCCCTCCGCCATCACCGCGTCGATCGCGGCCGCGAGCTCGATCTGCTCGGGCCGCGCCTCGTAAGCGTCGAACGCCGCGGCGAGTGGGCCGGTCGGCGCGAAGAGGTCCGGGATCGTCGCGTCGAAATGCGCCGCCGCGGCCGGCCCTGGAGCGGACGGCGCGCCGTCGACGACGGCGGCCCCGTCGTCGAACGCCGCGCGCGCACGCTCCGCGAGCGCCTGGCCGAGGAACCACCCGATCGACCCGCCGAGGGGCTCGGCGAGCTGGATCAGGCCCTCGAGCGTCCGGACCGCGAGCGACGAAGCCTCGCGGAAGACCGCGAGGAGCACGAGCGCCGCTGCCTCGGCGTCCTCCAGGGCGCGATGCGCCCTCGTCTCCCCGCGCAGGACCGACGCGAGACGCTGCAGCGCATACGACGGCGCGGTCGGGAACACGATTGAAGCCAGCTCGGCCGTGTCGAGACGCGTCGCCACGGACGGGAAACCTTGCGCCTCGAGGAAGCCGAGGTCGAAGGCGACGTTGTGCCCGACGATCCAGGCGTCGCCGACGAACGCGGCGAGCTCGGACAAGACCGCGTCGGCGGGCGGCGCCCCGGCGAGCTCCTCGCGCGTGATGCCGGTGAGCCGCTGCACGATCGTGGGGATCTCGCGCTCGCACGCGACGACCGAGACGAATCGCTCGCGGAACGTCCCGTCGAGCCCGAAGCGCACGGCGCCGACCTCGAGGAGGCCATCCTCGAGCGGATCGAACCCGGTGGTCTCGATGTCTAATGCGATGAGATCAGGGATGGCGGGCTTTTCTAGGCGCTGAGCGTCACCGAGGGCCTCGGTGCCGCTCAGCGCGAAATCATTACGGGTAGATCCCTCGGATCATGGTCGCATCCGCGACGCGCTGGACCGCGAGCATGTACGCCGCCGTCCGCATGTCGACCTTGTGCTTCTCGGAGATGTTCAGGACGTCGGAGAAGGAGCGCACCATGACCTCCTTCAACCGAGCGTTGATCGTCGCCTCGCGCCAGAAGAGATTCTGGAGATCCTGCACCCACTCGAAGTACGAGACGGTCACGCCGCCGGCGTTGCAGAGGATGTCCGGGATGAGGAACACGCCGCGTTCGAACAGGATGCGATCCGCTTCGGGACTGGTCGGGCCGTTCGCGGCCTCGGCGATGATCTTCGCCTTGATCCGCGCCGCGTTGTCGCGATCGATCTGATTCTCGATCGCGGCGGGCACCAGGATGTCGCACGGCAGCTCGAGCAGCTCGCGGTTCGTCACGCGCTCGGTCCCGGGGAAGCCCGCGACGCTGCCGGTCTCGCGCTTGTAGGCATCCACCTTCGCCGGGTCGATCCCCTTGTCGCTCGTGATCCCGCCGCCGGTGTCGGACACGCCGACGATCGTCGCGCCGAGCTCGGCGAGCAGCTTCGCCGAGAACATCCCGGCGTTGCCGAAGCCCTGCACCGTGACGCGCGCGCCCTCGATGTCCATCCCGAGGTGCTTCGACGCCTCGATGATCGTGTACACCGCGCCCCGGGCCGTGGCCTCGTTGCGGCCTTCGGAGCCACCGATGGCGAGCGGCTTTCCGGTGACGACGGCGGGCACCGAGTACCCGTGATGCATCGAGTACGTGTCCATCATCCAGGCCATGACCTGCGAGTTCGTGTTCACGTCCGGCGCCGGGATATCACGGTCGGGGCCGATGACGATGCTGATCTCGCTGGTGTAGCGCCGGGTCAGGGTCTCGAGCTGCTGCGGCGTGAGCTGCTTCGGATCGCACGCCACGCCGCCCTTCGCGCCGCCGTACGGGATGTTCACCACCGCGCATTTCCACGTCATCCACATCGAGAGCGCCTTGACCTCGTTCAGCGTGACGTCGGGGTGGTAGCGGATCCCACCCTTCGCTGGACCGCGCGTCACGTTGTGCTGCACGCGGTATCCGGTGAAGACCTTGACGACGCCGTTGCCCATTCGCACCGGGAAGTGCACGGTCAGCTCACGCTGGCAGGTCGAGAGGATCTCACGCATGTTCGGGTCGAGATGCAGCTTGTCCGCGGCGATGTTGAACTGCGCCAGAGCGACTTCCCAGGGATCCTGTCGCGTGTGATCGATGACAGCGGTGCGCTCTTTCACGCCCGGATCACCCCTCCGTTCATGCTCTACAGCTTCTGGATCTGCAGCCAGTCGTCGTTCGTCTCGCCTGGCCGGTAGCGGCTGTTCACCTTCTTCACCACGAACTGCTTGAACCCTTGTGCCTCGAGCGTGTCGCGCCACGAACGGAAGCCGCGACGCACGAACGGCGTGAGACGCACGTTCTGGCTCGGCCTGACCACGGCCGCGAGCTGCCGCTTGCGCTCGAGCAACGGGACCTCCAGCAGCGACTGCCCATCCACCTCGAGCAGGTCCACCGCTACGAACACCGCGCGTGGCGGTGCTCGGCGCACGAACGCCTCCTCTTCGCCGCTTCCCGCCTCGAGGTCCGACTCGTCGACGAAGCCCTCGACGAAGATCCCGTCGATGAGCGCCTCGTCGGCGCCGGTCATCGCCGCGATCGCCTCGAGGAGCTCGCGCGGCGCGTCAAGCGGCTTGCCGTCATAGCCGACGGCCGAGGGGACCGGCCCCACCGAGATCAGCGCGCGCGTGCCGCGCCATGCCGGCTCGAGGATGTAATCGGGGGATTCGGCGAACTCGCGCAGGAAGCGCGGACGCTGCGGTGCGAGGTTCGAGACCTCTACGTTTTTCACGCTCCGGCAGCGCGAAGTATAGGAGCGGCGGCGCCCCGAGCCGTCCCTATCGGGAGTGAGCGTCGCCCCTTGACAAGTCGAACGGGCGTTCTATAGTGCCCGTCTCGCGCTAAGAACAAACGTTCGAGGTGACTCAAGTGGCGATCGTGACCGCACTTCGTCCCATCCCGTTGCCGATCCGCGGCGAGGACGTGCCTCCTTCCAACCCGGCCCCCTCCGGGCGCATGGCCGCCAGGCCAGGGACACCACGTACGTACTCGCCGTTCGGCCGCCGGCGTCTCCGCGGTCCGATGGCCACGATCGTCACCGACGCGCGGGCCGCCGGGATTCGCCGCGCGACGGCGCGACGGATCCCGGCCCGGCGATAAGCCGCGCGTACTTCCGCCTGGGCCTCTTACTTTCGCTCCGCTGTCACGCCATCGCGGGCGAAACCCGTGAGCGATGCCGCAAGGCCGCTGAACTCCGTCGGGATGACGAATTTCGTCGCCGGGCTGGCGCCGAGCGCGCGGAGGGCGTCGAGGTACTGGAGCGTCATCGTCTTCGCGTCGACGCTCTGCGCCGCCTCGAAGATCCTCGTGAGCGCGAGCGAGAAGCCCTCGGCCTTGAGGATCTGCGCCTGCCGCTGGCCCTCGGCCTCGAGGATGGCCGACTGCTTCGAGCCCTCCGCGACGAGGATCGCCGACTGCTTCTTGCCCTCGGCCTCGAGGATCGCCGCGCGGCGGTTCCGCTCGGCGGAGAGCTGGCGGCTCATCGCCTCCTGGATCTCGCGCGGCGGGTTGATCTGGCGGATCTCGACGCGGATGACCTTCACGCCCCAGCGACCGGTCTCCTCATCCAGCTTGACGCGGAGGATCTCGTTGATCTGCTCGCGCTTGGAGAGGACGTCGTCGAGCGTCATGTCGCCAACGACCGCACGGAGCGTCGTCGACGCGATGCCCTGGACGTTCTGACGGAAGTTCTGCACGTTGATGACCGAGTCCTTCGGCTCGACGACCTTCTGGAAGATGAGGAAGTCGACGCCGATCGGCGCGTTGTCCTTCGTGATCGAGGTCTGCTCGGGGATCTCCACCACGAACTCGCGCAGGTCCGCCGTCACCGACGACTGGATCGGGGGCGGCAGGAGCAGGATCAGCCCCGGCCCCTTCACGCTGTCGAAATTGCCGAAGCGGAACACGACGAGCTTCTGGTACGCGGGCACGATGTGGACGATCGCGCGAACGAGGATGAGCACGAGCAGCAGCGCGATGACGAGTACAGCGATGGTGGCTGGAGTCATGCCGTTTCCTTCCCCTGTCCCAAGTTATCGGCGCGTTCGACGATAAGGCGAATCGAGTCGACGGCGCGCACCCGGACCGCCTGGCCCTTGGCGATCGGGCCGGTCGCGCTCGTCGCGGACCAGTCCTCGTCCTTCACGCGGACGATGCCCGACGGTCCGAGATCGCTGGCCGCGACGCCGATGGCGCCACGGAGAGCATCCGCGCCGGTGACGGCCGGGAGCGTTCGCGAGGTCAGCGCGGCGCGGACGATGAGCGCGAAGAACCCCGCCGTGAAGAGCGTGATCGCGCCGATGACCCACGGCTCGATCGATAGCCGGAGTCCAGGGAGCGTCGGCGTCCACGGCGGGAACAGCAGGATCAGGCCGAGCACGAGCGCGACGACGCCGCCGATCGTGAGCATCCCATGGCTCGCGACCTTCACCTCGAGCGCGAAGAGGATCACCGCGAAGACGAGCAGCGCGAGCCCCGCGCTGTTCGCGTCCAGCGAGCCGAAGGCGAAGAGCGCCAGCACGATCGCGACGACGCCGATGATGCCCGGGAAGATCAGACCGGGATTCCCGAGCTCGAAGAGCAGCGCCAGCGATCCGAGCGAGAAGAGCAGCGCCGCGATCTGCGGGTCGACCACGACGTGCAGGAACGATTCGATCGGGTTCGGGTCGTCGCTCTCGGTCTGCAGTCCGGCGGTCTTCAGCGTGAGCGGTCCCGCCGGCAGCTGGACGGTACGGCCGTCCGCCTTGCGGAGCAAATCGGCGACGTCGGACGCCTGGAAGTCGATGACCTTCTGCTGGACCGCTTCGTCGTCGCGGATCGAGACGCTCTTCCGCACCGCATCCTCGGCCCACTGCGCGTTCCGGCCGCGCGCGAGCGCGATCTTCGTCGCGGCGGCGACGGTGTCGTTCTCGACCTTGGCGCGGAGGTCGCCCTGGATGTCGCCGCCGGAGGCGTCGACCGGATGCGCCGCGCCGATGTTCGTCGCGGGAGCCATCGCGGCGATGTTTCCGGCCATCGTGATGAAGGTCCCCGCCGAGGCCGCGCGGGCGCCCGACGGCGAGACGTACGTGATGATCGGCACGCGAGCGTTCAGGAAGCGGCTGGTGATGTGGAACGTCGCGTCGGAGAGGCCGCCCGGCGTGTCGATCTCGAAGACGATCGCCGCGACGCCGCGCGACTCGCCCAGATCGACGATCCGATCCACGTACTGCGCGGTGACCGGCGTGATCACGCCGTCGATGCTCCCGACGAGCACCACGCGCTCCTCGGCTTGTGCCGCGCCGCCGAGGAGGACGCCCGCGAGGACGATCGCGAGCCAGAGGAGCTTCCTCACGGTCTCAAGGAAAGTGTAGTCGCCGATCGTCGCGAAACCGCGACCTTCGCTGAATACACTCGGGCACGGTGGAGAGCGTGCTCGCGGTGCAGCGGCCGTCGCGCCCGCCGCGCGCGAGCGTCCGCGTCCCGGCCTCGAAGAGCGTCGCCAACCGCGAGCTCGTGCTCTCCGCGCTCGCCGCCGGCGCTTCCCGAGTGACGCTCGGGCCGCTCGATCCCGGCGAGGACGTGCGGCGCATGATCGGCGCCCTCCGCGCGCTCGAGTTCGGCGTCGAGGAGGCCGCCGGCGCCGTCGTCGTACGCGGCGAGGAGGGGGCGATCCCGGCGCAGGAGGCGCGCATCGACGCCGGCGACGCCGGCACCGTCGCGCGCTTCGGTGCGGCGCTCCTCGCGCTCGGCGACGGGAGGTACGTGCTCGACGGATCGCGCCGCATGCGGGAGCGCCCGATGGCGCCGCTCGCGGCCGCGCTCCGCGCGCTCGGCGCGCGCGTCGAGGGGGACGCGCTGCCGCTCGCGATCTCTGGTCCCGCCACGGGCGGCGAGATCGATCTCGCCGCCGACGTCTCGAGCCAGTTCGCCTCGGCGCTCCTCGCCGTCGCGCCGCTCCTCGAGGAGGGGCTCGTCCTGCGGCTCATCGGCGTGCCGGTGAGCGCGCCGTTCATCGACCTCACGATCGCGCGCATGCGCGAGCGTGGCGTCGAGGCCAAGCGGAGCGCGGCGGAGATCGCCGTGCTGCCGGGCGGGTATCGCGCGCGCGACGTGACGGTCGAGGGCGACGCGACGGCGGCGTCCTACTTCCTCGCCGCCGCGGCCATCACCGGCGGCGAGGTCCGGGTGGAGAACGTCGATGCGACCTCCGCCCAGGGCGATCTCGGCGTGGTCGAGCACCTCCGCGCGATGGGGTGCGCGGTCGAGACGCGTGATGCGCTCGTGCTCCGCGGACCGGACCGGCTCGCGCCGCTCGAGGCCGACCTGTCCGACATCTCGGACACCTTCCCCACGCTCGCGGTGTGCTGCGCGTTCGCCGGCGGCGAGAGCACGCTCCGCGGCCTCGCGCACACTCGCGTGCAGGAGAGCGACCGCATCCACGCCGTCGTCACCGAGCTGCGCCGCCTCGGCGGCGACATCGACGAGCTACGCGACGGGGTACGGATCCGGCCGCGCCCGCTGCGCGGCGCGGTCGTGCGAACGTATCGCGACCATCGCATCGCGATGGCCTTCGCGCTCGTCGGGCTCCGCGTCGAGGACGTCGCCGTCGCCGACCCGGAGTGCGTCGCGAAGACGTTCCCCGACTACTTCACGCTGCTCTCGTCGCTCGCTCGGTCCAGCTGAGCGCGGAGCTCGCGCGCCGCGTCGAGCTCGGCGCGGAGCGGCGCCACTTCGCCGTTCGCGATCTCGTCCGCCCAGTCGGTGAGCGTTGCGGCGATCGCGCGGAGGACCGCGCCGAGCCGCGCGCCGTCGGCGCCGAACAGGAGCTCCTCGGCGAGTGGCGCCGGCGTGGCGGCGAGCCGCGTCGTGTCGCGGAATCCCGGTCCGGCGAGCTCGCCGAGCCCTTCCGGCGACTCGGCCGACGCGGACCACGCGAGCGCGGCCGCGACCGCGAGCGGCGCGCGCACGAGCCACGTCATCAGCGCTTCGTGCCGCTCGACACTCAGCACGATCGGCCGCGCACCGGCGCTTCGCGCGAGCTCGCCGACGGCGCGCATCGCATCCGCATCGCTCCGCGACGTCGGCACGATCGCCCAGGCGCGTCCGCGAAAGAGCGCGCCGTCGGCCGCCTCGATCCCGCGCCCCGTCGATCCGGCGAGGGGATGGCCGCCGACGACGCGCGCGCGGCGCGGCGCGCGCTCGGCGATGCGCTCGAGGGCGCGTTTGGACGAAGCGACGTCGGTGAGCACGGCCGCCGGCGCCGCGCGCGCCGCCTCGGCGACCGCGCGCGGGAGCGTCCCCGGCGGGACGGCGAGCACGACGACGTCCGCGCCGCGGGCGGCAGCGCCGAGGTCGTCGGCGACGTCGATGCCGCGCACCCTCGCCGCGCGCCGCACGCCGGCGTCGGCGTCGAAGCCGCGCGCGCCGGTGGCGAGCGCGAGGGATCCGCCGATGAGCCCGAGGCCGACGACGGCGACGCGCATCAGGCGACCGGTTGCGGCAGGTGCAGCGAGCGCCCCACGGCGCCGGCGACGGCCGGCGCGGCGCGCATGAGCGCGGCGAAGTTGTCGAAGGTGAGCGACTGGAAGCCGTCCTTCAGCGCGTGGTCGGGCGAGGGGTGCACCTCGATGAGGAGCGCGTCGGCGCCCGCCGCGAGCGCGGCGAGCGCGACAGGCGCGACGAGGTACCACTTCCCGGTGCCGTGGCTCGGATCGGCGACGACCGGGAGATGCGTGAGGCGCTTGAGCAGCGGGATCGCGTTGACGTCGAAGGTGTTGCGTGTGTATCGCTCGAAGGTCCGGATGCCGCGCTCGCAGAGCATCACGTTGCGATTGCCGCGCGCGAGGATGTAGTCCGCGGCGAGGAGCAGCTCCTCGATCGAGGCGGCGAGGCCGCGCTTCAGCAGCACCGGCGATTGCGTCTCGCCGACGGCGTCGAGCAGCGCGAAGTTCTGCATGTTCCGTGCGCCGATCTGCAGGCAGTCGGCGACGAGCGCGACGCGCTCGACGTCGCCCGGCGCGAGCACTTCGGTCACGACCGGGAGTCCTGTCTCGCGCTTCGCCTGGGTCAGGATCTCGAGACCGCGCTCCCCCAGCCCGCGGAAGTGGTACGGCGACGTCGAGGGCTTATACGCGCCGCCGCGGAGCACCACCGCGCCGGCGTCGCGCACGGCGCGCGCCGTCGTGACGGTCTGCTCGAGCGACTCGACGGAACACGGTCCCGCCATGACGGCGACCTCCGCGCCGCCGATCGGCACGTGCCCGACGCGGACGATCGAGTCCGCGGGCTGCACCTCGCGCGAGGCGAGCTTGAACGGACGGCTGACGAGGATGACACGCTCGACGCCGGGCAGCGCCTCCACGGAGTCGGCGTGGTCCTGCGCCGCGACGCCGAACGTGCCGATCGCGGTGCGCTCCTCGCCGGGCAGCGGGATCGCGGTCAGTCCAAGCTCCTGGACGCGCTCGACGACGTGCTGGATCTCGCCTTGCGTCGCGTCCTTCTTCATGACGACGAGCACGGCCTACTCCGCGCCGAGGTCCGGCCGCAGCCGCTCGGCGCCGCGGAGGTACGCGTGGCGCACGTCGCGCTGGCCCCGGTCGGTGTTCCAGTGGATCAGCACGCGGATGCACCGCTCGAGCGCGTTCGGGACCGGCATCTCGCGCGCGCACAGCAGCGGCACGGCCTCCCAGCCGTCGAGCCGTCGGGCCGCGTGGGCGGGGAAATCGGCGTCCAGGTCGGGCGTCGTCGTGAAGATCGCGCTCGCGACGTCCTCCGCCGCGATGCCGTTGCGCTCGATGAGCGCGCGGAGCAGCTCGGTGGTGCGCTCGCGCAGCAGCGCGGCGTCGTTGCGTTCGACCGTCGTGGCGCCGCGCACGCCGCGGATCACGTCGCGCACCGATCGCTCATCCGCATGCCTCGCGCAGCGAGCGCACGAGCGCGCCGACGGAATCCGCGCCGCGTTCCGCCGCATCGACGATCGCGCTGCCGACGGCGACGGCGTCCGCGACGCCGCGGAGCGCCCGGACGTGCTCGGGTCGCGAGATGCCGAAGCCGACGGCGACCGGGACCGTCGCGTAGCGGCGCACGCGCGCGACGAACGCCGCGAGGTCGTCGGCGAGGGCGGCGCGCGCCCCGGTGACCCCGGTCAGCGAGACGCAGTACACGAAGCCGCGCGCCGGCGGCACGAGGACCGCCAGGCGTTCATCGGGCGTGGTCGGCGCGACGAGACAGATGCGCACGAGGCGGTCGCGCGCGAAGGCCGCGTCGATCTCGCTCGCCTCCTCCTGCGGCAGGTCCGGCACGATGACGCCGTCGATGCCGGCGTCGACGAGATCGCGCGCGAGCGAGTCGAGGCCGTGCCGGTAGAAGGGGTTCGCGTAGCCCATGAGCAGGATCGGTACGTCGCGATCGCGCCGGAGCTCGTGCGCCATCGCGATGACGTCCTCGAGCCGCGTCCCGCTCGCGAGCGCGCGCTCGGACGCGCGCTGGATCGTCGCGCCGTCGGCGAGCGGATCGGAGAACGGCACGCCGAGCTCGAGGACATCGGCGCCGGAGGCGACCGCGGCTCGCGCGAGCTGCAGGCTCGACGCGAGGTCGGGGTCGCCGGCCATGAGGTACGCGACGAGCGCGAGCCGCGACTCGCGCTTCGCGGCCTCGAGCGCCGCGTCGAGGCGGAGGACGGCGAGGCTCATGTGCGCGCCATGACGGTGTCGAGATCCTTGTCGCCCCGGCCGGAGAGGCATACGGCCACGATCGCATCGGGGCCGAGCTCGGCCGCGAGCGCGGGCAGCTCCGCCACGGCGTGGGCCGGCTCCAGGGCGGGGATGATGCCCTCGGTGCGGGAGAGGAGGCGGAACGCCTCGAGCGCGTCCGCGTCGTCGCGCGCGACGTAACGCACGCGCCCGCGCTCGTGCAGGAACGCGTGCTC
>DASQXO010000098.1:0-9248 GCA_035639655.1 Candidatus Dormiibacterota bacterium
CGAGGCGCCGGACCCGGCGGTCGCGGCGAAGCAGCTGCTCGACGTGGTGCGCCGGATGCGAGGTCTGCGTGAAGCTCAGCGAGCGTGATCTCATCGCGCGCTGGAAGCAAGGACTGCCGCGGGCGCGCGGGCGGCTGCGCCTGGGCATCGGCGACGACGCGGCGCTGTACGAGCTGGATGGCGAGCGCTACGGCATCTTCACCACGGACATGCTCGTCGAGGACGTGCACTTCCGCCGCGCGTGGACGAGCGCCGCCGATCTCGGCTGGAAGAGCGTCGCGGTGAACCTGTCCGACATCGCCGCAATGGGCGGGGTCGCCGAGCTCGTCCTGATCGCCGCGGCGCTCCCGCCGGCGGTGCCGCTCGACGAGGCCGACGCGATCCTCCGCGGCGCGCAGGAGTGCGCCGGCGCGTACGGCGCGCAGATCGCGGGCGGCGACACCGTGCGCTCCAGCGGACCGCTCGTCGTGTCCGTCGCCGCGTTCGGCGAGACGCCGAAGGGCGATGTCCTCCGGCGCGATGCCGCGCGCGAGGGCGATCGCGTGGCCGTGACCGGCTCGTTCGGCGGCGCCGCGGCCGCGCTGCGCATGCTCGAGCGCGGCGAGCGCCCTCCGGCGGATCTCGCGTCCCGGCTGCATCGCCCGCTGCCGCGCCTCGAGGAGGGTCAGGCGCTCGCGCGCGCCGGCGTGCGTTGCGGCATCGACTGCTCCGACGGCCTCCTCCGGTCGCTCGATCTCATCGCCGAAGCTTCGGGCGTCTCCATCGCCGTCGCCGAGGACGCCGTACCGCTCGACCCGTCGGTCCGCACGAAGGTCGGACGCGACGCCGCGCTCGAGCTCGCGCTCGCGGGCGGTGACGACTACGAGCTCGTCGTCGCCGGCGACGAGGCGACACTGCGTGCCTCCGGCGCGCGGCTCACCGTGATCGGCGAGGTCATCGCCGGCACGAGCGCGCGGGTGCTGCTGCGCGACGCGTCCGGCACGGTGCGCGCCGCCGAGGACGCGGGCTATGACGCGTTCCGCGCCTGATCGCCGGCGCGACGGCGGTACGATCAACTCGACAGATGCTGGCCGTTCGCGCAGGACCGATGACGACTAGCGTCATCGATCTGATCAGTCACTCCTCGCTCCACACCGAGCGCCTCGGTGAGCGGCTCGGCGCGCTCGCGCGCCCTGGCGACGTCTTCGCGCTGTGGGGCGAGCTCGGCACCGGCAAGACCGTGCTCGTGCGCGGTATCGCGCGCGGGATGGGCCTGCGCGGGCCGGTCTCGAGCCCGACGTTCGTGCTCGTGAACGAGTACGACGGACCGACGCCGCTCTACCACATCGACTTCTACCGTCTCGACCCGCGGCAGCTCGCGAGCGTCGGATGGGAGGAGTACGTCGGCGCCGGCGGCGTCGTGGCCATCGAGTGGCCCGATCGCGCGAGCGGCGCGCTGCCCGAGGAGCGCCTCGATGTGCGACTCGAGCATGTCGCGGAGGCGAAGCGCGCGATTCGGCTCGAAGCACACGGCGCGCGGGCGAAAGAGATGCTCGGGGTGGTCGCGAATGCTTTTGGCGATTGACACGTCGACCTCGTGGGCATCGGTCGCGCTGTTCGATGGGCGAAGGGTGCTCGGCGAGCTGACGTGGCACTCGGCACGACGGAGCGGCGACGAGCTCTTTCCCATGCTCGAGCGACTCCTTGCCGTCGGCGACACCTCGCTCGCGCGCGTCGATCGCCTCGCCGTCGCGACCGGACCGGGATCGTTCACCGGGATCCGCGTCGGGATCGCCGCCGCCCGAGGCCTCGCGCGGCCGACAGGCGCGACGGTCACGGGCGTGTCGACGCTCGACGTCATCGCCTTCCCGCACGTCGCGGCGTCGCGGTCCGTTTGTGCGCTGCTTCCCGCGGGGCGCGACGACTGGTACGCCGCGCGGTACGAGGCCAGCGACGGCGTGATGGTGCGCCGCTCGCCGATCGAGAACGGGTCGCTCGAGGAGCTGTGCGCGAGCGTCGCTGAGCCGACGCTTTTCACCGGGGAGTTCGATGCCGACGTCGAGCGGCGCGTGCGCGCGCTCGTCGGGGCGCGCGCCGCGTTCCCGCCCGCGTCGCTGCGGCTGCGGCGCGCCGGTCACCTCGCCGACCTCGCCTGGCGCGCGATCGAGGCCGCCACGGCCGCGAGCGCGGCCGACCTCGAGCCGATCTACGTGAAGCAGGCCTCCGTCGGCGGCGCGGCGGGAGTCGCCTGACATGGTCGCCACCGCTCCGGTCGAGGTACGCGACATGACCCTTCGCGACGTCACGCCGGTGCAGGAGGTCGAGACGCTGTCGTTCCCGGTGCCCTGGCCGCCGAACGCGTTCCGTCACGAGCTCACGCAGAACCGCAACGCGCACTACATCGTCGCGGAGTCCGAGGGCAAGATCGTCGGGTACGCCGGGCTGTGGCTCATGGTCGATGAGGCGCACATCACGACCTTCGCGGTGCATCCGCGCTTCCGCCGTCGCCGCATCGGCCACCGCATGCTGCAGCGCCTCTTCGAGATCTCTGAGGAGGTCGGCGCCGAATGGCTGACGCTCGAGGTCCGGGTCTCGAACCTCGGGGCGCAGAAGCTGTACGAGAAGTTCGGCTTTAGACGTGCAGGTATCCGCCGCCACTACTACAGCGACAACAACGAGGACGCGCTCATCATGTGGACCGATCGCCTGCGCGACGCCTCGGTTCGCGAGCGCCTCGACGCGATCCGCGAAGAGCTCGATCACGAAAGCCGCTGAGCGGAGGCGCTGATGTCGTGGCGGACGGCTGGGAAGCGGCCGTGACCGGTTAGCGTGCTGATCCTCGCCTTCGAAACGTCGTGCGACGAGACCGGCGTTGCTGTCATCGAAGACGGCCGTCGCATCCGCTCCAACGTCCTCGCCTCGCAGATCGCGACGCACGCGAAGACCGGCGGCATCGTGCCGGAGATCGCCGCGCGCGAGCACCTGCACGCGATCGATCCGCTCGTCGACGATGCGCTGCAGACCGCCGCGCTGACGCTTCGCGAGATCGACGCCGTCGCCGCGACCGTCGGGCCCGGGCTCGCGGGGTGCCTGCTCGTCGGGGCGAACTACGCGCGCGCCCTCGCACTTGCCGCCGGCCTCCCGTTCGTCGGCGTGAACCACCTCGAGGGGCACGTGTACGCGAACTGGCTCGCGACGTCCGATCCACCGCAGCCCGAGCCCGAGCTGCCGGCCGTCGTGCTCATCGTCTCCGGAGCGCACAGCGATCTCGTATTGATGGAGCGGCACCGCGAGTTCCGGCTCCTCGGACGGACCGTCGACGATGCGGCCGGCGAAGCCTTCGACAAGGTCGCGCGGCTGCTCGGCCTCGGCTTTCCCGGCGGTCCGGAGATCGAGCGCACTGCGCAGGGCGGCGATCCGAGCGCGGTGCCGCTGCCGCGCGCGTGGCTCGCCGACTCGTACGACTTCTCGTTCTCCGGGCTGAAGACCGCGGTGCTGCGCTACACGCGCGAGCACCCGGGCTTCTCGGTGCCCGACGTCGCCGCCTCGTTCCAGAAGGCCGTCGCCGAGGTCCTCGCCGAGAAGACGGCGCGCGCGGCCGCGGAGTACGGCGCGCGAAGCGTCCTGCTCGGCGGCGGCGTCGCGGCGAACACGCCGCTCCGCGAGGCGATCGCGAAGCGCGTCGGCCGCGAGCGGCTGCGCGTCCCGCCGCCGCGCCTCTGCACGGACAACGGCGCGATGATCGGCGCGGCCGCGTTCTACGCGACGCGACATCGGACGTCCGACGAGCCGCTCGCGGTGCGGCCGAATCTGAAGCTCGCGTGACGCTCGAGTCCGTGCTCGCCGAGGCGCGCGCGCTCGCCGCGGCACCATCCATCGACACCGCTCGCGCAGCCGACGTCTTCGAGCGTGTCGTGCGCGCCGCCGCGGAGACCCCGAGCGTGCGCGACGCGCTGCGCGACGTGCCGAAGGGACGCGCGCTGCTGCGCTTCACCGACGCGGACGATGCGTTCGAGTTCGGCGCCGGCGAGGGCGCGCTCTCGATCGAGCGCGCTGAGCGGCGCGGTCCCGGACCGAAGGTGGACGCGAGCGCGGGGACCTGGGTGGGGCTCATGGCCGGGACGCTCAAGCCGTGGCTCGCGTTCACGCGCGGCCTCGTCGTGTGCCGCGCGGGACTCAACGAGCTGCGTTGGCTGCAGCAGGTCGCCGAGCGCATCCAGAGTGGGTACGCTCGCGCCACATGACGGACGTGACGCAAGGCGACGCGTTCGCTCGCGTCGACCAGAGTGGTGATCCCGCGGCATTCGTGCAGTACCTCGACGCCGTCGCGGCGCTCGAGGCGGCGAAGGCCTACAAGCAGCGTACGTACGAGCTGCTCCGCCTCAAGGCCGGGGATCGCGTCATCGACATCGGCTGTGGCGCCGGCGACGACGTGCGCGCGATCGCGGAGCTCGTCGGCGAGACGGGCCGCGCGCTTGGGATCGACGTCAGCGAGAACATGGTCGCCGAGGCGCGCCGCCGCGCGCACGGACGCTCGCGCGCCGAGTTCGCGATCGGCGACGTCCACCGCCTCGATTACGCTGACGGCGCCTTCGATGCCTCTCGCGTCGATCGCGCGCTACAGCACGTCGCCGATCCCGAGCGCGCGCTCACCGAGCTCGTCCGCGTCGTGCGCAGCGGCGGTCGGATCGTCGCCAGTGAGCCCGACTGGGAAACGATCGTCGTCGACGCCGACGACGTCGCGCTGACGCGGACGATCCTCGGCGTGCTCGTCCGCGGCCACGTGAATCCATGGATCGGGCGCCGGCTGTTCCCGTCGCTGCGCTCGCGCGGCGTCCTCGAGCTCTCGGTCTCGGGGTTCACCGCCACTGGGACCGCGTTCGACCTCGCCGACGCGCTGCTCGGCCTCGCGACCGCCGCGCGCACCGCGCGCGAGCAGGGGGCGATCGGCGCGGTCGAGGAAACGCGCTGGCTCGACTCGCTTCGCGACCGCTCGCGCGAGGGCCGCTTCTTCGCCGCGATCACCGTCTTCGTCGTCGCCGGCACGAAGCCGTGAGCGCGCAGCAGGCACCGCGTCCGCAGCCGATCGACAAGTCCGCGCCGGCGAAGCTGCAGCGCGGTCCGACGAAGACGCGCACCGAGGCGCAGGCGAAGCGGGAGGGCCCGGCGCTCGACGACGTGCGCGAACACCCGCGGGTCAAGGCGTTCATCCGCGCGGCGAACGAGCAGCTCGGCGTCGTCGGCTACACCGAGCACGGCGAGCGGCACGCGCGGACGACCGCCGACTCGGCGCGGTTCATCTTGAAGTCGCTCGGTCATGATGCCCGCCGGTGCGAGCTCGCGGCGATCGCGGCGTACCTCCACGACATCGGCAACGTCATCACGCGCGATCGCCACGCACAGACCGGAGCGCTCGTCGCGGCCGACATCCTGCGCGAGCTGCGGTTCAGCGAGGACGAGGTCGCGACGGTCATGGCCGCGGTCGGCAATCACGAGGGCGAAGAGGGCGGGCAGCCCGTGAGCGCGGTGTCGGCGGCGGTCATCCTCGCCGACAAGAGCGACGTGCACCGCAGCCGGGTGCGCAACCCGCGCACGACCTCGTTCGACATCCACGACCGCGTGAACTACGCCGCGACGGCGGTGAACATCCGCGTCGATCGCCGCGAGAAGCTCATCACCCTCGAGCTCACCATCGACACGACGGTGTCGCCGCTCATGGAGTACTTCGAGATCTTCCTCTCGCGCATGGTGCTGTGCCGCCGCTCCGCGGAGTACCTGCACTGCCTCTTCGCGCTCGTGATCAACAACACGCGGCTGCTGTGACGCGCGCCTCCGCGCCGGCTACTTCCTCCGCAGCGCGAAGCCCGCGACCCACGTCAGCTTGACGTCGGGCTCGCTCGCGACCGAGTACCAGTCGTAACCGTCGACGTTTCCAGTCATGCCTTCGATGGTCAGCTCCGTCCCGTTCGCGAGGGTCCGCACGAGTGCGCCGCCGAGCCCGGCCTTCGCGCGCGCGTTCACCGAATCGGCGTACGGGTTGTCGACGACGACGCGCTCGCCCGCGGCGAACGGCTCGCGACCCATCGGCACGGTCGGGACAGAGACCGCGTTCCCGAAGAACCAGTCGGCGACGTCGACGTTGCTCGTGACCGTCGCCGCCTTCACCTGGACGCGCGCCGGGGAGTGGTCGGTGCACGCCGACCCCACACCGCACGCGACGGCCTTCGTGAACCCGCCCTGGAACGTGGTCGCGCCGAGGGAGTAGGCGACGGCGAGGACGAGGTACTCGCCCGGCGGCAGGTTCGCGATGAGGTACACGCTCTGGTTCTGCGCCGTCGTCACGATCCGGTAGCGGCCCGCCGCGTCGATCGCGTAGATCCGCAGCGCCGGGATGAATTCGCTCGGGTACGCGAGGTGTCCCTCGATCGCGCCCGGCACACCCAGTGCCAACGTCGGCGCTGCGGTCGGGCTCGCTGCCGGCGTCGGGGTCGCGATCGGCGTCTCCGTCGCCGCCGGCGTCGCGGCAGGCGTCGCCTGGCAGGCGACGATCGCGACGACGAGCGCGACGGCACGGAACGGCGCGGCGGCGATCATGCCGATAGACTGAACGCAACCATACCGCTGGAGTTCCTCGTGCCGAGACAACCACATTCGGCGCGCCTTCCCGTCCGCGACGCCGTCGCGGCGGGAGGCGTGGTCATGCGCGAACGCGACGGGCGGCTCGAGGTCGCGATCGCGGGCCGCGAGTCGGACGGCACGTGGGTGTTCCCGAAGGGCACGCCCGACGGGACGGAATCGATCGAGGAGACGGCGCTGCGGGAGGTCGCGGAAGAGACCGGGCTCGAGGTCCGCATCCTCGCGCCGCTCGACACGACGCAGTACTGGTTCGCCTCGCGCGGCGTGCGCTTCCACAAGCGCGTGCACTTCTTCCTGATGGAGGCATTCGGCGGCGACGTCAGCCGCCACGATCATGAGTACGACGTCGTGCGGTGGGTCAGCGCCGAGGACGCGCGCGCGCTCCTCTCGTTCGAGAACTACCGGCAGATGCTCGATCTCGCCGTCGCCGCGTGGAAAGAGCGCAAGTGGACGAACCGCTGAAGCGCACCGCCCTCTACGACGAGCACCGCTCGCTCGGCGCGAAGATGGTGCCCTTCGCCGGCTGGGAGATGCCGATCCAGTACGGCTCGATCCTCGAGGAGCACGAGCGCGTGCGCAACGCGTGCGGCGCGTTCGATCTCTCGCACATGGGCGAGTTCTGGTTCCGCGGCGCGGGCGCGCGCGCATGGGTCAGCCGGCTCACGACCAATGACGTCGGCAGACTCGACGTCGGACGCGCGCAGTACAACCTCATGTGCCTGCCGAGCGGCGGCATCGTCGACGACGTGATCGTGTACCGCACCGGCGAGGACGAGTACCTCGTCGTCGTCAACGCCGCGAACGTCGAGAAGGACCGCGCGCACGTCACGCGCGGCCTGCCCCCGGACGTCCGCTTCGAGGACGCGTCGCTCACGACCGCGCTCGTCGCGGTGCAGGGCCCGCGCGCGTCGGTCGTCGTCATGGCCGTCACCAACCTCCCCGTCCGCGAAGAGTCGATCGAGGGTCTGCCGCCGTTCGGCGTGCGGCGCGCCCGCGTCGCCGATGTCGACGCCGTGATCGCGCGCACCGGCTACACCGGCGAGGACGGCTTCGAGATCTTCGTCGAGTGGGAGCGGGCGCCGCAGGTGTGGACGCGCGTGCTCGCGGCCGGAGCCTCGAACGGCATCGCGCCCATCGGCCTCGGCGCGCGCGACACGCTCCGGCTCGAGTGCCGCTACATGCTGTACGGCAACGACATCGACGAGACGACGAATCCGATCGAGGCCGGTCTGGGCTGGGTCGTCAAGCTCGACAAGGGCGAGTTCAACGGCCGGGAGCCGGTGGCATCGATGAAGGAGCGCGGCCCGAGCCGCAGGCTCGTCGGGCTCGTCGTCGACGGCGGCGTCCCGCGGCACGGGTACGAGGTCACGAAGGACGGCGACGTGGTCGGACGGGTGACGAGCGGCACCTTCGGGCCGACGGTGCGCAAGAACATCGCGCTCGCGTACGTCCCCGTGACGCTCGCGGCGATCGGGACGCCGCTGTGCGTCCGCATTCGCGGCAAGGACGTGCCGGCGAGCGTGGTGAAGACGCCGTTCTACAAGCGCGCGGCCTGAGAGAGAGCGGGCTACGCTTGTCCTCGAAGAGGAGGTTCTGATCGTTGGTACCGGAGGGGCTGCTGTACTCGAAGGAGCACGAGTGGGTGAAGGTCGACGGCGACGTGGCGACCGTCGGCATCACCGACTTCGCGCAGGAACAGCTGGGCGACGTCGTGTTCGTGGAGCTGCCCTCGAAGGGCGAGCAGGTCCGTCAGTTCGCGAGCCTCGGCGTCGTCGAGTCGGTGAAAGCCGCCTCCGACGTGTACTCACCGGTGTCCGGTGAGGTCGTCGAACGAAACGTCGACGTCATGGAGAAGCCTGAGCTCGTGAACCAGTCGCCCTATCAAAAAGGGTGGATGCTGAAGGTCAAGCTCGCGGACCGGGGCGAGCTCCGCGACCTCCTCTCGCCCGGAGATTACCGCGCGCACATCGGCGAAACGACCGGCGCCGCCGGCGCGGACTGAATTCGGCTCCGATGCTGCGCCGCTAAATGAACTCCAACCCCTACTCGCCGCATACCCCGGAGGACCGCAAGGAGATGCTCGCGCGCATCGGTGCACGCGACGTGGAGGAGCTGCTCACCGCCATCCCGAAGGACGCGCGGCACCCGCGGCTCGGGATCGGACCGGGGCTGAGCGAGATCGAGGTGCAGGCGCATCTCGAGCGGCTCGCGCGGATGAACACCGCCGCGGGAGCGGGTCCGTTCTTCATCGGCGGCGCG
Organism: Candidatus Dormiibacterota bacterium; assembly: GCA_035639655.1. Classification (GTDB taxonomy): domain Bacteria; phylum Chloroflexota; class Limnocylindria; order P2-11E; family CF-107; genus CF-107. Next base: position 8,875 of record DASQXO010000098.1, read on the forward strand.
ATCCAGCGCCGCTACATCCCCGCCGCGGTCCCGATCCTCGCGCTCCGCGGCGAATTCCTCACCGCGTACACGCCGTACCAGCCGGAGGTGAGTCAGGGGACGCTCCAGGCCGTGTTTGAGTACCAGTCGCTCATGGCCGAGCTTCTCGACATGGACGTCGTGAACTCGTCGATGTACGACGGCGGCTCCGCCGTCGCGGAGGCCGCGTTCATGGCGGTCCGCATCACCGGCCGCAAGCGCGTCGTCGTCGCGACCGACGTCGACTTCACGTACCGCCGGACGCTACGGACCTACGCGCGCGGACCCGAGCTCGAGATCGTCGAGGTCCCGACCGCGGCCCTCGCCGGGTCCGCGGGCGGCGCGGCATGCCTCAT
>DASQXO010000099.1:0-5074 GCA_035639655.1 Candidatus Dormiibacterota bacterium
CCGGTAGGTTTCGATCGCGTCGGCGCCGACGACGCGCGGGCCGAAGCGGACACCGTCGTACCGCGCGAGGTTGGCCGAGCACTCGGCTGGCGAGATCACGTAGTAGACGGCGAGCGCGACGTCGGTGAGCGGCAGCGACACCTCTTCGATCGCCCCGCCGAGGCGCTCGATCTCGCGCACCGCCGAGCGGATCGCCGCCTCGACCGCCGGCTCCGTCCCGGCGACGAGGTACTCCTTCGGCACGCCGAAGCGCAGCCCCTCGATGCCCTGCCCGAGCTCGCGGGCGAAATCGTCGGGCATGTCGACGGTCGTCGAATCCATCTCGTCGTCGCCGGCGATCGCGTTCAGCACGAGCGCGCAGTCGTGCACGTCCCACGTGATCGGGCCGACCTGATCCTGGGAGGACGAAAAGGCGATCACGCCGTACCGCGACACGCGTCCGTACGACGGGCGGAGCCCGACCACGCCGCACAGCGACGCCGGTTGCCGCACCGAACCTCCGGTGTCGGTCCCGAGTGCGAAGAGGGCCATCTCGGCCGCGAGCGCCGCGGCGGAGCCGCCGGACGAGCCGCCGGGGACGCGCGAGAGATCGGCCGGGTTGCGCACCGGGCCGTAGGCGCTGTTCTCGTTCGAGGACCCCATCGCGAATTCGTCGCAGTTCGTCTTCCCGAGCATCACCGCACCGGCCTGCCGGAGGCGCGCGACGACGGTCGCGTCGAACGGCGGCAGATAGCCCTTCAAGATGCGCGATCCGGCCGTCGTCTCGATGCCGGCCGTGCTGATGACGTCCTTGCAGGCCCACGGGATCCCGGTCAGCGCGTCGGCTCGGCCGGCCGCGAGTCGCTCGTCGGCGGCCCGTGCGGCGCGCCGCGCGCCCGCGGCATCGAGCGCGAGGAACGCGCCGATCCGTTCGTCCAGTGCGGCGATCCGCTCGAGGTAGGCGTCGGTGAGCTCGAGGCTGGAGACCTCGCGGCGGTGCAGGAGCGCGGAGGCCTCGTGCGCCGTCGCCGGCAGCTTCACTCGAACACCGGCTGGACGCGGAAGTAGTCGCCCTCGCGATCGGGCGCGTTGCGGAGGGCGTCCTCTTTCGTGAGGCCGGGGCGCGACTCGTCGTCGCGCAGGACGTCCTGCAGCTCGAGGATCGAGGCCGTCGGTCCGACGCCCGACGTGTCGACCGCGCTCAGCTTCGAGACGGCATCGAGGATCGCGGACAGCTGTCCGGTGAAGCGCTCGATCTCCTCGTCGGTGAGCGCGAGGCGAGCGAGCCTCGCGACGCCCTCGACGGTGCGCCGATCGATCTGCATGAGGTCAGTCTACGGGCGGACGCGATACTTCCGGTGTGCATCACACGTCGCTCGCCTCGTCGTTCCGCTTCGCCGGCGCGGGCCTCGCGCACCTCGTCCGCACGCAGCGCAACGCGCGGATCGAGCTCGCGATCGGCGCGCTCGCGGTCGCCCTCGGCGCCTGGCTCGGGCTCACGCCGCCGGAATGGGGCGTGCTTGCGCTCACGATCGCCCTCGTGCTCATCCTCGAGGGGATGAACACCGCGCTCGAGCTCGCCGTCGACCTCGCCTCACCGGAGCGACACCCCTACGCGAAGGCCGCGAAGGACATCAGCGCCGGCATGGTGCTCGTCGCCGCGATCGCCTCGGTCGCCGTCGGCCTCGCGCTGTTCCTGCCTCGCCTGCTCCGATGAGCGAAGGCATCTTCGGGCCAGCGAGCGTCACCTGGCGCATCGGCCGGGAGCGAGCGGTGCTGCTGGCAGGAGGCCGGTCGCTGCTGATGCAACTCGCGCATCCGCGCGTCGCGCAGGGCGTCGCCGAGCACAGCGACTTCCGCGAGAAACCGTTCCGTCGACTGGCGCGAACGATGACGCTGTCTCTCGACGGGATGTTCGGCGATCGATCCCGCGCGCTGCGGACAGCGGGGCAGATCAACGCCGCGCACGTCGGTGTCCGCGGCGAGGGGTACTCCGCGTTCGATCCGGATCTCCTCCTCTGGGTGTTCGCGACGTTCACCGAGTCGACCGTGCTCGCGTATGAGCTCTTCGTCGGCCGGCTCACCGCCCACGAGAAGGACACCTACTACGAGGAGGGGCTCGCGGCGACGCGGGCGCTCGGGCTGCAGCGCGCGATCGCACCGGCGACCTTCGAGGGCCTGAGTTCGTACATCCGCGAGCAGATCGAGTCGGGAGTCGTCCGCGTGAACGAGACCGGCCTCGCGATGTGCGACGCCACCTTGCGTCCGCCGCGCGCGCCAAAGGTCTTGCGCCCGGCCTTCGACGCCGGCGCGTTCATCGCCGCCGCGATGCTCCCGGCAGAGCTTCGCGAGCAGTTTCGGCTCCCGTGGTCGATACGCCGCCAGGCGGCGTTCGAGGTGTTCGTTCGCGCGGTCCGCCGGACGGTGCCACGGCTGCCGCCCGCATTGCGGTACGTGCCGCAGGCGCGCGAAGCGGAGCGGAGGGTCGCGTGAGCGCGCACGTGAAGTGGTTCGTCGATTGGCGGAACTACCCTACGCAGTACGCGCTCCTGCTGTCGTCGCGTTTCGCGGCCGCGCTCGCTATCTCCGTGCTCGTCATCGGTGCGGCCTGGTGGGCGCAACGAAACGTTCGCGAGCCGCGCCTGCTCCGCTTCTTCGACCGCTTCGTTGACTGGGGGCCGTTCTTCGTCGGGACCCACGCCGGCCTCCCGCTCCTCGTCGCGGCCCTATCCGACCGCCTCTTCGCGCCGCACCTCTTCGTGCACATCGACAGTCAGGCGTCGTACGTGCTCCTCGCCGCCGAGGGCCTCGTCGGCGCGCTCCTCGTGCTCGGCCTCTTCACCCGCGCCGCCGCGGTCGGCCTGGCCGTGCTCGGCCCGCTCGCGGCGAGCTACTTCGGTTGGGAGGGCATCGTCGAGCAATTGCACTTCCTCGGGATCGCGTTGTTCCTCGTCCTCATCGGGCGCGGCCCGCTCTCGCTCGACCGGGTCCTCCAGCGTCGCCAGATCCCGCAGCCGCGCGCGCCGACGTGGGCCATCACGCTGCTTCGCGTCCTGTCGGGCGCGGGCATCGCCTTCAATGCGCTGACCGAGAAGATCCTCAATCCCGCGCTGTCCGCGGCGCTGCTGCAGCAGCGGCCCGAGCTGAACCCGCTGCGAGCCCTCGGCGTCGACGACCCGGCGTTCGTCCTCGTGGCGGGCGTGCTCGAGTTCGTCATCGGCCTATGGATCGCGAGCGGTCAGGTCACGCGGCTCGCGATCCTGGTGGCGTGGTTCCCCTTCAACATCACGCTGCTCCTCTTCGGCTGGGACGAGCTTCTCGGGCACCTTCCGATCTACGGCGTGATGTTCATGCTGCTCGTCGCGCCGCAGGCGGACGCCTGGCACGTGCGCCAGCGCCTTCGCGCGCAGGCCGTCGCCGCGTGACCTCGCTACACCTCGGCGTGAGCCTTTCCGCCGGCAACGCCACGTGGACGGAGCTGCGCGACGGCGCGCTCCTCGCCGAGTCGCTTGGCTATGACTCCATCTGGTCGCCCGACCATTTCCTCACCAGCGCCGCCGCACCGGACGGGCCGTACCTCGAGGCATGGCAGATCCTTCCGGCGTGGGCGACGCTCACCACGCGCGTGCGCCTCGGGCCGCTCGTGACGCCGATCGACTTCCGCCACCCGGCGATCCTCGCGAAGATGGCCGCGACCCTCGACCGGATCTCGAACGGGCGCGCGATCCTCGGGCTCGGGGCCGGCTGGTACGAGCAGGAGTACGCGCAATACGGTCTGCACTACGGCGCGCCCGCGGAGCGGCTCGCGCGGCTCGCTGAGACGGCGCGGATCTGCCGGTCGCTCTTCGACGAAGCGCGCACGACGCTGCGCGGGAAGTACTACCGCCTCACGAACGCGCGCGCCGAGCCGAAGCCGGCCCAGTCGCATCTCCCGATCCTCATCGGCGCCGACGGGGATCGCGCGATCGGCGTCGCCGGCCGGCACGCCGACTGGTGGAACGGCTTCGGGAGCCCGGACGAGGTGCGACGCAAGCTCGCGCTGCTGTATGGCGCGGCGAAGGCCGCGGGGCGCGACGGGGAGGCGATCACGCCGAGCGTGACGTTCCGACCGGTCATCGTGCGCGACAGACGCGACGAGATCGACGAGGAGCTGGAGCGCGTCGCTGAGCGCCACCGGCTGGCGAAGCCGGACACGCAGTGGATGATCGCGGGAGACGTCGACGCGGTCACAGCGCGCTTGCGCGAGTACGTCGCGCTTGGCGTCCGCACCTTCGTGATCCAGATGCGCGTGCCGTTCGATCGCGAATCACTCGAACGCATGGCGGGCGAGGTGCGGCCGCGGCTCGAGTCGTGATCTGGCTCATCAGCGGCGTTCCAGGCGCGGGCAAGAGCGCGACGGCCCACGCCCTCTGCCAGCGCTATCCGAGGGCGATCCACATCCCGGTCGATGACATCCGTGACTTCGTCGTCTCGGGCTTCGCCTCGCCGCTCGATCCACTCACGAGCGAGACGACGCGCCAGTTCCGGCTCGCGCGTCAAGCCGCCGCGCAGATGGCGGCGTCATACAACGACGCGGGCTACGCGGCGGTCATCGATGACGTCGTCGACGAGCGCTACATCGACGACTTCCTCCCCTCTTTCGCGGGACGCCCGCTACACAAAGTCGTCTTGCTGCCGCCGCTCTCGGTCGCGCTCGCGCGCAACCGCGATCGCACCAACAAGTTGTTCGACCCGGCTCTGCTCGAGCCGGTGAGCGTCCGCCTCGACCGCGATCTGCGGTCGCACTGTCGACCAAAGGACGGGTGGATCGTCATCGACAACGGAAAGCTTGATCCGGACGCGACGGCCGACGCTGTACACCGGATCGCGACGGCGGCGCTGCGTCAGTAGCTCAGCGGATCGACGTACGCGCCTTCGATGCTCGCCTCCCAATGGACGTGAGGCCCCGTCGTCACACCGGTCATCCCGACGTTCGCGATCACCTGCCCGCGCCCGACCCGCTCGCCCTCGCTGACCCGCGTGACGCTCAGATGGTAGTAGCAGGTCTGCAGCCCCCAGTCGTGGCGGACGCAGACGCCCAGGCCGCCGGTATTCA
>DASQXO010000100.1:0-9334 GCA_035639655.1 Candidatus Dormiibacterota bacterium
GTGGCACGCCCGCATCGGGCGCACTCGCGAGACACGGAAAGAACGGAAGACTGAACGTGTCGATCTCACGCGAATCCGCGTATGCGGGAAGCGACAGGACGGACAGAAGCAAGGTTAAGCAAACCAAAACAATCCGAAACCGTGGCATTGCCCCTCCCCTTCGCCCGCGCCGCTTCGCGCGTGGTCTACGCCTACGGCTCAAACGCGTCGTGGGCCCCGGGCCTCGAATGGCCCGATGGTGACTCAGGCCGCGGGCGCTTCGCTGGTCGCCGGATCAAGGATCGACTCGAGCGGGACGGGCTCGCGCAACTCAGCCGAACGGTACGCGGCGAGCGCGACGGCCAGCGCGCGCAGCCCCGCATCGCCGTCGATCGGCACCGGACGATCGGCGCGAACGGCGTCGACGAAGTCGCTCACCATCGCGCGCGTGAGGTCGTCGCCCCACTCCACGAGCCGCGTGCCCGAGTCCGCGTGCAGGATGAGCGCCTGATCGAACACGTCGACCGAGACCGTCGCGCGATCGCCGACGACGTGCATAGTCACGCCGCCCCACGTCGGATACGACGCCGGCCGCGACCAGCTGCAGTCGATGCTCGCGAATGCGCCGCGCGAGAAGTCGACGCTGATGATCCCGGTGTCCTCCGTCGCGAGGCGGTGGAACCCGTTGCCGGTCTCGGCGTACACGCGCACCGGCTCGTCGTCGAGCACCCAGCGCAGCGCGTCGGCGAGATGGACGGTGTGATCCATGACGGCGCCGCCGCCCGCGAGGAGCGGATCGGCGAACCACAGTCCGGGGTACTTGCCGGGATTCGTGCAGCGCGCGGCGCGGACCTCGCCGAGCGTTCCGGCGTGGATCGCGGTGCGGAGCGCCACGACCGCCGCGCTCGACCGCACCGGGAACGCCGTCCCGAGCTGGACGCCCGCGCGGCGGCATGCCTCGATCATCGCCGCCGCGTCCTCGATCGTCGTCGCGAGCGGCTTCTCGGCGAGCACGTGGACGCCGGCGCGCGCGGCGGCTTCGGTGTAGCGACGGCGGTCCGCGTTGGTCGACGCGATGACGACGGCGTCGCAGCGGCGCAGGAGGTCCTCGACGGTCGGGTACCACGGAACGCCGAGCTCGCGCGCGTGCGGCGCGCCGCGGGATGCCTCCTCGTCGAAGATGCCGGCGAACTTCACCTGCGGCAGCGTCGCAAGGATGCGCGCGAGGCCCGGCGCGTGAACGTGCGCCCAGGACACGAGGCCGACGCGAAGCAGCGCTCTCACAGCGGACGCGTCCACGACACGGGAGCTCCGCGCTGCGCCGACGACACCGCGGCGAACGCGAGCGAGAGCGAGCGGTACGCCTCGACGCCGTCGACGAGCGGCGCGTCGCCGCGTTCGAGTCGCGCAAGGAGATCGCGGAGCTGGATGCGGTACGGGCTCTCGTGCGCGGTCACCATCGGCATCACGGCGAGTCCGCCCGGTCCCGTCGTCGACTGGATGCGGAGCGGCGTCTCACGGCGGCTGTCGTGCACGACCATGCCGCGATCCCCGCAGAGCTCGAACGACGTCCGGAATCCGGCGTGCTCGACCCAGCTCGCCTCCAGGTGCGCGATGAGCTCGCCGTCGAAGCGCACCGTCGCGAGCGCGTAGTCGGCGCCGCGGGCGTCGAGCCCAAGCGCGCGGACGTACACGCGCGTCGGCTCGCCGAACCACCACCGCAGGGTGTCGAGGTCGTGGAGCATGAGGTCGAGGACCACGCCGCCACTGCGCACGGGATCGCGGTACCACGGCGTGGCGTTCCCGACGGGGAAGGAGCCGCGCGTCAGCGTCGCGAGCGCGGGCGCGCCGATCGCGCCCGACTGAATGAGCTCGCGCGCGCGCACGTACTCGGGAAAGTGACGGACGACGTGACCGACCGCGAGGGCGACGCCGGCCTTCGCGCACGCGTCGAGCATCGCCTCGGCCTGCGCGGCGTCGCGCGCGAGCGGCTTTTCACAGAACACGTGCTTCCCGGCGCGCGCCGCCGCAATCGTGTGCGCCGCGTGGAGATCCGTCGGCGACGCGACGACGACGAGGTCGACGTCATCGGCGGCGCAGAGGGTCATCGCGTCCGCCGCGACGCGCACGCCGAGCTCCCTCGCGAGCGGCGCCGCCTCTTCTGGTGTTTCGGCCGCGACCGCGACGAGTCGTGCGCCCGGAAGATCGGTGAGCGAGCGAGCGTGCGTCGTACCAGCGAAGCCGGCGCCGATCACGCCGACACGAACCGCCGCGCGCGCCGAGCGGTCGCGCGCAGGCGCGGCGCGCGTTATCGGGGTGGACGACATCGTCTGGCTAACGAGCCGTCGGTTGCGATGTTGCTCCGGCGAGCAGCTCTCCGTAGACCGCGATCGTGTCGCGCACCGTCGCGTCGAGCGTGAACCGCGAACGCGCGCGCCGACGCGCCGACGCGCCGAGACTTCGGGCGCGAGGTCGATCCGCGAGAAGCGTAACGATGGCGTCGGCGAGCGCGCCGTCGTCGTCCGGCGGCACGAGCGACGCATCGAGCCCGTCGCGCACGAGCTCGGGCGTGCCGCCGACACTCGTCGCGACGATCGGCGCGGCCGCCGCCATCGCCTCCAGAAGCGCGAGCGAGCACGCCTCCTCCCGCGACGGCAGCGCCACGACGTCGCAGGCGCGATACAGCGCGGCGACATCGTCGCGCGCGCCGAGGAACCGCACGGCCTGCGCGACGCCGCGCGCGGCGGCGAGCGTCTCGAGGCGTTCGCGCTCGGGGCCGCGTCCGGCGACGACGAGCGTGGCGTCGGCCCGGGCCGCGATGACGGCCGCCATCGCGTCGAGGAGGACGTCGATGCCCTTCTCCCGCGAGAGCCGCGCGACGACGAGGATCACGGCGCGATCGCCGAGGCCGAGGCTCGCGCGAACGGCGTCGCCGGCGTCGCTCGGCGCGTCGAGGTGCTCGCGGCCGACGCCGTTGTAGACGACGCGGACCTGCCCGGCCGGCACGCCGCCGCGCACGAGACGCTCGGCGACGGACCGCGCCGTCGCGATCGTCGTCGCGCCCCCGAGCCGCGCCAGGAGCGCGTCGCCGGTGCGCACGACGAGAGTGTGCGCGGTGTGCACGATCGCGGGCACGCCGACCTCACGCGCCGCGAGCGTCGCGTGCAGGTGCGCGGGATACAGGTGCGAGTGCACGACGTCGGGCTGGCGCTCGCGCAGGTATGCGGTGAGCCACGCGAGCGCGTCGGGATCGAGCGCGTACTCGTCGTTCGGCAGCGGGAACACGAACTCGCGCCAGCGCACGGGGACGCCGTCGGCCGCGAGCGCCTCGCTGAGCGGACCCGGCCGCGGGCAGATGACCTCGACGTCGAGGCCGCGGAGACGCATCGCGCCGGCGACGTCGCGCACGTGGCGCTCCGCGCCACCGATGACGGAGTTGCCGACGACGTGGACGACCGATCGCGGCGCCATCAGAACGCGTCCGCTTCCCAGATGACGAAGTCGCGCGGCGGGAAGCGCTCGCGCAGCTCGGCGCGGTCCGACGGCGCGGCGCCGTGGAACAAGAGCCGCGCGAGGAGCGCCTGGTCCTCGAAGAGCGGACCGAGCGTCGCGCGATCGACGACGTGCTCGACCGCGGCGACGAACGCCGCGCGATCGACGACGCGGCCCATGAGCGCGTCGCTCGGCTCGAGCGCGCGCTCATCGGCGGCAAGGAGCGCGACATCGCTCGGCGGGAGCCGGCCGCGCGCGGCGCCGCCCGACTCGCGGACGATCGCCGCGAGCAGCGCGCTGAGGACCGCGGGCCGATGCGGGGCCGCGACGTCGAGGATCTCGCCCTCGCGGTGACGCGCATAGCCAACGACGCGCGCGCGTTCGCGCGCGACGAGGATGCGCTCCCCGGTCCACGCACGCTGCGCGCGCCAGTCGTCGCGCGTGCGCAGCGCTGGTCCGGTCCGGCCACGGTTCGCCTCGTCGTAGAGCGCGGCGAGGCCGTCGAGGTCCGGATCGTCTTCGGCAGAGATGGCGACGCCGCGCGGGGCCGCGACGTCGACCGTCGCGCGCACGCGGGTCTCGCCGATGGTCGCCCAGCCGTAGCGCGCGTAGACGCGGGGGACGTGCGTCCAGAGCAGCGAGTACGGAAAGCCCTCGCGCGCGACGTCGTCGAGCATCGCCTCGAGCAGGCGGCCGGCGTGACCGGCGCGGCGATGTTCTTCCGCGGTGATGACGTTGCCGACGCCGGCTACGCGAAGGGTGCCGCCGGCGAGGCGGATCGTGCGATCGAAGACGCGGACGTGCGCGACGATGCGCCCGTCGAGCACCGCCACCCACGAGAGCTCCGGCCGGTACGTGGGGTCGCGCTCGTAGCGCGGAGCGAAGAACTCGCGTCCGAGCCCGTATCCGGTGAGGAGGTCGAGGATCTCGTCGAGGTCAGAGGGCCGGCCACGCCGGACGACCACTCGCGATCCCGCGTCGATCGACATGCCGCTGCTCCTTCTCGGAAAGCGCCGCACGATAGACATCCAGGACCGCGCGCACGAGCTCGGCGTGGCGCGACCCGGTCTCGATGCGCGCCCGCGCGCGCTCGCCCATCGCCTGACGCAGATCGCGATCCTCGACGAGGCGCAGCACCGCGTCCGCGATCGCCGGCGCGTTCGCGGCGGGGACGAGGAAACCCTCGCGGCCGTGGGTGATCTGCGCCGGGACGCCGCCGACGGCGGTCGCGACGACGGGCACGCCCGCCGACATCGCCTCGAGCGTGACGAGCGGCGTGCCCTCTGAGAGCGACGGCAGCACGAGCACGTCGAGAATGCCGACGAACTGGGGGACGTCGCCGCGCGTGCCGAGGAACCACACCGGGACGCCGAGGCGAGCCGCGAGCGCCGACAGCCGCTCGCGCTCGGGACCGTCGCCGATGACGATGAAGCGCGCCTCGGGATGGCGCGCCGACACGCGCGCGGCGGCCTCGATGAAGTAGTGGATCCCCTTCTCCGGGTTGAGCCGGGCCACGGTGCCGATGAGTGGCACGCCGTCGCGCAGCCACGGATCGGCGCGCGGCGCGCCGTGGTCGGTGACGGCGTTCGGGATCACGACGATGCGCCGCGCCGGCACGCCTTCGTCGACGAGCCGGTCGCGGATGGAGTCCGACACCGCCACGACGCGCGACGACCGGAGCAGGGCGCGCCGATGCACGAATCGCGCGAGCGGCGATCGCCACGTCGCGTCGCTGTGCTCGGTGACGATGAGCGGCGTCGCGCGTCCGAGGTTCGCCGCGGCGGCGGCGACGGCGCTCGCGTAGATGTGCGCGTGCACGATGTCGAACCGCCCGTCGCGCAGCAGGCGCGCGAGCCGCGAGATGTACCGCGCGCTGATGCGGCGCTTCACGAGCTCGCCGACGAGCTCGCGCACCTCGACTCCGGCCGCGCGCGCGCCGTGCTCGAGCGGTCCCGTCCGCGAGCACGCGATCGTCACCGCGTGGCCTCGCGTCGCGAGCGCGATCGCGAGATCGACGACGTGGCGCTCGGCGCCGCCGACATCGAGGGAATCGACGACGAAGAGGATGCGCAGCCGCCGATCGCGCGGCGCCTTCACCGCCGGCCGCCGTTCCGGTCGCTCACGACCGCCGCCGGCCGCCGCCGCTCATCCGCGCCGACGGCCGCCTTCCAGTGCGACCACGCGTTGTCGTGGAAGATCTGCTGTCGCCAGCGGGCTCGGTCGGGGCTGCCCTCGCCGGCCTGGTGGCCCAGTGTCAGCGCGACCTCGAAGAGGCCGAGCTGCGGCTGCAGGTACTGCTCGAGGTAGCGCTCCGGCGTCGCGGGCCAGAAGATGTCCGACCCGTAGCAGAGCATCTCCTTCGGCAGCGTGTCGAGCGCGAGCTGCCAGGAGCGAAGCTGCCAGTCCTCGGGCGGGCCGAACGAGAGGTCCGCGCGGAGCTGCCATTGACCCGGCTCCTTGCCGTGGATCATCGACTCCATGTCCAGCACGGCGATGCACTCGTCGACCCACGGCCAGGCGAGGTGCGCGAGCTGACCGCGGAAACCCTCGACCTGGTGCACGGCCTCGAAGTACGTCGGCTTGCAGTACGTCCCCTCCATCCCGTCGAGGAAGATTCCGGCGTGGAACAGGACGTACATCCCGAGATCGGTGACGGCGCGGTAGAGCCGGACCGCGTGCGGGTCGTTCGGATACCAGCCGGAGGGGATGAGCTTGACGCCGCGGAGGCCGAGCTCGTGCCGGCAGCGCTTCGCCTCCTCGATCATGAGATCGACTGCCTGCCCGAACGTCCCGCCTGAGACGCCGGGCGCCGGATTCAGGACGCAGAACCCGAGGAGGCGGTCCGGCATGCGCGCACAGACGCGCGCGCAGTAGTCGTTATTGCGGCGAGTCTCGTCGAGATGGCTCTCGTCGAGCTCCCACGATCCCTTCGTGATCAAGGGCGCGATGACGAACGCTTTCTCGACGTTGCAGGCGTCGAGCGTCTGCACGATGTTCTCGGGCGTTTCGCCGGACTCGGGACCGGAGAGATGCGTGTGCGCGTCGAAGATCCGCAGCTGGAACGGCCCGGACATGTCTCGACGGAGTGCACTCGACGTACCACTGTGTCGCGCGCTCGACCCTGCGCTCGCTCGCGAGCATTCCGAGCGTCCTGACGCCCGAACGAGCGCCTAGATGCGGCTTACTGCGCGCCGGTGAGGTCACGTAATCGCGCGAGGTCCTTCGACATCGCGTCGAGCTCGGCGCCATACGTCGCGAAGTCGCCGCCGCGCAGCGCGGCCTGCGCCTTCGCGTAGTGGTCCGACGCGGACTTCACGAGCGCCCGCACCTCCGCCGAGACGTTCGCTGGCGGCTGCGGCTGCGTCGCCGGCGGCTGCGTCGCAGGGGGCTGGGTGACCGCGGGCGCGCCCTGAACGAGCGCGGACAGCGCGTCGGAGAACGTGTTGCGCATGACGACGCGTGTCTGCGTCGCGAGGACGATGCGTCGCAGCTCGGGCAGACCGCCGGAGCTCGCCTGGATGAAGAGCGGCTCGACGTAGATGAATGAGGATCCGACGGGGATCACGAGCAGGTTGCCGCGCACGACTTGGGATCCGGCCTGCGAGAGGAGCGCGAGCTGCGTCTTGATGTCCGGGTCTTGATCGATGCGGTTCTCGACCTGGAGCGGGCCGAAGATCGTACGGTCGGTCGCGAAGCGCAGCACGCGCAGCTCGCCGTAGTGCTCGCCGTCGGAGCGGCCGGCGAGCCAGCCGACCATGTTGTTGCGGCCGACGGGCGTCATCGGCACGAAGAGCACGAACTCGGATGCGGTCGCGTCGGGGAGGCGGGTGATGACGTAGTACGGCTCGATCGACTGCGCGCTGCCGCCCTGCTGGAAGATCTCGCTCGCGACCTGCCAGTTGTCCGTGCCGGTGTAGAAGACAGATGCGTCGGTGACGTGGTAGCGGCCGAACATCGCGGTCTGAATGCGGAAGATGTCTTCGGGATAACGCAGCTGCGCGCGGATCCCGGGATCCATGTGGCAGATGCAGTCGAACAGCTCGGGATAGATCTTCTGCAGGGTGAGGATCACCGGATCGTTCGGATCGGCCACGTAGAACTTGATCGTCCCGTCGTACGCGTCGGTGACGACCTTCACCGAGTTGCGGATGTACGTCGTGTCCCGCGCGGTGCGCCCGTCCGCGCCCGGTCGCGAGGCATCCCCGAATGCGGCGGAGTACGGGTAACGCTCTCCGGTCGTGTACGCGTCGTGGATCCAGTACAGCTTCCCGTTCACGAAGGCGAGGTACGGGTCGTTGTCGTACTGCAGGAACGGCGCGATGAGCCGCTCGCGTTCCTGGATCTGGCGGTGCATGAGCAGCCGGCTCGCGTCGGAGAGGCCGGGCGCGATGAGCAGGTTCAGGTCGTTGAAACGCAGCGCGAAGATGAGCTTGTCCCACACGTTGCTGACGCGAATGCCGCCGCCGCCGTTGAACCGCGTCGTCTGTTCGGTGTTCTCCTTCGGGTAATCGAACTCGTCCGTCGTCGTGCCGACGATGACGTACTGGTTCGTCTCCTGGCCGTAGTAGATCTGCGGCTGATCGATCTTCGGCTGGCCCTGCGGCGGAAGGTCCTTCAACGAGAACGCCGGCTGCCCTTCGGGCGTCACCGCGGACACCGGCACCGCGATCGCGCCGTAGCTGTGTGTGAACGCGAGGTGGACGTTGACCCAGGACTGCGGCACCCGCGCGGGATTGAGCTCGCGCGCCGCGACCATCAGCTGCTGCGTCTTGCCGTCGATGTCGGCGCGCACCACGTCGACGTCGGGAAATTCGTAGTACTGCCGCAGGCCCTGGACCTGATTGAGCGTCGTCTGGAGCGGGCGGTAGTCCCAGATGCGGACGTTCTGGACGGTCGAGAGATCGCGAGTGACGTCGTCGGAGGTCGGCTGATCCTTCACGTCGAACGCCGACTCGGTGGCTGCGGCGATGCCGTATGCGGCGCGGGTCGCCGCGATGTGGCGATCGATGTAGGGGCGCTCCTGGATGAACTGGTTGGGCTGCACGATGAATCGCTCCACGAGCGCTGGGTACACCCCACCGACGGCGATCGCCGCGAGGAGCCACACGCCGAGCGACGCGCCAAGCAGCCAGATCGTCCGCGCCCAGACGTTCGCGAGCAGGAGCACCGCGGAGACCGCGGCGATGACGGTGAGGATGTTCAGCGCCGGGAGGCGGGCGTTGATCGCGGTGTATCCCGCCCCGGTGAGGAATGGCCCCTCGTGCTCGAAGAGCAGGCCGTAGCGGTCGAGCTGGTAGCCGGCGGCGATGAGCAGCAAAAACAGCGCGCCGAGCACGGAGAGGTGCGCGCGGACCGGTCGCGCGAGCGAGAGCGCGGCGCGCGCGGAGGTCCCGAGGTTCTCCAGGCCGGCGGCGATGACGTCGAACGCGCCGCGCGTGGCGTACGCCACGACGACGGCGATCGCGACGACGATGAGCGCGCCGAACGCCCAGCCGCGCACGAACTCGAGCACCGGCAACGTGAAGAAGTAGAAGCCGACGTCCTGTCCGAAGATCGGATCGACGACGCCGAACGGCGTCGCGTTGAGCGCGCGCAGCAGCGGGTCCCATTGATCGGCGGCCGCGAGGCCGAAGAACAGCGCCAGTACGACCAGGATCGCCGCGCTGACGCGGTACGACAGCGCCGCGGACACGCGCCGTTCGCCGATATCGACGATGCGCGGCGCGATCCGCGGTCGCGTCGCGATCCACACGTTGATCGCGGCGAAGATGAAGAACGCGAAGAAGAACACGACGAAGGCGATGAACGCCGCCGTGTAGCGGCGCAGGAAGACCGACTCGAGCCCGATGCTGCGGAACCACAG
>DASQXO010000101.1:0-5119 GCA_035639655.1 Candidatus Dormiibacterota bacterium
CGGTCGCCGCAGGGAATGCGGCCGCGAGCGACGCGGCCAGCGCGAGCGCGAGGAGGATCCGTGGCGGCACACCAGCAGAACGCGGCACGGCGCGAGCGATCACGGCCGTGCGCGCGGCTCAGCGGTGCAGACCCTCCTCGATGGGGCGGTGGTCCGGCGTCTCCAGCTGGAACGTCGAGTGCTCGATGTCGAAGTCGTCGCGCAGGCAGGCGCCGAGCGCGCGGAGCACGGCCGGCGGGTGCGCCTGGTCGCCGAGCACGACGTGCGCCGAGACGACGTTCATCCCGCTCGTGATCGTCCAGACGTGCAGGTCGTGCACCTCGATGACGCCGGGCGCGTCGAGGATGTGCTGCCGCACGTGCCGCGTGTCGACGTCCTTCGGCGTCGCCTCGAGCAGGACGTCGATCGCCTCGCGCAGCAGACGCCAGGTCCGCGGCAGGATGAGGAGGGCGACGGCGGCCGACGCGATCGCGTCGAACGCGGTGAAGCCGGTCGTCGCGATCACGAGCGCGGCGACGATCACGACGGCGGATCCGGCGGCGTCGGAGAGCACCTCGAGGAAGGCGGCGCGGAGGTTCAGGGTCTGCGACCGCGCGTCGTGGAGGAGCCACGCGGAGAACAGGTTCGCGACGACGCCGACGGACGCGAAGAGGAGCATCGGCGCGCTCGCGACCGCGGGCGGCGCCGCGAACCGGAGCCCCGCCTCGAAGAGCACGAAGATGGCGATGCCGAACAGCAGCGTCGCGTTCGCGACCGCAGCAAGGATCTCCGCGCGCAGGTGCCCGAAGGTACGTCCCTCGCCGGCGGGACGCGACGCGAGCCAGATCGCGAACAGCGACAGACCCATCCCGACCACGTCCGCGAGGACGTGACCCGCGTCGGCGAAGAGCGCAAGGCTGTTGGCGAGCAGCGCTCCGGCGGCCTCGAGGAGCAGCACGCTCGTGCTGATGCCGAAGACGATGGCGAGCCGGCGCCAGCTCGCGAGGCTCCGCGGCGGCGCCGTCACGATCTCCCGGCGGCCAGCTCGCGCAGGTAGCGGATCACCTGCCAGATCTGCGTCTCGCTGAGCTGGCCCTTCCACGCCGGCATCTGCGTGCCCGCGACGCCGTCCGAGATCCAGTAATGCAGGAAGCCGTCGGGGTGCTGCGGCACGTGCAGCTGGAGGTTCACCGGGCGCGGGTTCATCGCCAGCGCGGCGACTCCGTCGCCGCGGCCCTGCGGTCCGTGGCACAGCGCGCAGCTCTGCTGGAACACGGCCCGGCCGGCCTGGATGTTCTCCGGTGTGTTCGAAACGGGGTTTTGCAGGAACTGCTCGGTGATCGGCACGAACGGCGTCGGCAGCGTCGGCGCCACGGTGAATGCGGCGACGACGGCGAGACCGCAGATCCCGCCGGCGATGCCGCTCCCGGCGAGGAGCCGCGTCCCGAACGGTCGTCGGCCGCGCCGCCGCATCGCGATGCCGGCGACGAGCAGCACGCCCGCGACGATCGCGACCTCGAGTGCGAAGGTGAGCACCGAGTCGCGCGGCCACGGGAGGCTGAAGGTCACTTCGGCTCTTTCTTCTCCGCGCGCCTGGCCCACCACCACAGCACGCCGAGGATCACGAGCGGCATACCGAACTCGATCAACGCGTCGAGCGGTCCCTGGATGATGTGGGCTTCGATCGGCGTGAAGTTCACGGCGCGACGGTTACATCGTACGTGCCGCGAGACTCGCCCTGTCCCGCGTTCACGATGAGGTCGATCCGCTTCGTCCCGGCCGAGAGGGCGGGGAGATCGATGCGGTACAGCACGCCCTCGGCGGTCGCGGCGTAGGACTTCCCCTCGAGCTCGGCGTGAATCTGGGCCCCCTGCACCGCCGTGCCCGAGCGATCGGCCGGCACGATCACGATCGAGAGCGGCTGGCCGGCGACGGGCTGCGGCGGATCGGTATAGGTGAAGAGGTTCAACGCTCCCGCGGGCACGATCTTGGTCTGCACCGCGCCGGCGCCGCCGAGGATCGGCACGCGGAACAGCGCCCGCGCGTCCTCGCGACCGGTGCGGCGCACGATGACGAGCGTGTTCCAGTGCCCGTACATGCTCGCCGGACTCCCCGTCGCGACGAATTCACCCGCGCCCTTCGGCTGCGCGGTGAGCTCGGCTTCGCCCATGTCCATCTCCTGCATCGTGAAGCGGAGCGTCACGCGCTCGACGTCGCCCGGCGGATTGAGGCCCTGCTGCAGCCGGATGTCGAAGCGGTTCTGCCCGGGGTTCGGCGACTGCACGAGGAGCTGGACGCGGACGTCGCCGGCGTGCTGCACGCCGAAGTAGGCCGCGCCCGTTGCGTAGTTCGGCGGCGAGAGCGCCGTCAGCACCGAGGCGGCGACGAGGATGCCGCTGACGAGCGCGATCTCGCCGCGCACGCCGAGGTCGAGGAGCCGCTTCATCCGCGAGCCCTCGACGCTCGCGCGGAGGCGCGGTCCGTAGCGCAGCAGGTTGAGCGCGCCGAGGGCGACGGCGAGCGCGAGCAGGACGATCTTCGCGAGGAGCGCGAGACCGTACGGCGTCTCGATGAGATCGCGCGGATCGAGCAGCACCCGCAGCGACTGCAGCGTCCCGGTCGCGACGATGACGACGACGGCGACGACGCCCAGCGTGGAGAACCGCGACACGAGCGCGCCGAGGTCGCGCGCGTCCGCCGGGCGCGCCGCCGCGCGTCGGGGCAGCGCAAGAACAGCGAGGCTCACGAGGCCACCGACCCACGCGCCGATCGCGAGGACGTGCACGAAGTCGAGGGCCATGCTCACGGGGTCCTCGACGGCGGCGGCGTGGCTCTGCAGCGTCAGCGTCGCCGCGGCCGCCGCGCCGAGCGCGAGGAGACCGGTCGGCCAGGGGATGAGGATCGCCGCGGCCGCGATGGCGGCGCGAGCCGCGAGCAGCACGCCGAGCCGCGACGCGATCAGCCCGATGCCGCCGATCTGGCCGAGGAGGATCCCGCTGCCCGCGATGACCGCGACCGCGCCGGCGCGGCGGACGTTCGCCGCGCCGCGTCGATCGTCCTCGCGCATCGCGACGAAACGCCCGAAGAAGGGAACGCCGAGGAGGAGCGCGACGCCGGCATACGAAAGGATGCGACCGAGGATCTCGATCGGATTCGGAGGCGGCGACGTCGGAAGATCTGGGAGTGAGGGCAGTTGACCATTCCCAATGGCGAACGCGAACGAGCCGCGCGTCTCGTGCCCGTCGACGGCCGAGACGGTGCGCCACACGACGGTGTAGCCGCCGTCGCCGATGCTCTGGAGACCGACCTTCAGCGTCGTCGAGTCGATCCTCGTGAGGTCGGCCTTGTCGACTCGCGCTCCCTTCACGTCGAGGACGCGGAGCTCCGACAGCTTCGGCTCGGGGCTCTCGCTGAACGTCACGCGCACCTCCGTCGGCGCGCTTGGAAGACGCGCGTCGGCATCGGGCACGCTCTTCACGTAGTTCGCGTGCGCGAGCGCGACCGACGCCGAAGCGAGCATCGTCAGGGCGACGAGCGCCGCACGGAGTTGCGCACGCGCGACGAACCTCACGCGCGCCTTCGCGCCACGACCGTGCCGAGCGGAATCACGATCGCGAGCACCATCGCGGCGACGGCGAGTATGCGCGCCTGGTCGACCGCGGACTGGATGCCCGCGAGCGCGGAATTCAGGTCCGCACCGGACGCGACCGGGTCGGGGTACTGCAGCGCGGTCGCCTTCGCGACGTCGTCGAAGCGGTTCGGCCCTGACTCGAATCGCTCGTCGACCTTCTGCTGAACGATCGTGCCGAAGATGTGGAAGGTGTACGAGCCGTCCTTGGTGGGGATGAGGTCGGCGGCGTAGTGCCCGGGATCGGCCTCGATGGCGTGGAAGTCGAGCGCAAGCGCTCGTGACAAGCCGCCGTAGAAAACTTCGACCTTGAGCGTGCGCTCGAGACCCTCGACGGGCTTGTCCTGGTCGTCCTTGTCGGTGACGGTGAGGTCGACGCCGTTGAGTTGTCCCGCCAGCGCCGGCTCGTCGCGCCAACCGACTTCCACCGTGTAGTGACCGATGGTCCGGCGCTCATGACCGGCCGCCGGCGCCGCGGCGAGCGACAGCGCGATGGCGGCGAGGATGGACGCGAGGATGAGTCGTCGCACAGAAGCGACCTCCTTGTCGTGATCGTCGCGACACGCTCGAACCCCGAGCGCGACGCGAGCACCGAAGATCAGGACGAGGAGGAGCGCGGCGGAGCGAGCGCGGGCGCGAGCGCGAGCTGCGCTTCGCGCAGCGTGATGGCGAGCGCGGCGATCCCGAGGCGGTCCGGCCGCCATACGCGAGGCGTGCCGAACGCGTAGAGCGCGAGCACGACGCCGCTCGCGGCGACCGCGAGCGGCGCGGCGGAGAACGTCGTGGCCGCGGAGATTCGTGCCTGATGCTGCTGCTGCTCGATGAGGTAGCGCAGGTGCTCCAGCAGCGTCGCGTGGACCGCCGAGGGCGGATGGTCGAGGCCCTCGTGCGTCCATCCGGCGACGTGCTCGTGCGGCGCGATCTGCGTGCCGCCGGCAAGGAGCGCGACGCCGCAGATGAGGGCGGCTCTGATGAGCAGCCGCGTTACGACTGGCATTTCGCGCAGGTCCCCGCGATCGAGAAGTGTGCCATGTCGGCCACGAAACCGAATCGATCGCGGATCTTCCGCGCCGCCGGCTCGAGCAGCGAGACCTCGAGCTCCAGCTCGTCGCCGCACACGCGGCAGACGAGGTGCTGGTGACGCTCAGCGGATGCGAGGTGCCACCGCGTCACGCCGTCGTCGAAGTGCGTGTGGGTCACGAGGCCCTCGCGCTCGAGGAGCTCCAGCGTGCGGTACACCGTGGATGCGTCCACACCGGGAAAACGCTCGCCGACGCGGCGCGCGACGTCCTCCGCCGTGGTGTGGTGCCGGGCCCGCTCGACGGTCTCGAGGATCACGAGACGCTGCGGCGTGAGGCGGTGACCGCGCGCCCGGAGTGCGGTTGCGAGCGGTTGCGGCGGCATCGAGCGAGTCTCTCGCAGCCGCGATTCACTTGCAACTAGCCGCTGTTGCAACGAGTTGCAACAGCGCCTGATCGCGTGGCAGATTGAGCCGATGCTGGCGCTGATCCT
>DASQXO010000102.1:0-13818 GCA_035639655.1 Candidatus Dormiibacterota bacterium
ACGCTGAAGCGCCGGTTCGGCTGGCCGATATCGACCGCGCGCGCGCCGTCGTGCGGCGATACCTGAGCGTCCCGACGCCGCTCGAGCCGGCGCCACTCCTGTCGAAGGAACTCGGCGCCGAGGTGTGGCTGAAGCTCGAGACCGTTCAGCCGACGCGGGCGTACAAGGTGCGCGGCGCGCTCGCGAAGCTCGCGTCGCTCGATCGCGACCGCCTCGCGCGCGGCGTCGTCGCCGCGTCGGCCGGCAATCACGGCCAGGCCGTCGCGTGGGCGGCCTGGCGTCTCGGTACGACGGCGACGATCGTCATGCCGCGCGGCGTCGATCGCGGCGTCGTCGAGCGCTGCCGCGCGTACGGCGCGGACGTGCGGCTCGTCGGCGACGTCTACGACGACACGCTCGCCCTCGCGCACGAGCTCGAGGAGCGCGACGGACGCACGTTCGTCCATCCGTACGGCGATCCGATCGTCGTCGCCGGCCAGGGCACGATCGGCCTCGAGATCCTGGAGCAGCTTCCGGCCGCGCAGGTCGTGCTCGCCGGCGTGGGCGGCGGCGGACTCGTGTCGGGGATCGCCACGGCGCTGAAGGCGTCCGGCTGGCGTGGGAACGTCTACGGCGTGGAGCCCGAAGGCGCCGACGCGGTCACGCGATCCCTCGCCGCCGGACGTCCGGTCACGGTGGACCATCCGGCGTCCCTCGCGGACAAGCTGGTGGCGAAGAGCACGCTACCGATCACCCTCGACATCTTCGACCGCTATGTCGACGGCGTCGTGCGCGTCAGCGAGACCGCCATCGCCGATGCCGTGTATGAATACGCGTCACGCCTCTCGCTGCTCGTCGAGGGCTCAGGGGCGGTGGGCCTGGCGGCCCTGCGCAGCGGTCTCGTCGACGCGCGGGAACGGCACGTCGTGCTCGTCGTCTCCGGCGCGAACATCTCCGCGGATGTGCTCGCGCGCATCGTCACCGAGCGGAGGCGGGCGTCGTGAGCGCGTACGCCGAACACGTGTCGGTCCGGACGACGAAGAAGGAGCAGGCGCTCGACGTCACCGAGCGCGTCCGCGCGGTCGTGCGCGCGAGCAAGGTGCGGACGGGCGTGTGTGCGATCACCTCACTGCACACGACGGCTGGCGTGTACGTGAACGAAAACGCCGATCCGGACGTGCTCGTCGACGTGCTCGCCGCCCTTCGGCGCGCGGTCCCCGACGACGCCGGTTACCGCCACGCGGAAGGCAACGCGCCGGCGCACATCCGCACGGTGCTCACGGGCGCGTCGACGGCGATCCCGATCGCCGACGGCGATCTCGCGCTCGGCACATGGCAGGGCATCTTTCTCGCCGAGTTCGATGGTCCGCGCGAGAGGAGAGTGCTCGTCACCGTCGTCGGCGACTGACTCGTTATCCTGTGCGTCTCTCGCGCGTTCTGAGGTTCGGAGGGGAGCATTGCCGACGGACACGCTTGTCCGTTCGTTCGTCCTGACGGAGACAGACGCGGCGCGCGTTCTGCGCACGGCGCTGTCCCAGGGAGGCGACTGGGCGGAGGTCTTCTGGGAGCGCCACCGCGTGCTGTCGCTCGTCTTCGACGACGGCAAGCTCGAGGAGGCGACCTCCGGCACGGATCAGGGAGCGGGCATCCGCGTGCTCCTCGGCGACCGGACCGTATACGCCGACGGAAACGTGACCGACGTCGACGACCTGACCGCGCTCGCGGGCCGCGCGGCGGGAGCGGTCGGGCGTTCGGCTCCCGACCGCCCGATCGCCGAGCTGCGACGCGTGGAAGTGCTCCCGCCGAGCGAGGTGCGCATCGATCCGCGCGACGTGCCGATCGAGCAGAAGGTGCGGAACCTGGAACTCGCGAACGCGGTCGCGCGGGGTCACGACGAGCGGATCGCGCAGGTCACGGTGGTGTACCGCGAGTCCGTGCAGGACGTCGTCATCGCGAACACCGATGGGCAGTTCGCGACCGACAGGCGCGTTCGCCTCGTGTTCGCCGTCAACGCCGTCGCGAAGGCGGAGGGCCTGCAGCAGACCGGGTACGAGGCGATCGGCGGCACGGTCGGGTTCGAGCAGATGAGCGAGGACGCCGTCGCCGATGCGGCGCGCACCGCGGCGCGCCGCGCGATCCTCAATCTCGAGGCCGAGCCGGCGCCGGCAGGGACGTACACCGTCGTCGTGTCGAGCGAGGCGGGCGGCACGCTCATTCACGAGACCGTCGGGCACGGCCTCGAGGCCGACTTCAACGATCGCGGCCTCTCGGTGTACGCGGGAAAGCTCGGGCAAAGGGTGGCGAGCGAACTCGTGACGGTCGTCGACGACGGCAGCCTCCCCGGAAGGCGCGGCACAAGCGCGGTCGACGACGAAGGCACGCCGACGCGGCAGAACGTCCTCATCGAGAACGGGATCCTGCGGCGCTACCTCACCGATCGGAAGTACGCGAAGAAGATGGACCTGCCGCTCTCCGGCAACGCGCGGCGGCAGTCGTTCCGGCACCTGCCGATTCCGCGCATGACCACGACGATGATCGCGCCGGGCAAGACCGAGCCGCAGGAGATCGTTCGCTCCGTCGAGGGCGGCGTGTTCGTGCGCAAGATGGGCGGCGGGCAGGTCGACCCGGTGAGCGGGCACTTCGCGTTCGAGATCAGCGAGGGCTACAAGATCCGTGGCGGGACGGTCGCGGAGGCGATCCGCGGCGCGACGCTCACCGGGCACGCGCCGACGGTGATGAACTCCATCGACATGGTCGGCTCGGATCTCGGCTTCTCCATCGGCACCTGCGGCAAGGATGGCCAGGGGGCGCCGGTGGCCGACGCCCAGCCGACGATCCGCATTCCGCAAATAGTCATTGGCGGAATCGTGCGCGAGAGCAAGCCGTGACCCGACGCTCATGACCGAGCGCCTGGACAACGAGGCCGTCGTCGAGCGCGCGCTCGACGAGGCGAAGCGGCGCGACGGGGTCGAGGCGGAGGCGTACCTCCGCGATTCGCAGGGCACGAGCATCGAGATCATCGACGGTAAGGTCGAGTCGGCCGAGGTCGAGACCGAGCGCGGTCTCGGCGTGCGCGTGCTCGACGAGCGCCGGATCGGATTCGCGTACACGAGCGACCTGTCCCCCATCGGGATCGCCGAATGCGTCGACCTCGCGATCGCGAACGCTCGCGTGACGAGTCCCGACGAGGCGATCTCGTTCGCGACGGCGCCGATCGCCACGGACGGCGACCTGCGCATCTTCGACGCCGGATACGAGTCGCACGACGTCGCGGAGAAGACGGAGCTGTGTCTCGCGATCGAGGCGGCGGCGCGGCGCGTCGACCCGCGCATCACCTCCTTCTACAAGACGTCGTATGGCGACGGCGCCGGCGTGACCGTCGTCGCGACGACGGCCGGCGCCTTCGGGACGTACCGCTCGACGACCTTCGGCGCGGGCACGGCCTGCGTCGCGACCGAAGGCGACGACAAGCAGATCGGCGGTTTCGGGGACGGCGGCCGCACGTTCGCGACCATCGACCCCGGCCGCATCGGCGACGAGGCGGCGCGGCGCGCGCTGGAGAAGCTGCGCGCGCGAGCGTTCAAGACCCAGCGCATCGACATCGTG
The DNA here is from genome assembly GCA_035639655.1 of Candidatus Dormiibacterota bacterium. Lineage (GTDB taxonomy): Bacteria > Chloroflexota > Limnocylindria > P2-11E > CF-107 > CF-107. The sequence goes on from DASQXO010000102.1 coordinate 3,586, forward strand.
CTCGAGCCGTACCGCGCGATGGAGCTCGTCGGCGCGATCGCCGCGCTCTTCTCCGCGGAGAACGTCCTCAAGGGCAAGAGCCTGCTGGCGGGGAAGATGGACCAGCGCGTCGCGAGCGAGCTCGTGACCCTGCGCGACGAAGGCCGCCGTGTCGGCGGCCGGGCGACGTCGCCGTTCGACGGCGAGGGCACGCCGACGCAGGACGTCGTGCTCCTGCGGGAGGGCGTGCTCGCCGGCTACCTGCACTCGATCAAGACCGCGAAGCGCCTCGGTGCGACGCCGACCGGCAACGCCAGGCGCGGCAGCTACGCCGGCACTCCGCACGCCGGCATTTCGAATCTCTACATCGAGGCCGGTAGGACGCCCGCGACGGAGCTCGTGCGCGGCGCGGACCGCGCACTCGCGCTCACGTCGCTGTTGAACCTGCACACGATCGATCCCATCTCCGGGGAGTTCTCGCTCGGCGCGACGGGGACGTTCCTCGAGCGCGGCGCGCCGCAGTATCCGGTGAAGGCCATCACCGTGGCCGGGAACCTCGTCGCGCTGCTCACCGCGATCGCCGCCGTGGGCGACGATCTGCGCTTCGGCTCGAGCGGCATCGGCAGCCCGACGCTCCTCGTTCGCGACGTGTCGGTCGGCGGCGAATAGCGCGATGGCATCGTGGCGCGCCCTGCTCCGCGGCGACCCGCTGCCGTGGCTCCTCGAGCGTCGCGACGCGGGGGTGCGCGCGGGCGCGCTCGAGCTCATCGAGGCGCGCTCCTCACGCGATCCCGAGCTGCGCGAGGCCAAGGCGCGCGCGATGTCGTCGCCGCCGATCTCCACGATCCTCAAGCGCCAGTACGCGGACGGCACCTGGGGCGAGGACTGGTGGAAGCCGAAGTACACGGCCAGCCATTGGGAGATGCTCCTGCTCGTCGAGTACCGCGCCGACGGCTCGGATCCGCGCGTGCGTCGCGGCGCGCGGAAGATGCTCGAGGTCATGGAGTCGAAACGGGAGGCGATGGGCTGGCTCCACGATCACGGCGTGTCGTGCATCTTCGGCAGCCTCCTTCGGTACCTCTGCCACGCGGGCTTCGGCGCGGACGAACGCCTGGAGTGGATCGTGGATCGGCTCGTGCGCGACTCGAAGGTCTTCGAGGCCGCGTGCCACATCAACGGCGATCTCCCGTGCGCGTGGGGCTACGCACGACTGCTCTGGGGGCTCGCGGCGCTGCCGGAGCAGTCACGCACGCGCGAGGTCGAGCGCACGCTGCGCCGCGGGACGGAGTGGCTGCTCTCGTACAAGCTCGAGCGCGGCGCGTACCCGAGCGACTCCGGCCCGAGCCACCTGTGGCGCTCGGCGAACTTCCCGCTCTTCTACCAGGCCGACGTGCTCTTCGTGCTGCGCGTGCTCGCCGATCTCGACGCGCTCTCCGACCCGCGCGCCGCCGGCGCCATCGCGTGGCTGCTGTCGCGGCAGGACGAGCGCGGTCGGTGGCACGGCCGCGCGCCGTACCTCGACCGCATGCCGGCGAAGAGCGACGCCGACAAGTGGATCACGCTCCAGGTCGCGCACGTGCTGAAGACCGCGTTCCCCGAAGACGGGTAGGACGCCCACGGATCGCAACCTCCTGCGCAAGGTCCCGCCGCTGCGTTTCGGAGAGGGCGAGGACATCACGCTGTGCGGCGCGCTCGGATCGGCGCTGCAGGCCTCGCGGGACGAGCGGATCGCGCTGTACGACGACGCGGCCGCGGCTTCTGGCATCGCCTTCCAGCTGCGCGTCGACGATCGCTGGGATCCGGACACGGCGTCGCCGCACGCGCCGGAGGCGATCGTGCGCGCGGCGGCCGCGGTCGCGCTCCGCGCTGACGTCGTCGAGCCGCCGTTCGATGAGGAGCTGCGCGAGCTCGTGTGGGAGCGCATCGTCGAGAGCGTCGACGCCGGCCTTCCGCCGCTCGCGCGCGGTCTCCTGCAGCTCCCTGAGTTCGGCGTCATCAGCGGCTACGACGTGAAGGACCGCGTGCTCTTCGCGCGCACGTACGCGGATCACGGGGACGATCCGAGCCGGATGCACTTCGCCGACGCGTTCGGCGGCGAGCGTCCCGCGACGGTCGTGTTCCTCGAGCGCGGCGCGCGCGTCGACGAGGCGACGCTCGCGCGCGACGCCGTCCGTCGTGGCGTCGACGTCGCCGCGTCCGCGACGCGCGAGGTCGACGGCACGAAGCTCTTCCAGGGTGAGGCGGCGTTCCGAGCGTGGATCGACGGGCTGCGCGAGGAGGTGCCCGCGCGCGAGATCGCGCAGCGTGCCTTCGTCGACCACGCCAGGCGCGTGCTCCTGCACGCCGCGCGGCGGGCGGCCGCGCGATTCCTCCGTCGCGTGCGACGGCACTTCCCCGAGCGCATCGGCGCCGACCTCGTCCGCGCCGCCGAGTCGTACAGCTACGTCGCCGATGAATGCGAGAAGGTCGGGGTGCGGCCGTTCGACGCATCGGTGGTCGCGCGCTTCGTCGATCCGGGACAGCGGCGCGGCTGGCAGCACGCCCTCGAGCGCGCGGGGGAACGCGATAGCGAGGCCGCCGCCGCGCTCGCCGTCGCCGTTCCCTCCCTCTAAGTGGGGATAGACCGCTCCCGCATACTCTTCACGTGCTCGAGAACACCGAATCGCGCGGCGACCTCCTCGTCGGCATCCTCGCCGGCCTCGTCGCGGCGCTGATCTCGGCCGTCGTCTGGGCCGCGATCCCCTTCCTCACCGATCACGAGTACGGAGTCGTCGCCATCGCCCTCGGCGCGTTCGTCGGGTTCGCGGTGCGCTGGGGCGGCCGGGGCAGCTCGATGACGTTCGGCGTCGTCGGCGCCGCCTGCGCGGTGCTCGCGATCGCCATCGGCAACGTCTTCGCCGTCATCGCGTTCGTGCTGCGCGACTACAACGTGACGCTCGCCGAGGTCCTCGCGATCCTCGACTTCGAGACGATCTGGCAGGTCCTCAGCGCGGACTTCACGGTGATCGACGGGCTCTTCTACCTCTTCGCGATCTACGAGGGGTTCCGCTTCGCGATCGTCCCGGGAGCGCGCGCGGTTACCGCTCCGCAAACCCCGCCCGCATAGTCGCGCGTCTCAGAGCGCACGACGCGGATCGAACGCGTCACGCAGCGCATCCCCGAGTACGTTGAACGAGCCGGCCGCGACGAGGATCGCGAGCCCGGGGAAGAGCGAGAGCCACGGCTCCGTGCTGAAGAAGTTCCGGCCCTCGCTGATCATCACGCCCCACTCCGGCGTCGGCGGCTGCGCGCCGAAGCCGATGAACGACAGGCCCGCGACGGCGATGATCGCGGCGCCCATGTCGAAGCTGCCCTGCACGAGGATCGGGCCGACGGCGTTCGGGAGCAGGTGTCGCACGAGGATGCGCGTGCCGCTGGCGCCGATGCTCCGCGCGGCCTCGACGAATTCGCGGCGTCGCAGCGACAGCAGCTGGCCACGGACGAGCCGCGCGTAGACGGGCCAGGTCACGACGGCGATGGCGAGGATCGCGTTGCCGAGCGTCGGCCCGAGCGCGCCCGCGATCGCCATCGCCAGGATCAGCGACGGGAACGCGAGGAACACGTCGGTCAGCCGCATGAGCGATTCGTCGGCGAGACCGCCGACGTAGCCCGCGACGAGGCCGACGGACGTGCCGAACAGTCCGGCGAGGCCGACGACGAACACGCCGACGAGGAGCGACAGCCGCGCGCCGTAGAGGATGCGGCTCGCGATATCCCGGCCGAGCTGATCCGTGCCGAGCCAGTACGCGGCGGAGGGCGGCTCGAGCCGCGCGGAGAGGATCTGCTCGAGCGGGTCGTGCGGACTGACGATCGGGCCGAGCGCGGCGGCGAGCAGAAGGAGCGCGAGCAACACGAGCGCGGCGACCTCGAGCGGCCCGCGCAGTAGACGAGCTCTAGCCACCGCGCTGGATCCGCGGGTCGAGCCAGTAGTAGACGACGTCGACGACGAGATTCGCGAGCGGATACGCGACCGCGGCGAGCAGCGTGACGCCCATGACGGCCGGGAAGTCGAGGCTCACGGCGGAGGCGGTGGCGTAGCGGCCGAGTCCGGGCCAGCTGAAGATCGTCTCGGTCAGCACGGCGCCGGAGAGGAGGCTCGCGAAGGTGAGCCCGAGGATGGTGACCGTCGGGATCAGCGCGTTGCGTAGCGCGTGGCGCCACACGACGACGCGCTCGCGGAGCCCCTTCATCCGCGCCGTGCGGATGTAGTCCTGGCCGAGCGACTCGAGCATGCTCGCGCGCGTCATGCGCGCGACGAGCGCCGTGGAGAAGTAGCCGAGCGTGAGCGCGGGCAGGATGAGGTGTCGCAGCGAGCTCCCGAGCGCGTCGACGTCTCCGGCGAGGATGCTGTCCACGACGTAGAGGCCGGTCCGCGGCGGCGGCGGCGCGACGAACGCGTCGATGCGGCCGCCGCCCGGGAACCAGCCCAGCTGGAAGTAACCGACGCCGATGACCATCAGACCCAGCCAGAAGATCGGGAGCGAGCCGCCGGCGAGCACGAGGACGCGGACGGCGTGATCCGGCGCTCCGCCGCGTCGGACCGCGGACCACACCCCGGCGGGCAGACCGAGCACGAGCGCGACGAGGAGCGCGGCGAGCGCGAGCTCGATCGTGGCCGGGAAGAAATCGGCCAGGTCGGATGCCACCGGACGCCGCGTGCGGATGCTCGTGCCGAGATCGCCGCGCGCGAGCCCGCCGACGTAGATGAGGTACTGATCGACGAGCGAGCGGTCGAGGCCGTACTCGTGGCGGAACGCCGCGATCTGCTCCCCGGTCGCGTGATCGCCCAGCGCCGCGACGGCCGGGTCGGCGGGAACGACGTGGGAGATCGCGAACGTGATGATCGACACGCCGACCATCACGGCCGCGATCCCCACGACGCGCCGCGCGAGGTAGGCGAGAAACCTCACCTCCCGACCCTACCGAATTTCACCGTGATTTCTGGCTGCGCGAAACTCGGTAGGGTCGGAGTGAGTCCTCTGTTTACTTAGTGATCGCCGCGAAGTCCAGATATCCCATCGGGTTCCACGCGAACCCCTTGACGTTCGAACGCAGGCCGAAGTTCTCCGTCGGCTGGTACAGCACCGCGTACGGGCCGTTGTGCAGCACGTAGTCGGTGATCTCCTTGTACGCCGTGTTCCGCGCGCTCGCGTCGGTGATGAGCGCGGCCTTCTTCGCCTTGTCCGCGATCGTCGTGTCGTTCCAGCCGTTCCGCCAGGCGATCGATTTCGCGGCGTAGTCGGTGAACGGTCCGGCGTTCGCGTCCGGGTCGGGGAAGTCCGGACCCCAGAGGATCAGGACGAGCTGCCCCTTCTGCGCCCGATACGTGGTCAGGAGCTCCGCCTGCGTGGTCTGCTTGATCTGCACGTTCACGCCGATCTTCTTCCAGTCGTCCTGCAGCTTCGCGGCGATGTCGGACCACTGCGCGCCGCCCGGAGCGGGACCGGTCGGCACGAGCAGCTCCGTACTGAAGCCGTTCGGCTGGCCGCCCTCCGCGAGCAAGGACTTCGCCTTGCTCACGTCCTGCTGGAACGGGGCGTCCGGATTGTGCCCCGCGAGCCCGGCGGGGACGATGCCCTGCACCTTCTTCGCGTTGCCCTTCAGCAGGTCGTTGACGATGCCGTTGTAGTCGATCGCGCTGCGGAGCGCCTCGCGCACCTTCACGTTGTCGAGCGGCTTCATCATCACGTTCATCCCGACGTAGACCAGCTGGAGGCTGTCGCCCTTCGTCGTCGTGACGCCCTGCTTCCCCTGCTCCGCCGCGATCTGCTGCGGACTGAGGTTGCGCGCGACGTCGGCGTCGCCGCGCTCGAGCGCGAACTGCTGGTTCGTCGACTCGGGCACGTGCTTGATCAGGATCTGCGAGAGGTTCGGCTTCGTGCCGCCGTACGACGCGTTCGCCTTCAGCAGCACCTCGGCGTTCTTGGTCCAGTGATCGATGTTGTACGGGCCGCTGCCGGCGGAGCGGTCTAGGAGCCAGGCCGACCCCGAGTCGCCGCCGGTCTCATGCGACTTCACTTCCTTCGAGTCCACGACACTGCCGACGGTGAAGGTCAGGATCGAGAGCAGGCCCTGTGGGCTCGCCGTCTTGGGCATGGTGATGACGACCGTGTTCGCGCCGCTCGCCGTGACGCTGTCCGCCTTGAGCTGCGCGATGTCGGTGAACAGGAACGCGGGCGACTTGTTGAGCTTGATCACCCGCTGTAGCGAGTACACGACGTCGTCCGCGGTGATCGGGTTGCCGCTCGCGAACTTCGCGCCGGAGCGGAGGTCGAACGAGATCTGCCAGTTGCTCCCGGCGTCCTTGATGTCCCACTTCGTCGCGAGCGCGGGCTTCAGGTTGCTCAGGTCCGACCCCTGGAATTGGACGAGCGTTTCGTAGGCGTTGTGCACGAGCAGCACGCCGCTGAACTCGTACGCGACCGCCGGGTCGAGCGAGATGAGATCGCTCACGTCGGCGTAGTACACAAGCGTCCCGGCCTGCCCGCCGGTGGCCGACGGCGCCGCCGATCCGGAGGTGCCGGGCGCGGTCGGCGCCGAACAGGCCGCGGCCACCAGCAGCGCCGCGGCGAAAAGAATGGCGAGCGGATGCGACCTGGACATCGGTATCTCCCCCTCTACGTTTCGTCAGGCGGCATGAGGCTAGGCAGCCATGGGACGAGCGTCAACGAATCGCCGCTCGCGGTGTGCACCTTGCCGCTGCTGTTGCCGGAACGGAAGATGGCCGCATGACTCTTCCCAGTACCTACGCGCGGCCGGTCGCGCTCGATCAGGAGGAGGCCGCCGCGGTCACGGCGGAGATCGAGCGGCGCCGCGCGGACGCGCAGCGCTGGCTGCGCGAGCATCCGACCTCTTACCTGGCGACGGTCGAGCGGCGCGAGTTCGGCGAGCGCGTCACGCTCAGCGTGGGCAGCGGGCGCGGCGTCGACGTGCGCATCGACGACTCGGGCATCCTGCCCAGGCACGTGGCGGTGACGGTGCTCTCCGGGGGGTTCCGGGTCGCCGCGCTCGACCCGCGCGCGCGCTTCCGCGTCGGCGGCGTCGAGCAGAGCGAGGCCTACCTCGATCCGGGCTTCGTCGAGCTCGGTCGCTACCGTTTGCGCCTGTCGCATCAGGGTTTTCCCGCCATCGTCGTGATGGACGCGGAGAAGCTCCGCGATCACGAGCCGGTGTGGCTGCGCTACTTCCCGATCGATCTCTCGTACCGCTTCCTCGCTCCGCTCACGCGCGCCGATCGGCCCGCGGAGTTCACGATCCTCTCGACGCGCGGCAATCAGCGGCGGGCGCTGCGCGTCGGCTGGTTCGACCTCGAGATCGACGGCCAGCCGGTGCGCGTGGAGGCGACGCGTCTCCTCGAGCCCGGCGTCGGCGAGAGCGCGCACGCCGTGTACTTTCGCGATCGGACCACCGGAGGCGAGTCGTACCCGATCGGACGGTACCTCGATCCCGAGCCGCTGCCCGACGGCGCGTTCCTCGTCGACTTCAACCTGGCCTACAACCCGGCCTGCGCCTTCTCGCCGCACTACAACTGTCCGATCCCCACCGCCGAGAACGACCTTCCGGTGGAGATCCGAGCCGGCGAGATGACTCCGTTCGAGATGCACTGATGCCGCGCCTCTCCGACGACGAGATCACGCGCGCGCTCGCGACGCTGTCCGGCTGGAAGCGCGAGGGCGACGCGATCGTGAAGACGTTCCGCTTCGCCTCGTTCCGCGACGCCATCGTCTTCGTCGATCGCCTCGCACCCGTCGCCGACGCGGCGGACCACCATCCCGACATCCTCATCCGCTACCGCCGGGTCACGATCACGTACGCGACGCATTCCGAGGGCGGGATCACCGAGAAAGACGTCGCGGGCGCACGAGAGGCGGATCGGCTCGCCGGCTAGGACCGCGCCACGAAGAGCGTGAGCCGGTCCTCGTCATCGAGCGGCAGCGGGCTCGCCAGCACGCGCCGGCGCACCCGCTCGAAGAGCTCCGCCGCCGCGCGCGCGTCGCGGCGGCCGCGCTGGAGATACGTCCGCGCGTAGTGGTCGAGCGCCGCGGACGGATCGTCGAAGCGGTAGCGACGCGACGCCGTCTCGCGCTCGACCTTGGGAAAGAAGCGGGCGAGGCGCGTCGCGCCGTTCTCGGCATCGAGCCGATCCGTCGAACGCCCGGGCGGTCGCGTGAGGTCCTCGTGCAGCGCGCGCAGCGCCGATGGCGCGCTCGTCTCTCGCGTCAGCACGATGAGCGCGCCGTCGGGACGGAGGATCCGCTTCGCCTCCGCGAGCGCGCGGTCGACATCGCCCGTCGCGTTCAGCATGCGCAGTGCGAGCGCGGTGTCGAACGTCGCGTCGCGGAACGGCAGCGCGCGCGCGTCGCCGCGACAGACGTGCGGCGACCGTAGCCGCGCGACGCGGAGCGCGGCCGCGTCGATGTCCACGCCGAACCAGTCGGGACGCAGGAACCGTCCCGGGCCGCACCCGATGTCCAGCACGTCGCCCCGCGCGAGCGCCGCGACGCGCGTGTCCGCCCACTCGAGCAGCTCGTCGCGCACGCTTCGCGATTCGGCCACGAGCGGCTCCTCCTCGTGCACCGGACTAGGATGACCGGCCGGTGGACCTCGGACTGCGCGGGAAGGTCGCGCTCGTCGCCGCTGCCAGCAAAGGGCTCGGACGCGCCGTCGCGACGGAGTTCGCACGCGAGGGTTCCCGCGTCGCGCTGTGCTCGCGCGAGCGCGGCACCGCCGAGCGCGTCGCCGCCGAGATCGCGCGGCAGACCGGCGGCGAGGTCTTCGGCGTCGGCGCCGACGTCAGCACGGCGGATGGCTGCCGGGGTTTCGTGGCGAAGGCCGTGGAGCGCTTCGGCGCCGTCGACGCGCTCGTGTGCAACGCCGGCGGCCCGCCGCCGGGAAAGTTCGACGAGCTCGACGATGCGGCGTGGCAGCGCGCCGTCGAGCTCCTGCTCCTCTCGTCGGTGCGACTGACCCGCGAGGCACTCCCGCACCTCCGCCGCTCCAAGGGGAGCATCGTGTACATGACGAGCAGCACCGTGCGGCAGCCGAGCCAGTACCTGAATCTGATCCTCTCGAGCGCCGTCCGAACCGGCGTGACCGGCCTCGCGAAGACGCTCGCCGCGGACCTCGGGCGCGACGGCGTCCGCGCGAACACGGTGCAGCCCGGCCGCATCGAGACCGAGCGCATCCGTCAGCTGGACGAGGATTCGGCGAAGCGCCGCGGCGTCTCTCCGGACGTCGTGCGTGACGAGTTCCTGAAGATCATTCCGCTCGGCCGCTACGGGCGGCCGGAGGAGTTCGCCGCGGTCGTGACGTTCCTCGCGAGCCCGCGCGCGTCCTACGTGAACGGCGTGTCGCTGCAGGTCGACGGCGGCCTCGTCCTCAGCCTGCTCTGACGCTCCGCGTTACAGGAATCCGGCCCGCGACGGCGGCCAGTAGCGGAAGACGACGCGCCCGACGAGCGCGTGGCGCGGCACCCAACCCGCGTCGTGACCCTCGATGTCGCCCGCGAGATGGAGCGCGTCGGCACGGACCTCGCGCACGCGCTTCACCAGCCACCGTCGCGCGTCGCGCGGATCGCGCGCGACGACGACGTCGCCGCGGCGCGGCGCGAGGAGGCCTGTGTACAGCAAGAACTCGCCGTCGCGGAGCGCCGGCGACATGCTGTGCCCCGCGACGGCGATGCGTCCGACGATCACGCGCGGTTTTACGCGGCGACGGCCTTCTTCACCCGCGTCTGCTCGGGACCGCCGAGCTGCTTCCACATGTCGCCGATCTTGTCGATCATGTCGATCAGTTTCTTCGCCTCGGCGACGTCGAGGCTCTGCTTCACCTTCGAGCCCTGCTTCGATGCCTGCCAGCAGACCTCGTGCAGATTCGGGAACTTCTGCACGTGCTCAGGCTTGAAGTAGTCGTGCCACAGCACGTCGATGTGGTGCTTCGCGAGCTCGGCGCGCTGCTCCTTCACGATGATGCAGCGCTCGCGGAACTGCTCGTCGTTCGAGGCGTGGTACTTCTCGAGGATCTTGTAGCAGGACTCCGCCTCGATGCGCGCCTGGTCGGGATCGTAGACGCCGCACGGGATGTCGCAGTGCGCGTGCGCCACATGCGGTGGCGCGAGCAAACGACGAATGGTTTGCATGCTCCCCTCCTGCGAACGATGTCGTCCGGTCGAGCGTACCAGTCGGTAGACCGCGACCCGCTCGCGCTCGCTCGCAC
>DASQXO010000103.1:0-8326 GCA_035639655.1 Candidatus Dormiibacterota bacterium
CTTCCCCTGGGCGTCCTTGAAGAGGTACACGCCCGGCGCCTCCGGAAGCGCGCGCGCCTGCTGGTCGAGCGCGTCCGGATTCGTGATGAGTAAAGTCTAGGCGTGGGCCCCTTCGAGAAGGCGATGCGCGCGTACGCGCTGCTCGACGACGCCGCGCTCGACGCGACGTGGTCCTGGCGCGGTGGGACGCTCCAGCTGCGCGACGCGCTGTACCGCTCGCTCGGCGACGAGCTCGACGCGCTCGTCGCGGCGCGAGCGCGGTGGGAGCGCGACCCCGCGACGACGGATGCCGAGCGCATCCTCGCGCTCGCCGACCGCGCGATGGGCGGCCTCCGCGGACTGCTCGTCGGCCAGGACGACGCGCTGCTCGACCGCGTCCCCGCGCCCGGCGAGTGGACGCTGCGCGAGACGCTTCGGCACATGCTCGACGTGGAGCGCCGCTACGCCACGAACACATCGCACGCCGTGCACCGGCGCGACGACGAGCGCGTCAGCCTCTCGCTCGACGATCCCGGGATGGGCCCGTCGGACCCGGCGGAGACGTCGGGTGGCTTCGAGCGCGTCGTCGAGCGGCTCGTCGCGGCGCGCGATCGATCCGACGCGCTCCTCGGCGCAACCCCGAACGCCGCGCTCGAGCGACCGAGCCGGTGGTCGCAAGTCGACGTCACCGTGCGCTTCCGGCTGCACCGTTTCGGCGAGCACATCGTCGAGCACACGATCCAGTGCGAGAAGACGCTCGAGGCGCTCGGCGTCCGCGCGAGCGAGGCGCGCCGCATCGTCCGCCGGATCTGGTCCGCTCGCGCCGAGCTCGAGGCCGTCGACGCGGACGCCGACGAGATCGCCGTACTCGATGCCGCGCACGACGAACGGAGCGGCGTGCTCCGCTGAGACGCGCGGAAGGGCCGGCTTGAAGTCAACGCGCCTCGTGCCTAGTGTTCCGGCGTCCGGAGGGGAGGTTGCGGATGTTGAAAGAACGCGAGATGGGAGCCGACGCGGCACGACCGCGCCAATCGGTGCAGTCGGTGGAGCGGACGCTCGACCTTCTCGAGGCGCTGGCCGCGGCACAGGGGGAGATCTCGATCACGAATTTGGCGGGACGCACGGGCCTCCACGTGAGCACCGTGCATCGCCTGCTGGCGACGCTCGTGCATCGCGGTTACGTCCGGCAGAACCGCGAGAGCTCGCGCTACTACCTCGGCTCCAAGCTCGCGCTACTCGGCGAAGGCGCGCCGCGCTATACCGAGCTCCGTCTGCAGGCGCAGACCGCGCTCTCCGCGCTCACCGACCTCATCGATGAGACATCCAATCTCGTCGTCCTCGAAGACACCGCGGCGGTGTACATCGACCAGGTGCAGTGCAAGCAGGTGGTCCGGCTCTTCACCGCGATCGGCAATCGCGTGCCGCTGCAGTGCACCGCCGCCGGCAAAGTGCTGCTCGCGTACGTGAGCGGCGAGGGCCGCGATCGGATCATCGAGCGGCTCGACTTCCGCTCGTACACGCCGCGCTCGATCGCCTCGCGCAGCGCACTCGTCTCCGCGCTCGACACCGTGCGGCGCAACGGCTACGCGCTCGATGAGGAGGAGTACCAGACCGGCGTGCGTTGCGTGGCGGTGCCGATCGTCGGCAGTGACGGACAACCCGTGGCCGCGATCTCGGTCTCCGCGCCGGCGCACCGGCTGCCGCGGGCGCGCGCGGCGGAGGTCCTTCCGGCGATGAAGCGCGCAGCGGCCGCGGTCGCGGCGAACATGGGGGCGTCGAAGCGGTAGCGTCGGTCGCCGCTCCGACCGCTGGCGCGCCGATCCGCGCCGGCCTGCGTGGTGCCGAACTCGCGCGTGCGCTTGTCGAACTGCTCGGGAAAGAGAAGGTCCTCGTGAAGAGCGAGGACCTGCTGCTGTACGAGTACGACGGCGGCGTCGACACCGCGCATCCCGATGCGGTCGTCATCCCGCACGACGCGAAGGACGTCGCGAAGCTGGCGCGCTTCTGTCACGAGCACCGCGTCCCGATCGTGCCGCGCGGCGCCGGCACCGGTCTCTCGGGCGGCGCGGTCCCCGTCGAGGGTGGCGTGGTCCTGTCGTTCGCGCGGCTGTCGCGGATCTGTGAGCTCGACGCGCCGAACCTTCGCGCCGTCGTCGAGCCGGGCCTCGTGAACCTGCACCTCTCGACAGCGGCGAGTCCGCTCGGCCTGCATTTCGTCCCCGATCCGTCGAGCCAGAAGGCGTGCACCATTGGCGGCAACATCGCCGAGAACTCGGGCGGTCCGCACACGCTCGCGTATGGCGTCACGACGAACCACGTCACCGGCATCGAGATCGTCCTGTCCGACGGCACGGTCACGCAGCTCGGCGGGAAGCGCGCCGAGACCCGCGGCTACGATCTCGTCGGCGCGTTCGTCGGCTCCGAGGGAACCCTCGGCATCGTCACCGAGGCGACGCTCGTCCTCACGCCCCGACCCGAGGTCGTGCTGACGACGCTCGCGGCATTCGCCTCCATCGACGCGGCGTCGGAAACGGTGTCGGCGATCATCGGCGCGGGAATCGTGCCGGCGGCGATCGAGATGATGGATCACCTCGCGATACAGGCCGTCGAGGCAGCGGTCCACGCCGGCTACCCGCTGGATGCCGGCGCGGTCCTGCTCGTCGACATCGAGGGCGTCCGCGACGGGATCGACGCGCTCCTCGAGCGGATCAGCACGCTCTGCCGCGACAACGGCGCGACCGAGGTGCGCATCGCACGCTCGGCGAAGGAGCGCGAGCTCCTGTGGGCCGGACGAAAGGGCGCGTTCGGCGCGATGGGCCGACTCGCGCCGGACTACTACGTGCAGGACGGCGTCATCCCGCGCACCAAGCTCCCCGAGGTGCTTGCCGCCATCGACGAGATCGGCGCCCGGCACGACCTCCGCGTCGCCAACGTGTTCCATGCCGGCGACGGCAACCTGCACCCGCTCATCCTGTTCGACGCGTCGGTGCAGGGACAGCTGGAGCGCGTCAAGGACGCCGGCAGCGAAATCCTGCGCGTCTGCATCGACGCCGGCGGAACGCTCACCGGCGAGCATGGCATCGGCATGGAGAAGAACTGCCACATGGAGTGGCAGTTCACCGACGACGATCTCGCCGCGATGCAGCGGCTCCGGCGCGCGTTCGATCCCGACGGTCTCGCGAATCCGGGGAAGGTGTTCCCCACTCCGAGCCGGTGCCTCGAGTTCAAGGCCGGCTCGTTCAACAAGGGCGGATCGTGACCGGATCCCTCCGCTCGGCGCGATGATCACGGACAAGCCAAACCCGAGGGGTCCGCAGCTGGCGGCGCGGCGCGTCCGTCCCGCCGACGCGCGGGAGCTCGCCGCCGCGCTGCGCGAGGCCGACGAAGCCGGACTCGCGGTCGTGCCGCACGGCGCGGGCGCGCAGCAGTACGTCGGGAATCCGCCGTCGCGAGTCGACGTCATCCTCGAGACGCGCGCGCTCGACGGGATCGTCGAGCACACGCCCGCCGACCTCACCGTGACGGTGCGCGCCGGCGCACGCCTGGCCGACCTGCAGGCCGCGCTCGGCGCCGCGGGCCAACGGCTCACGCTCGATCCGCCGCACGCCCGCGACGCGACGATCGGCGGCCTCATCGCAACGAACGCCAGCGGTCCACGCCGCGCGAAGTACGGCACGCTGCGCGATCTCGTCATCGGCATGCGTGTCGCGCTCGTCGACGGCACGATCGCGCGCGCCGGCGGCAAGGTCGTCAAGAACGTCGCGGGGTACGACCTCAACAAGCTCTACATCGGCTCGCTCGGGACGCTCGGCGTGATCGTGGAGGCGACCTTCAAGGTGCTGCCGCTTCCGGCGCAGGAGGCCGCGCTCGCGGCGCGGTTCGTCTCGCTGCGCCGCGCGAGCGAGGCCGCCGTCGCGATCGCGCACACCGGGCTGCGTCCGGCAGCGCTCGAGGCGCACGACCTCGACGACGACCCTCGGCTCGTCGTCGTCGCCGACGGTCACGAGCCCGCCGTCGAGCGCGTCCTCGCCGAGACGTCCCGCATCGCGCGCGAGTACGGCGCGCGGTCCGTCGATCGCGCATCCGACGTCGAGGCGGCGCTCGCGCCGAGCCGCGGCCTCATCGAGTCCGAGGCCCTCATCCTGCGCGCGAGCGTGCCGCTCGCCGCGCAGGGCCCGTTCGTCGACGAGATCCGCCGCATCGCCCACGATCGCACGGCCGGCGTCGCGCTCGCGGCGCATGCCGGCAACGGCATCGTGCGCGCGCGTCTCAGCGGCGAGGCCGAGGCCGTCTCGCGGGCCGCGGTCGAGATGTTCGCGCTGGCGAAGACCGTCGAAGGCGACGCGTGGTGCGAGCGCGTCCCCGATGCGCTTCGCGACGTGGTCCGCGACGCGTGGTTCGGCGAGCCGCCCGGGTTCTTCCTCATGCGCCGGATCAAGCGCGAGTTCGACCCGCGCGACACGCTGAATCCCGGCCGGTTCGTCGGCGGCATCTAGTGCTCGGGTCCGGATCGGCGCCGCTCACGAGCTACGTCGCCGGCGCCGACGCGCCTGACTGGCGCCTCATCCGTCAGTGCGTCCATTGCGGGCTGTGCCTGCCGACGTGCCCGACCTACGTCGTGCTCGGCGTGGAGATGGACAACCCGCGCGGCCGGATCCGGCTGATGAAGACCGCGCACGAGGGCGGCATCCCGGTCGGCGCGGAGTTCGACGAGCACATCTACAAGTGCCTCGACTGCCGCGCGTGCGAGACGGCGTGTCCGTCCGGGGTGCAGTTCGGGAAGCTCGTCGAGGCCGCGCGCGCCCAGGTGGAGGCGCAACGTCCGCAGTCGCGCCGCGAGCGCGCGGCGCGTTCGCTCTTCTTCGGCCTCCTCCTGCCGCGGCCGCGGTTGCTCGCGCTCGCCGCGCGCGCGTCGGCGCTCGGTGCGCGCATGGGCGGTCCGGCGCTCCGTGCGCTCGCGCGCCACAGCGTCGCGTTCCGGCGCCTCGCGGACATGACGACCCTCATCCCGCGGCGGCCCCTGCGCTGGGACGCGCTGCCCGCCGTCGTCCCGGCCGAAGGCGAGCGCCGCGGACGCGTGCTGCTCTTCCGCGGCTGTGTGATGCGCGCGGCGTTCGGCGACGTGAACATGGCGACGGCCCGCGTACTCGCCCGGAACGGGTTCGAGGTCGTCGTGCCCGACGACCAGACCTGCTGTGGCGCGCTGCACATCCACGCCGGGGAGCGAGACGGCGGGAAGGCGCTCGCGCGCGCGAACATCGACCGCCTCGAGCGGCTCGCCGTCGACGCCATCATCGTCAACGCCGCCGGGTGCGGCGCGAACCTCAAGGAGTACGGCTGGCTGCTGAAGGACGATCCGGCGTACGCCGAACGAGCCGAGGCGCTCGCCGCGCGTGTGAAGGACGCGACCGAGTTCCTCGGCGACAACGGACTCCGCGACACTCCGGGCGAGCTCCGCTGGCGCGTGACCTACGACGATCCTTGCCATCTGCTGCATGGACAGAAGGTGCGCGAGCAGCCGCGCGCGCTCCTCGCCGCGATCCCCGGGCTCGAGGTCGTCCCGCTCGAGGAGGCAGACATGTGCTGCGGCAGCGCGGGCATCTACAACGTGACGCACGACGAGATCGCCCGCCAGCTGCTGCAGCGGAAGGTCGAGCGCATCGCGCGCACGGGCGCGAGCGTGGTCGTCACCGCGAACCCGGGCTGCGCGATGCAGATCGAATCCGGGCTGCGTCGCGCGTCGCTCGACGTTCGCGTCCTGCACCTCGTCGAGGTGCTCGACGCCGCGTATCGCGCGGCTTCCGCTGCGCGGAAAACGGGTGCCCCGGCCCACGCTCGTGCTTGAATTTCGACGCGTCGACGCGATCGGGGGACGCGCGCCGCACCGGTAGACCCCGCCTCGCGCCGCCACGCGAAAGGGGGTATGACCATGGCAACCGCCGAAGTCGCCGCCGGCGAACGCGTGGAGGCGGGCGAACTTCCGTCGTGGCGCATCGCCGATCTGCCGGCGCCGCCGGCGTTCTCGCTGCGCGGCATCCTGCAGGTGATCGGACCGAGCGCGATCCTCCTCGGCACGTCGATCGGCTCGGGCGAATGGCTCATCGGCCCCGGCGTCACCGCGCGCTTCGGCGCGGCGCTCCTGTGGGTCGCGACGATCTCGATCCTCCTGCAGACGTTCTTGAATCTCGAGTTCGGCCGCTACACGCTCTACACCGGCGAGCCGGTCTACACCGGCTTCATGCGGACGAAGCCCGGACGCTTCTTCTGGGGACCGGTTTACTTCGTGATGATGTTCCTGCAGCTCGGCTGGCCGGGCTGGGCGCTCTCCGCCGCGACCGCGCTCGCCGCGATCGTCCTCGGAAAGCAGCCGGGCCAGGTGGACGCGGCGACCGTCGCCGCGTTCGGGTTCGTCACGTTCTTCATCACCGTCGCGATCGCGGCGTTCGGCTCGAAGATCGAGCAGACGATGGAGATCGTCGAGTGGATCATGATCGCGCTCATCCTCGTGTTCCTGCTCTACGTCGGGCTGTTCCTCGTCTCGCCGCAAAGCTGGGGCAGGGTCGCGGCGGGCTTCGTCAGCTTCGGCTCTCGACCGCCCGTGAACGAAACGTGGGACTGGGCGCTCATCGGCGGCTTCGCTGCCTACGCGGGCGCCGGCGGCGTCATCAACGGCGCGATCAGCAACTGGATGCGCGACAAGGGCTTCGGCATGGCGAAGGTCGTCGGCTACATCCCGGCGATCATCGGCGGGCGTAAGGTGAACCTCTCGCACGAGGGCGCCGTCTTCCGGCCGACGCCGCAGAACCTGCGGAACTGGCGCGAGTGGTGGAAGTTCATGAACTTCGAGCAGTGGGTGGTGTTCTGCATCGGCGCGTTCCTCGGGATGGGTCTCCCCGCGCTCGTGACGGTGCAGTTCATCCCGCCGCAGACGAACATCATGGGTTCCACTGCAGTCGCCACGTTCCAGGCCGAGGGGCTCCGCCGGGTCGGCGGGGACGTGCTGTGGGTGCTCACGCTGCTCACCGGTTTCTGGATCCTGTTCAGCACGCAGCTCGGCATCACCGACGGCTTCGTGCGCATGGTCACCGACCTCGTGTGGACCGGCTCGGGCTTCGCGCGAGGCTTCCGCGGCGGTGATGTCCGCTATGTCTATTACGGAGCGATGATCGTCTTCCTGCTCTGGGGCAGCTTCCTCCTCGCCTCCGGGATCCGGCCCGGTCTCCTGATCCTCACAGGCGCGAACATCGCCGGCTTCAACTTCGTCGTGCTCAGCCTGCACCAGCTCTACCTGAATCGGCGGTTCTTGCCGCCGGAGCTGCGTCCGTCGTTGTGGCGAGAGATCATCCTCGTCGCGACGGCGCTGTTCTTCAGCTTCTTCACGATCGCTACGTTCCTGAGCATCGGCGACAAGCCGTTCGGGCTGCCGACCGTCAACATCAAGTTCTGACTGGTGGGCGGGCGAGCCAACTCGCCCGCCCGCATTCAGGTCGTGACGAGTCGCATCAGGAGCCAGGCGCCCCAAATGCAGACTGTGACAACGCCGAGGTCGAGCGGAAGCTCAGATCCCGCGTTCGGTCCGTCGAGCAGCGCCGCGGCGGTCGCGAATCCGGCGGGCACCGCGACGAACGGCTGACCGCTCGCGCCGAACATCCCGATCCCGATGGCCGCGGCCGCCCACAGCAGCCGCCGCCGACCCGGAGTTACCTCGGCGCCGGGGAGGATGCGCACGACGATGAGCGCCGTCGCGAGCACGGTCTCGACCATGATCACGATGTGCTCGCCGCCGAGGCGTATGCCGAGGTCGCTGAGACGCGCGAGCTGCACGAACCCGTTGGCGAAGAACATGACCGCGGCGATCAGACCAAGGACGAACCTGGCCGGCGCACGCACTCCGGTTAGCCTAGCGGCGTGATGCGACCGCAGCGGACGCGCCGCGCGACGCGGATCGTCACCGGCATCCTCATCGGCCTCCTATATGCGGCGGCGTGGCTGTACGGCATCCTGTTCTTCGCGGTCGCGTTCAGCGCAGGTGACGTCGCATCGGGCCTCCCCGCGCTCGTGCTCGCGGTCGCCGTCATCCTCTTCGTGCATCGGTCTCGAAGCTGGCCGCCATTCGCGCGCCCGCGATGAGCGCCCCCGTCGCGGCCGTCATCTTCATCGCCGTCTACGCGCTGATCGTCACCGAACGGCTGCATCGCACCCTGGCAGCGCTCGCGGGCGCGTCGGTCGTCCTGCTCGTCGGCTTACTGACGCAGGCTGAAGCGTTCTCCGAGTCGGTGATCGACTTCAACGTGATCTTCCTGCTCACCGGGATGATGATCATCGCGAACATCCCCAGTAAGACCGG
>DASQXO010000104.1:0-6204 GCA_035639655.1 Candidatus Dormiibacterota bacterium
AGCGAGAAGTTCACCAACGAGTTCATCAACGCGATCCGCGGGCAGAAGAGCGAGGAGTTCCGCGAACGCTACCGGCGGATCGACGTGCTGCTCATCGATGACATCCAGTTCATCGCTGGCAAAGAGGGGACGCAGGAGGAGTTCTTCCACACCTTCAACGCGATCCACGAGGAGGGCAAGCAGATCGTCCTCAGCTCGGATCGACAGCCGAAGGCGATCACGCAGCTCGAGGACCGCTTGCGATCGCGCTTCGAGTGGGGCCTCATCGCCGACATCTCGCCGCCGGACCTCGAGACGCGCACGGCGATCCTCCGCGCGAAGGCGGAGGCGCAGTCAGTGTCGATCCCGCCGCAGGTGATCGACTTCCTCGCCCAGCGGATCGTCTCGAACATCCGCGAGCTCGAGGGCGCCCTCACGCGGATCACCGCCTACGCCACGCTGAACGCCGTGCCGGTGACGGTCGAGCTGGCGCAGCAGATCCTCCAGAACGTCCTCTACAACCCGAAGCGCCAGCAGGTGACTCCGGAGAAGATCGTCGAGACCGTCGCGCGCTACTACGGCATCGAAGCCGAGCTGCTGCGCGGGAAAGCGCGCGACAAGCAGATCGTGCGGCCGCGGCAGGTGGCCATGTACCTCATGCGCGAGGAGACGGACGCCCCGCTCCTCCGGATCGGCGAGGCGCTCGGCGGCCGCGACCACAGCACCGTGCTGCACGGGTGCGAAAAGATCGAGCGGGAGCTCGGCGAGGACGAGGAATTCCGCCACGAGGTGACGTCGCTGCGCGAGATGCTGTACTCGGACTAGCCGGCCCTTGTGGATAAGACGGCCCCTGGCTGTGGATAAGGATCGACGTTTGTGGACAAAGCCGCCCTTTGTGGTCCACTTTGCACTCGTTCGGGGGGATCGCGTACGGTTTCCGCACATGCCTCGGACAGCCGGCATCCGTCGTTGTCCAGTGTCGTCCACGGTCGGGCGTGGACCAGATCGGCTCGTGAACGGCGCGTATCGTGAGGCGAACGCGATCCCATCCACGCCGTCCACAGCCCTACTGGCACTACGGGTATCAATGAATCTCTATCTCGACACCGCGTCCTATCCCGGGAGGGAATGAGTGAAGGTCTCGGTCCTTCAGGAGAACCTCGCCCGAGGTCTCCAGACCGTCGCCCGCGCCGTCGCGACGCGGAGCACGCTGCCGATCCTCGCGAACGTGCTCTTACGGACTGACGACGGTCGTCTGAAGCTCACGACGACGAACCTCGAGATCGGTGTGAACGCCTGGATCGGCGCGAAGATCGAGGACCAGGGCGGCGTTACCGTTCCGGCGAAGCTCTTCGCCGACTTCGTGAACTCGCTGCCGCCGGGTCAGGTTGATCTCGCGCTCAACGTGCGCACGAAGACACTCCATGTCCAGAGCGCGTCGTACGAGGCGAACATCAAGGGCATCGACGCCGAGGAATTTCCACCGATCCCGACGATCCCGGACCGGCCCACGACGCGCGTCGCACAGCGCGTGCTGCGTCAGATGATCAACGAGGTCGCGTTCGTCGCCGCGACCGACGACTCGCGTCCGGTCCTCACCGGCGTGCTCACCCGCCTCGAGGGCGACGAGGTCACGCTCGTCGCCGCGGATCCGTACCGGCTCGGCATCCGCCGCGGGTCGCTGCTGTCGAAGGTCGATCCGCCGATCGAAGTCATCATTCCTGCGCGCAGCCTGTTCGAGCTCGCGCGCGTGATCGCGGACGACGACGCGCCGCTCGAGGTCGCGGTCACGCAGAACAAGAGCCAGGTCATCTTCCACACCGCCGACGTGGACCTCGTCACGCGGCTCATCGAGGGCCAGTTCCCGAACTACCGGCAGGTGATCCCGGC
The DNA here is from genome assembly GCA_035639655.1 of Candidatus Dormiibacterota bacterium. GTDB lineage: Bacteria > Chloroflexota > Limnocylindria > P2-11E > CF-107 > CF-107. The sequence continues at coordinate 1,870 of DASQXO010000104.1, forward strand.
GTCGTTCACCACGCGCGTCGTCGTCGAGCGGGATGAACTCCTGAAGGCGACGAAGCTCGCCTCCTACTTCGCGCGCGACGCGGCGAACATCGTGCGGCTTGCGGTGAATCCGCAGAACGGCAGCCCGCCGCTCGTGGTCAGCGCCAACGCGGCCGAGGTGGGCGACAACGTCAGCCGCGTCGAGGCGAGCGTGGAAGGCAACGGCGTCCAGATCGCGTTCAACGCGCGGTTCCTCTCGGAGGCTCTGGCGTCGCTGACGGCGCCCGAGGTCGCCCTCGAGCTCGGCGGAGCCCTCGCGCCGGGCGTCCTGAAGGTCGTCGGCGAGCAGAGCTACCTGCACGTCGTGATGCCGCTCCGGATCCCGACCTAGCGTCCCGGCGCCGGCGCGCCGCGCTTTTCGCGGCGCTTCGGCCGCTCCTCTGGCGTCCCTTTGCTCGTTAGTGTCTTTGCATGCGAGTTCGGCGTTTGCGGCTCGAGGACTTCCGCTCCTACGCACAGGTTGAGGTCGCCCTCGAGGACGGCAATACGGTCTTCGTCGGCCCGAACGGCGCCGGTAAGACGAACCTCCTCGAGGCGCTCGTCCTGCTCGCCCACGGATCGTCCTCGCGCGCCACCGACGACGCGGACCTCGTCCGGTGGGGCGCGACGCTCGCGCGGGTGCGGGCCGACGTCGCGCGCGCGGAGGACGAACGCCGCCTGGAGGCCGTTATCTTCGGCCACGCCGAAGGTGAGCGCCGGCGGCCGAAGCGCTTCCTCATCGACGGCGCCGCGAAGCGCTCGGCCGACCTCGCCGGAGAGCTCCGCGTCGTGGCGTTCTTCCCCGAAGAGGTGACGCTGCTGTGCGAGGCGCCGTCGGCGCGACGGCGTTACCTCGACGCGATGATCGGCCAGGTCGATCGGCGTTACCGCCGCGAGACGCTCGAGCTGCAACGGGTCCTCGAGCAGCGCAACGCGCTGCTGCGCGCGGCGCGCGACGAGACGCGCCCCGTCGCGGACGACGAGATCGCGTTCTGGGACGACGAGCTCGTGCGGATCGGCGCCGCCGTCGCCGCTCGGCGGATGCACGTCGTCGCGGAGCTCGCACCGCTCTTCGCGCGCGCGCACGAGCGGCTCGCATCGCGAGGCGAGACGACGATCGCGTACCAGTGCCAGGTCGCGCGCGGCGACGTCGCGGCGATCGAAGCCGCGTACCGGGAGCTCATCCGCGCCAAGCGCGAGCACGAGGCGTGGCAGGGGGCGACGCTCGTCGGACCGCATCGCGACGACCTCGTGATCGCGACGAGCGGACGACCCCTGCCCACGTACGCGTCGCGCGGCGAGCACCGCACTGCGATCCTCGCGCTCAAGCTCGCCGAGTCCGCGTGGATCGTCGAGCAGACGTCGGAGGAACCGGTGTTCCTCCTCGACGACGTGCTCTCCGAGCTCGATCCGGAGCGGCGCGAGCGTCTCACGGCGGCGATCCCGCGGCCGGCGCAGTGTCTCATCACCGCGGCCGCCCCCTCAGGACTTCCCGACGCCCTCGTTCGAACCGCGTCGCGGCGCGAGGTGTCGCCGGGGACGGTCGCCGATGCGCCCGCTCGCTGAGGCGCTGCGCGGCACGCTCGCCGCGCTCGGCATCGGCGGCGCCGTCGGGCGCGCCGCCGCGGTCCGCGCCTGGCCCGAGGTCGCGCGCGCCTGCATCGGCGTCGACGCCGGTCGCACTCGCGCGCTCCGCGTCGACGGCGACACGCTGCTCGTGACGGTGCCGTCGCCGGTGCTCGCGCAGGAGCTGCGACTCCGGTCCGAGGAGATCCGCGTCGCGCTCCACCGTCTCGCCCCGGACGCCGGCGTGCGGGCGGTGCGGTTCATCCCCTCCGGTAGGGCCCCCGTGCGCAGCGCATGAGCATCGAGCTCGCGACCAAGGTCGGGGCGTCGATCGGCGAGCCCGAGCGCGCTCGGCACGTCGCGGTCGTGCGCGAGCCGACGACCGCGGCCACGCTGCGCACGAAGGGACGCCTCTTCGTGCTCGTGCACGTGGAGGATCAGGGCGCCCATGGCCGTGCCATCGCCGTCGCGGCCGCCGAGGCGCTGCGGGACGAGTACTACTACGACCTCTCGGCCGGCATCGACATCTCGCTGCGTCGCGCGATCTCGGCGGCGAACCGCCACGCGCGCGCGAAGCTGCGGCTCGGCGAATCGCTGCACCTCGCGTGCGCGGTGCTCTGCCGCAACGAGGTGTACGCGGCGAAGGTCGGCCTCGCCGAGATCTTCCTCGTCCGGCGGGCGCGCCTCTTCGTTCCGGGCGCCTCGAAAGGTGAGCTCACCGACTACGCCTACCGCGCGACGCGCTCCACCTCCGCGCCGCTCGGGGTGGACAGCGAGGTGAGCGTCAACGTGTGGCGAGAGCAGACGGAGCCCGGCGACATCGTCATCCTGTCCGTCACCCGGCTCGCCGAGGTCCTCGGCGCGGAGGAGCTGAAGAACGCGGTGCTGACGCTGCCGCCTGCGGCGGCGGCGACCGAGCTGCACGATCGCTTCGCGGCGACCTCGGGCCGCAACGCGCCGGGCATCCTCATCGTCGAGGTCGCGCCGCGCGCCGCCGCGGCCCGCGTCCGTCCGCCGGTCGTCGCGGTCGAGGACCCGGAGGTCGAGCGCATCGCGGAGCGGATGCGGAGGGGCGTCGACGCGGTGGAGGAGCGGGGCCGCGGCCTCGGTCGGATGTGGCGGGCGGCCTTCGCGTCGATCTCGCGCCGCGCCGTCGGCGCCGTCGCCGTGGTGATGGCGCTCGCGCCGCGCGGCCGCGCCACGCTGCCGCGCGCGGCGGACGTCTCCGCCGTGCGCGCGCTGCGCCGGCGCCGGGTGACCATCGCGCTCGCCGCGCTGCTCGTGCTCGCGTCGACCGGCATCGGCTTCCTCGCGTACGCCGACTTCCAGGAGGCGCGCGCGAGCGGCAACGTCGCGCTCTCGCTCCTGCGCGCGAAGCAGGAGTTCGACGTGGCGAACGCCGCGGCGGCGAAGCAGCCGCCGGACGTCAGCGGCGCGCGTGAGCACCTCGAGGTCGCGGAGCGCTTCCTCAACGACGCGGCGGCCTCGCGCCGCGCGGACGCGGCCTCGGTGGCGACGCTCCGCGGCGACATTGCCCGGCTGCGCACGCAGCTCACGACGATCGTCCTCGACCTCGCCACGCTGGACGCGAAGACGGCGCCGAGCCTGATGGATTACGGCCAAAAGGACGTCGCGTTCATCGCCGACCCCGGCGCCGCGAAGGTCTGGCGGATCCCGACGGCGCAGCCGCAGGCGACGGCGACACTGACGCAGGCCGGCGCCCCGGAGGGCGTCGGCGTCCCGGCGATCGTGTCCCTCTCCGGCGACGTGGTCTACGTCATGGACCGCGACGGCCGCCTCTTCCGGTACGACGGCGACCGGAAGCGCGAGCTGCTCATCAAGGACCGCAAGTTCCAGCGGCCGGTCGACGTCGCCGTGTTCTCGCAGAACATCTACGTGCTCGACGGCGCATCGGGGCAGGTGTGGAAGTACGAGCCATCCGCGGACGGCCAGTACAGCTCGCCGGCGATCGCCTTCCTGGAGAAGCCGCTCGCCACGGGCACCGTCCGCTCGATCGCGGTGGATGGCGACGTCTGGGTCGTGACGACCGACGGCCGGCTGCATCGCTTCCATCGCCAGACCGGACAGACCGCATCGGAGCTCGATATCGCGATCCGCTGGCGCGGCGAGGTCGCCCACGTCGACGCGGTGCAGGCGAAAGAAGGTCAGGGTCGAAAGCTGTGGATCCTCGACGCCGCCGCGCGTCGCGTGGTCGGGATCGCCAGGGACGGTCTCGAGGAAGCCCGCATCGCTCTGCCGGCCGAACTGCCGGACGCCTCGGGGTTCGTCGTCGTCGAGGAGTCGGGCTACATCATCACGCTGCACGGCACTCGCCTCGCGCGCACCGACCTGCCCCGCTAGCGTTTCGCCCGGTGATCCCGCTCAAGGACGACAACCCCGTGCGGTCGACGCCGATCGTCACGCTGGCGGTCATCGCCCTGTGCGTGATCGTCTTCCTGTATCAGCAGTTCGTGCTCGCGAGCGACGCCGCGCTGAACGCGTTCCTCGATCGCTACTCGTTCGACTTCGCCGCCTTTACGCGCGGTCTCACACGCGGCGGGCTCACCCTCGCGACGATCGCGCCGCTGTTCACGCACATGTTCTTGCACGCGAACTGGCTGCACATCGGCGGGAACATGCTGTACCTCTGGATCTTCGGCAACAACGTCGAGGACGCGATCGGGAAGGTGCGCTACCTATTGTTCTACCTGGTCGGCGGCGCGCTGGCGGCGGGGACGCACATCCTGTTCA
>DASQXO010000105.1:0-8348 GCA_035639655.1 Candidatus Dormiibacterota bacterium
GGAACGCCGCGAGCGTGTCGACGCTCCGGGTCTCGTGCCCCGACCCGACGGTGCCGTCGTTGACGCAGGCGTTGCGGATGAGCTGACGCAGCAGCTCGGTGCTTTCGCCGATGACCTCGTCGGTCACGACGCCCGACGCAGGTCCGCCTCGAGCTTTCGCACCTGCGCCTCGCGCTCCGCGAGACGCGCGCGCTCCTTCGCCACGATCTCGGGCGGCGCTTTAGCCGTGAAGCTCTCGAGACCGAGCAGCTCGCGCGATCGTCGCAGCTGCTCGCGCGCGTCGGCGAGCTCCTTCTCCAGTCGCGCGCGCGCCGCGGCCGCGTCGCCCCGCGCGATCCGGACGCGGACGGTGATGCCGCGGATGACGGTCGCCATCCCGTCGGCGGCGCCGAACGTGAGCCGGCAGCCGGCGAGGCGCTCGACGAGCGGCTGTTGCGATTCGAGCGCGTCGCGCCCGCCGTCGACCGACGCGTCGACGGTATCGCTCGGGTCGATGCCCTGGTCCTGCCGGATGTTCCGGATCGCGCGCACGACATCCATCACGAGCCCGAACCGCTCTTCGGCGTCGCGATCGGCCGTCCCCGTCGCGGGCCAGGCGGCGAGCATCAGCGCCTTCGCGCCGTCGCTCGGCGGCGCCTTCCGCCACAGCTGCTGCGCCAGCGTCTCGGTGACGTACGGCATGATCGGATGCAGCAGCCGGAGGCTGCGATCGAGCACGTACGCGAGCAGCTGCAGCGTGCGGCGATCCCTCGCGCGCGCCTGCGGCTTCGCCGCCTCGACGTACCAGTCGGCGAACTCGGACCAGAAGAAGCGCTCGCACAGCGCGGCGTACTCGCCGGTGTCGAAGCGCGCGAGGTGATTCCGTGCGTCGCGGATCGCCGCGTCGCTGCGGGACAGGATCCATCGGTCGGCGAGCGAGAGCTCCGCGGACGGCCGCTCGTCGGCGACGAGGCCGGCCGTGCCGTCGAGCGCCGCGAGGACGAACCGTCCCGCGTTCCACACCTTGTTCACGAGGTTCCGGGCGTGCTCGAGCTTCACCGCCGAGATCTGCGAATCCGCGCCGGGAGCGACGCCAGTGATGAGCCCGAAGCGCGTCGCGTCCGCGCCGAAGTCGCGGACCATTTGCATCGGATCGACGACGTTGCCCTTCGTCTTCGACATCTTCTCGCCACCGGCGACGCGCACGATGCCGTTGACGAACACGACGCGGAACGGCACGTCGTGCATGTTCTGCAACCCCATCATGATCATCCGCGCGACCCAGAAGAACAGGATCTCGTACGCGGTGTTCAGCACGCTCGTCGGGTAGAAGCGGCGCAGGTCCGCCGTGTCGGCGGGCCACCCGAGCGTCGTGTGCGGCCACAGCGCGCTCGAGAACCAGGTGTCGAGCACGTCCGGGTCCTGTTGCACGTCGGTGGAATCGCACCTCGTGCAGCGCGTCGGGTCCGGCGCGTCCTCGTCGGGCACGATGACTTCGGAGCAGTCGCGGCAGTGCCACGCCGGGATCTGGTGGCCCCACCAGATCTGGCGCGAGATGTTCCAGTCGCGGATGTTGTCCATCCACTGGAAGTACGTCTTCTCGAACCGCTCCGGGACGATGCGCACCCGGCCAGACCGCACCGCGTCGATCGCCGGCGGCGCGAGCCGCTCCATCGAGCACCACCACTGCTTCAGCACGAGCGGCTCGTCGATCGTCGAGCAGCGGTCGTGTCGTCCGACCGAGTGCGTGAGCGGCTCCTCCTTCTCGAGGAGCCCGAGGCGTTTCAGGCGCTTGACCATGTCGGCGCGGGCCTCTTCCCGCGTGAGCCCCGCGAGGGCGCCGGCCGCCGGCGTCATCCGGCCGCGCGTGTCGACGACGGAGATGATCGGGAGCCTGTGGCGCCTGCCGATCTCGAAGTCGGTCGCGTCGTGTCCCGGCGTGACCTTCAGGGCGCCGGTGCCGAACGCCGGATCGATCGCCTCATCGGCGATGATGGGCACGCGTCGTTCGATGACGGGCACGATCACTTCTCGTCCGATCAGTGCCGTCCAGCGCTTGTCGTCGGGGTGGACCGCGACGGCGACGTCGGCGACGATCGTCTCCGGTCGCGTCGTGGCGATCCGGATCCCCGGGCCGCTTCCGTCGGCGAAGGGATAGCGCACGGTCCAGAGCGTGTCGGTGCGCTCGACGTGCTCGACCTCGAGATCGGAGTACGTCGTCTGATCGGTGACGCACCAGTGGACGATGCGATCGGCGCGGTAGAGGTGGCCGCCGCGGTAGAGGCGGATGAAGTGCGTGCGCACCGCCCGTTGCTTGTCCGGATCCATCGTGAACGCCGTGCGCGTCCAGTCGAGCGACCAGCCCATCGCGCGCATCTGCGCGTACATGCGCGGCTTGTAGTGCTCCATCCACTTCCACATCTCTTCGACGAAGCGTTCGCGTCCGAGCGAGAAGCGGTCGAGTCCCTCCTTCGCGAGCTCTCGCTCGACGACGATGTGCGCGGCGATGCCGGCGTGGTCGGAGCCGGGGAGGAACAGCGTCGGAGCGCCTTCCATGCGGTGCCAGCGCACGAGGATGTCCTCCTGCGTGAAGGTGAAGCCGTGCCCGACGTGGAGATCGCCGGTGACGTTCGGCGGCGGCAGGATGATCGTGAACGGGCGCTCCTTCTCCTCGGACGGCTGGAAGAACCCGCCGCTCTCCCACCAGGCGTAGAGGTCCTGCTCGACGGCGGCGGGAAGAAAGTTCTTCTCCGCGAATGTGAGCGCCGAGGCGGGCGCCTCGCGCTTGTCCGCGATCGCCATCGCTTCACCTCCGAAAACAAAATCGCCGCTCGTCCCGAGAGGACGAACGGCGTCGTGGTACCACCATCTCTTCGCGCACTCGCGCGAGTGCGCCTCGATCCCGCGCTAACGGGCGGAGCCCGACCGGCTCACGGGTGACGTTCGCGATCCTGCGTCCGTCCGAGGCTCACAGCCCGCTCGACCTCGGTTCTCTGTCGGCGCGGAGTCGCTACTCCTCCCGGTCGTCGCCGGTAAGCACGGATGCTATCAGCCTCACGCCTCGCGCGCGCTCGCCCGCCGGCGCGCCATCGTCTTGTGCCGGTACATCGCGCGATCGGCGGCATCCATGACCGCGTCGGCGCTGGTCGGCGCTTCGCCGAGGGGGGCGGTGCCCCACGAGATCGTCGGCAGGGTCGGGTCGTTCGCGCGCTCGCCCGCGATGCGCTCCTCGAGTCGGCGCATGACGCGTTCCGCGCTGAGCTGCGTGAGGCCGGGGAACAGCACGCCGAATTCGTCACCGCCGAGGCGCGCGACGAGGTCCTGGGAACGGACCTCGGAGACGATGACCGAGGCGATGCGCTGCAACGCCGCGTCCCCGGAGCGGTGGCCGAAGGTGTCGTTGGTCGCCTTCAGTCCGTCGACGTCGATCATCGCCACGGCGAGCGCCGCACCGGAGTCACGCGCTCGCGCCAGCTCGGCCTCGAGCCGCTCGAAGAAGATGCGGCGGTTCGCGAGGCCGGTGAGCGCGTCCGTCGCCGCCGCGGTCTTCGCCTCCTGATGGAGCCGCGCCACACGGATCGCCGCCGCGAGCTGGTGCGATACCGTCGTGAGCATCTGCTCGTCGTCGAGGTCGAACGCGTTCGCCCGCACGCTCTCCATCCCGAGCACGCCGACGCGCTCGTTCCCGAGCACGAGCGGCACGACGAGCGACGAGCGGATCTCGGAGGGACCGAAGAAGGACGGCTCATCGCGCACGTCGCCGACGTTCAGCGCCCGACCGCTGTCGAGGACGCGCCAGGAGATGCCCTTGCCGCGGCCGAGTCGCTGGCCGAGGTAGTTCGTCGACGGACCGACGGCAGCGCGGACCTCCAGAAAGTCGCCGCTGTCGCCGAGCGTCAGCAGGAACCCGTTCTCGTACGCCATCGACTCGCAGACGATCCGGAGCAGCCGGTCGGCGAGCGTCTCGATGTCGAGCACGGCGGTGATCTCGCTCGCGAGGCGCTGCAGGATCGCGAGCTGCCGCGCATGGGCGCGCGACGTCGCGGCGAACTGCTCGACAAGCGTTGCCGGTCCTGAGATCTGCGACTCGAGCTCCTCGTGGCCGGCCTGCCCCAGGCGGTGCAGGTAGCTCGAGCCGTGCGCGATGTCGCGCTCGATGACGCGCAGGAACGAATCGACGACGCGTGGATGGAACTGCGTGCCGGCGTTGCGGCGCAACTCCTCGACGGCGAACTCCACCGACTGCGCCTCCTTGTAGGCGCGCTTGCTCACGATGACCTCGAACGCGTCGGCCGCCGCGACGATGAACGAGGACAGCGGCACGTCGTCGGCGCCGAGCCCGTCGGGATAGCCCGCGCCGTCGAAGCGCTCGTGGTGGTGGCGAACGATCGGCGCGAGCTCGCGCAGCGGCTCGACCGACTGGAGGATCGCGCCGCCGAGCGCGGCGTGGGTCATCATCACCAGCCGCTCCTCGTGCGTGAATCGGCCCGGCTTGTTCAGCACCGCATCGGGGATCCCGATCTTGCCGATGTCGTGCAGCAGCGCCCCGAGCTGCACCCGCCGCACGTCCTCGGCAGCGAGCTCCATCTCCTCGGCGATCGCCCGCGCGAGAGCGCTCGTGCGCGCGGAGTGGCTCCGCGTGTAGGGGTCGCGCGCATCGACGGCGGCCGCGAGCGCGCGAACCGACGCCATGTACAGATCGTGCGTGTGCGCGAGGAGCTGGGCGTTCTCGATCGCCGCCGCGGCGTGGCTCGCGAGCGCCTCGAGGAGGGCGACGTCGGCTTCGCGATAGCCGCGCTCGACATAGCGCTGCGCCGAGAGCACGCCGACGACACGCTCCCCGGCGCGCATCGGGACGTGCACCGCGGACAGGCTCGGCCGCGCCTCGTTGCCGAAGCGAAGGTCGGTCGGCTGCGCCTCGAGCGTGAGGACCGCGCGGCCCGTCGTCACGACGCGGCTCGTCGGTCCGTCGGCGAGCGGGTACACGACGTCGCGCTCCCACTCGCGTCCCTCGTCCATCCGCAGCACGAAGGTGTGCGCGCGGCGATCGGGGTCATAGAGCGACAGGTAGAACGCGTCGGTCGGCAGGAGCGAGCACGTCATGCGGTACACGAGCTCGTACAGCCGCCGGAGGTCGCGCGCCGAGCTGAAGGTGCGCGCGGCGTTGTTCAGCACCGCGAGGTGCTCGGCGCGCTCCTCGCGCTCACGTCGGAGCCGCGCGTTGCGCACGCCGATGCTCGCCTGCGCCGCGAGCGTCTCGAGCAGTCCGATCTCGCTCGCGGTGAATCGCCGCTCGGGCTGCGTGGTCGCCGCCGTGAGCGCCGCCACGACGGCGGCATCGACGGTGATCGGGACGCCGACGGCGGCGCGGTAGCCGAGCGCTCGCGCCGGCGGGTTCGCCTCCGGCCACGACTGGTAGTCGTCGACGACGACGGTGCGCCGCTCGCGCTCGACGCGCCCGAGCATGCCGCGGCTCGGCGCGCGCTGCTCGAGCCGTCGCGCCAGCCCGGTCGTGACGCGGTCGCCCTCGTTGTGCCCGGCCTCGAGCCAGGTGACCGCCGCGGACTCGACCTCGAGCAGCTCCGCCGCGGCGTCGGAGACGCGTTGGAACAGCTCGCGCTCGTCGCCCTCGAGCGCGATCTGGCGCGAGAGCTCCTCGAGCTGACGGGTCTTCGCGACGAGCCGTGCGGTGCGGAATGCCACCGCGGCGTGCGCCGCGAGGAACTCCAGCGAGTCCCGCTCGCGTCGCTCGAACGGCTCCGCGGTGTAGCGGCCGACGACGAACACGGCGGCGATCTCGTCCTCGACCCAGATCGGTGTCGCGATCACGACGCGCGCGCCCGCGTCGCGGACAGAGGGGATGGCGGCCGGCCATGAGCGGTAGTCGTCGATCGCGACCGTGCGCCGCAGGCGGACGACCTCCGCGATCATGCCGCCGCGAGGGTCCGCAGGCAGCGGCGGGATCCGTCCGCCCGCCGCGGCGATGACGCGAAAGATCGGCAGCGCCCGCTCGACGACGAAGCCGTAGTCCGCGCGCACGACGGCGAGCGCTCCATCGACGAGCCGCTGCGAGAGCGCGCTCGGCTCGAGGGTGCCGGAGAAGGATTCGACGACGCGCTGGAGACCGTCGGCTCGGCGGCGGGTCTCGAGGTAGCTGTCGACGATCGCGGCGAAAAAGATCACGAGGAGCGCCGTGATGAGGATCTCGCCCGACACGCGCGTGAGCGTCGACGGCGGAAGGCCCGCCGAGACGCGCAGCAACTCCTGCGCGACGCGGACGACGGCCGCGAGGGCGAACACCCCGGCGGCTCCGCGCGGTCCGAAGCGGTACGCGCCTTCGGCGCCGGCGGCGGCGAACACGACGACGCTGAAGGTGTTCGGATCGGTCGCCGTCCCGAGCACCCACGCCGCGACCGTGAGCGTGTCGGCGGCGACGAGCCAGAGCGGGTGCTCGTCGAGCGCGAGCGGGCGCCCGAAGCGACGCTCGTAGACCAGGACCGCGCCCGTCGAGACGACGGCGAGAGCCACGGTCGTCGCGGCGAACGGCACGAGCACGGGGAGGCCCGCGGCCACCCAACCGACCGCGAAGCCCGCGGCGATGAACCGCACCCACTGGATCGACCCACGCACTGGCGCGAACGCTCGGATGACGCTCAGTTCCTGTACTCCTCCGCCAGCGCGATGTGACGAACTATGAGTTCGCACGGTGCGTCGAAGGCTCCCTGAACGGGGGAGTACGCGGCGTACGATGTCGCTCCGATGGTCCTCCGACTAGTGCGGATGGCGTAAGACCGGTCGCGTGAGCACGCTGTTCGACACGATCAAGTCCGGGAAGCGCGATGAGGTCCGCGCCGCGCTCGAGCGCGACCCGGGGCTCGCGTCAATGCGCGATGAGGCCGGTCTCTCCCCCACCCTCACCGCGCTGTACCACGGACACGCGGAACTCGCGGGCGACATCGCATCGCGCGTGCGCGAGCTCGACGTGTTCGAGGCCGCGGCGCTCGGCGACGACGCGCGCTTGCGCACGCTCCTGGCGCGCGATCGCGCCCTCGCGAACGCGTACAACGTCGACGGCTTCACCCCGCTTGGCCTGGCGGCGTTCTTCAAGCGCGGGAACGTCGTTCGGATGCTGCTCGACGCCGGCGCCGATCCGAACGCGCCCTCGCGGAATGCGTTCCGCTTCACGCCGCTCCACTCCGCCGTTTCGACCGACGCCGGGCCTGTCGACACGGGCATCGTCCATGACCTGCTCGACGCGGGCGCGAACGTGAACGCGCGCAGCGGTCAGGGCACGACGCCGCTGCACACCGCCGCGTTCACCGGCGATGCTCGCGTGGCGTTGCTGCTGATCGACCACGGCGCCGACCACAAGATCAGTAGCGAGAAGGGTCAGACGCCGAGCGACGTCGCGCGCGAGCGCAAGAACAACGAGGTCGCGGAGATGCTCGAGGCGCTGGGCTAGAAGGAGCCGGCGCGGACCTTGGGCGTGTTCTGCTCGGCGAAGATCTTCTTGAGATCCTCGCGCGCCGGCGCGAAGCAGTCGACCACGACCGTCGGCTCGTGCAGCACGCGGGCGCCGTGCACGGTGCCGGCGGGCACGCGGTACGAGTCGCCGGCGATGAGGACGCGCTGCTCTCCGGCGATGACCATCACGATCTGGCCCTTCACCACCGTGCCGACCTGATCGACGTCGTGCTTGTGCGATTCCACGACGGTCTGGGGCGCGAGCTCGACCGTGACGAGGCAGGCGCGGTCGGTCGCGACGATGCGCTGCACCATGCCGTCCTGAGGCCGGGACTCAGGCGTGGTCGCGCGCGACCAGAAGTAGAGCTCAGGCAGTCTCGTCGCCCTCGAGGACGAGCTGCTCGTTCTTCGAGAGCAGGAGCGGTTTGGACTTCCGCTCGATCGCGTCGGCGGTGACGATCACGCGACGGACGTCGCTGCGCGACGGGATCTCGTACATGACGTCCAGAAGCACATCCTCGATCGTCGACCGCAGGCCGCGCGCGCCGGTCTTGCGCTTCGCCGCGCTCCGCGCCGCCGCGGAGAGGGCGTCCGGCGGGATCACGAGCTCGACCTTGTCCAGGGCGAGGAACTTCTGGTACTGCTTCACGATCGCGTTCTTCGGCTCGGTCAGGATGCGCAGCAGGTCCTCCTCGGTCAGCGCCTGCAGCGGCACGACGACGGGCAGCCGGCCGACGAACTCGGGGATGAGCCCGTACTTGAGAAGGTCGTCGGGCATGACCTGCTCGAGCACGGCCGTCGTCTCGGTCGTGTTCTCGCGCAGCGACGCGCCGAAGCCCATGGTCTTCTTGCCGATGCGGGACTCGACGATCTTCTCGAGCCCCTCGAACGCGCCGCCGCAGATG
>DASQXO010000106.1:0-5028 GCA_035639655.1 Candidatus Dormiibacterota bacterium
ATCTCGGCCGGCGCGGATCGGCTCGGCACGTCCGCAACGCGAGAGATACTCGCGGAGCTACGACGCCGCCGCGGCGAGGACGATCGGCCCTAGCCGCGGTATCGCGGTTTGCGAGACAATGCGGTCCGCGCGAGCTCGACGACAAGGGGAGGACGACATGGAAGAAGATGTCATCGGTCCGCTCAAGGAGCTCGACATCGACAAGAGGACTTCGTACACGTCGTGCGATCGTTGCGGCAAGCCGCTGGCGAAGCACGAGGTGCGCGAGGGCCCGATGCGCGGTGAAGAGCGCGAGGAGCTCTGCGCGAGCTGCTACACGGACTTCATGAAGGGCGAGCTCTTGCCGGTCGAGGAAGACGAGGAGCGCTGATCGCTAGAGCCGCGCCCGGCGCCTGACGCCGGACGTGCTCTCGGCTCGGACTCCGCCTGCCCCGTGAGTGCGCGTCGCTCGCTGCGCTCGCTTGCGCTCACGGGGGCGATCCCGATGCCGCCACGTGGGCCGCGTCGAACCCTCGCCGCGAGCACGCCGGCTCGGCGCCGGCGCGGCTCCTTACTTCACGCTCTCGTCTTCGCGCCCAGCTCCGCTCGGACTTTCCGCGCGGCCTCGACGACGACGCGACATTTCTCCTTGGCTTCATCCACCGTGCGTGTCTTCAGCCCGCAGTCCGGGTGCGGCAGGAGACGGTCGGCGGACACGTAGCGCAACCCCTTGCGGATTCCCTCCGCGGCCTCGTCGACGCTCTCGGTCTCGTGGCGGTGCACGTCGACGATGCCGATGGCGAGCTCGCGCGTGAACGGATGCCGGTCGAAGAGCGCGAGCCAGCGGTAGCCGTAGTTCGCCATGGCGAGGTCGAGCTGGTCCACCGGTAGCTCGAGCACCTTCGGGTAGATGGCGGCGAAGTCGCCGTAGCAGATGTGCGAGATCGTCTTCGCCCGGAGGCCGTCGGTGACGATGCGCATCGCCTCGATCGCGATGTCGAGCTCCTCGGGTCGGGCGTGGATGGCCGGCTCGTCGATCTGGATGTACCGCGCGCCGGCCCGCTCGAGGTCGCGCGCCTCGAGCGCGATCACCTCCGCGAGCGCGAGGGCCGCGTCGCGCCGCGTCGGATACGCCTCGTTGTACGACCAGTCGAGCATCGTGTACGGACCGGTGAGCATGCCCTTCACCGGCTTCGACGTGAGCGACTGCGCGTACTCGAACCACTCGATCGTCACCGGCTTCGGGCGGCGGACCTTCCCGGCGATGATCGGCTTGTGGTAGTAGCGATTGCCGTACGAGCGCACCAGGCCGCCGATGCGGAAGCCCTCGAGATGCTCGGCGAAGTACTCCACCATGTCGCCGCGGTACTGCTCGCCGTCGACGAGGATGTCGAGGCCGAGCTCCTCCTGGGCGCGGATCCACTCTTCGGTCGCGCGCCGCTCGAGCGCCCGCAGCTCCGCGGCCGCGAGCTTTCCGCGCGCGTGTTGGTTTCGCGCGCGCTGCAGGTAATCCGGCTTGGGGAACGATCCGACCGTGGTCGTGAGCAACGTCATCGCGCACCTCCAGCGGCGAGCGCGATCCGCGCGCCCTCGACGAGGACGCGCAGCTTCGCGCGAACGATGTCGTGCGGCAGGTATTCGAGCGAGGTCGTCGGCGCGATCCAGATCCGCGACGGATCGACGCGCCGCGCCGCGGCGTCGACGAGTCGAGCGATCTCCTCAGCCGTCTCGAGCTTCGTGTTCCGCGCGTCGACGGCGCCGAGCACGAGCGTCTGGCCCGCGAGCTCGATGCGCTCGAGCGCTCGGGTCGGCCGGCTGCGCACGTCGATGCCGATCTGCGCCACGGGCAACTCCGCGAGATGCTCGGCGACCGCGTCGGCCGGGAACATCGAGAGGTGGACGGCGACCTGGGTCCGGACGCCGCCGGCGAGCACCTCGTAGACGCGGCGGGCGCGCCCGTTGGCGAAGTCCTCGGGCCAGCGCGCGAGCGCCGGCTCCTCGACGTCGACGAGCGCGCATCCCGCGGCTGCCAACGCCTCGAGCTCGGAGCGCAGCGCGGTCGCGGCCGCGAGCGTCAGCGCCGACAAGCTACGGTAGTGCCGATCCTCCGCGAGGTGCGCGAAGGTGAACGGCCCGGCGATCGCGCCCTTGACGCGCTTCCGCGTCGCGCTTCGCGCGACCGCGAGCTCCTGCAGCGTCGCCGCGCCGGTCGCCTCGATCGGACCCGTGACGACGGGGATGCGGAAGTACGTGTTGTTATCGAACCAGCGCTCGAGCGCTTCGCGCGACACGTTGCGCCACACGCGTACGAACGGGCTGAAGAGGTCGTCCCAGCGGAGGCAGCCGTGATTCGGCACGTCCACGCCGGCGCCGTCAATCTCGCGCACCGCGCGCTCGGTGCCGCGGTCGAATTCGGCGTCCAGCGCGTCCTGCCCGATCGCGCCGCGATCGAACTCGTGCAGCGCGCGCCGCAGCGTCTGCAGCGACAGGTCGTCGCCGATCTTCGGATACGCGCCGATGACCGTCGTCGTGAACGCCTGGTCCGCCACTTTTCTCTCCCGTGGGTCAGAGAGAGAAGATCGTTTGTCCGGCGATCCCTCTCATCTTCCCTGAATCTTCAGGCCGGAATTGGCACCGAGCGAAGACTTCCGCCGGTTGCCGAGGCATCAACGGGCCGGTCCCTACGCCTCGTCTCGATGAGATGCGAGACAGTCTAGCCCTACCATCTCGCCGGTGCAGGCCCGGCTCACCGACCTCACGCTGCGCGATTTCAGCGATCGCCTGAGCGCGGCCGATCCGACACCGGGCGGCGGCAGCGCGGCGGCGTACGCGGGCGCGATGGGCGCGGCGCTCGCGGGGATGGTCGGGCGCATCGCCATGAAACGCGAGCCGCGCGACGCGGTGGTCGACATCGTCGAGGAGGCCGACAGTCTGCGCGCGCACTTCATCCAGCTCGTGCAGGACGACAGCGCGGCGTTCGATCGCGTCACCGCGGCGCTCGCGCTGCCGAAACGCACGACCGACGAGAAGAGCGCGCGCAAGGAGGCGCTGCAGGCCGCCCTGCTCGCGGCGTCGCGCGTGCCGCTCGACGCGGCGAAGGCGGGACGCCGACTCCTCGCGCTGTGCGAGCGCCTGCTGGAGCACGCGACCTCCGCGGCGGTCAGCGACGCCGGCGTCGCGGCGCTCCTCGCCGAGACGGCGATCCGCGGCGCCGCGCTGAACGTGATGATCAACCTCGCGTCGCTCGCGGATGCGACGCACGTGAAGGCGCTGTCCGAAGAGCTCGACCGCGCCGTCGACGGCGCGGAGGCGCTCCGCGCCGCGGTCGTCGAACGCGTCGAGGCGAAGATCGCGCGTTGACCCGGCTCCTCACCGGGAAGCCGATCGCGGACGCCGTCGCCGCGACGCTCGCTCCCCGGATCGCCGCACTGTCCGCGCGCGGCGTCACGCCGGTCCTGGCGGCGCTGCAGTACCGGCCCGATCCCTCCGCGCGCTTCTTCGTCGAGCGCATGCAGCGGAGCGGCGCGCGCGTCGGCGTCGACGTCGTTCCGGAGGAGGTCTCGAGCGTCGAGCACCTCCACGCCGCGATCGCCAGTCGCAACGCCGATCCGAAGACGCACGGCATCACCGTGCTCGCGCCGCTGCCGCCGTCGGTCGACGTCGCGTCGGTCATGGAGCGGGTCGATCCGCGTAAGGACGTCGAAGGGCTGCACCCGTACAACGCCGGCCGACTCGCGAGCGAGAAGCCGACGTTCATCCCCTACACCGCTGAGGCGATCCTCCTGCTCCTGCGCGAGAGCGGCGTGCACCTCGCCGGCACTCGGGCCGTCGTCGTGGGCCGCAGCATCGTCGTCGGCCGGCCGGCCTCGCTGCTCCTGATGTACGAGAACGCGACGGTGACGCTCGCGCACCGCGGCACGCACGACCTCGCTGCGCTCACGCGGGAGGCGCAGATCCTCGTCGTCGCGATCGGCCGGCCCGCGCTCGTCACGGCCGAGATGGTGCGGCCGGGCGCGGTGGTGGTCGACGCCGGCATCAACGCGACGCCCGACGGCGTCGTCGGCGATGTGGATTTCGACGGCGTGTCGCGCGTCGCATCGGCGATCACGCCGGTGCCCGGAGGCGTCGGCTCGCTGACGACGATGCTGCTGCTCAGGAACGCGGTGAGGGCCGCGGAGTCGCTCGCCTAGCGCGCGAGGTCGCCAAGGTACGGCGAGCGTCCGCGACGAGGCCGCGGTCCTGCGCGTACGCGCGCAGCGCGATCGCGCGCCGCAGCGGCGCGAGCGCTCCGGCGTTGTCTCCGGCGCGCCGCTTCGTCGCCGCCAGCTCCTCGTAGCGCGCCGCGAGCGCCGCGGGGTCGTCGACGTCCGCCGCGAGCTCGAGCCCCCGCTCGATGTCCGCAAGCGATCGCTCCGCGATGCCGCGGGTGAGGAGGCCGCGGGCCTCGGCGAGCGGATCGCCCGCGATCGACTCGCTCGCGCTCTCGTGCGCCAGATCGTCGGCGCTCGTCACGAGCGACGCCATCGGGACGCCCAGGCGCCCGGCGAGGAACTCGAGCGAGCGCATCGACGGTCGGATCTTGCCGAGCTCGACGGCGCTGACGTACGCGCGCGTGAAGTGCGGCGCGCCGAGCTGCGTCTGCGACATGTGCGCCGCGGTGCGCGTGGTCCGGATCCGTTCGCCGAGGTCACGGAGCGCAGCGCCGTCGGGGGCGGGCTTGCGGCGTCGCCGCGGAAGGGGCATGCGCCACACGGTAAGCCGCGCGTCGCGGCTGTGTCAACTTCTGAACGACAGATCGATCAGCGCTCGATGCGGATGACCGGCGGGTGGACGGGATCCTCGACGTGGATCGAGTCGATGAAGCGGATCTTCCCCTGGGGCAGCTGCATGACGATCGAATGCGTCCGCATCGCGCCGCCGAAGAACCGCACGCCCTTCAGCAGCTCGCCGTCGGTGACGCCCGTCGCGACGAAGGCGAGGCGCGTCGCCGGCGCGAGGTCCTCGGTGCGGTAGATCCGCGATTCGTCGGAGACGCCCATGCGCCGTGCC
>DASQXO010000107.1:0-4383 GCA_035639655.1 Candidatus Dormiibacterota bacterium
CGATCTCGATGCCCTCGTTCATCGGCCCGGGATGGAGCACCGGTGCGTTCAGCTTCGCCCGCGCGAGGCGCGCCTCGGTGATGCCCCACACGCGCGCGTACTCGCGGATCGAGGGCAGGAGTCCGGCGGCCATCCGTTCCTGCTGGAGGCGCAGCGCCATGACCGCATCGGCGCCGTCGAGGGCACGATCGAGGTCGGTCTCGACGAGCACGCCCGGCGGCGCCGCGCCGCCACGCCACGCGGCCGGCAGCAGCGTCGGCGGTCCGCAGACGACGACGTTCGCGCCGAGCGCGCGCAGCGCGTGGACGTTCGAGCGCGCGACGCGCGAGTGGAGGATGTCGCCGACGATCGCGATCGTCTTGTTCGAGAGCGTGCCGAGCCGGGCGCGCAGCGTGAACGCGTCGAGGAGCGCCTGCGAGGGATGCGCGTGCCAGCCGTCGCCGGCGTTCACGACGGAGGCCTCGACGCGGTCGGCGACGAAGTACGGCGCGCCGGAGGAGCTGTGTCGCAGCACGATGACGTCGCCGCCGAGGGCCTGCAGCGTGCGGACGCTATCGAGGAGCGATTCGCCCTTCTCGACGCTCGAGCCGGAGCTCGTGATGTTGACGACGTCGGCGGAGAGCGCCTTGGCCGCGAGCTCGAACGACACGCGCGTGCGCGTCGACGCCTCGGCGAAGAACAGCACGACCGTCTTGCCGCGGAGCGCCGGAGTGCGCTTGATCGCGCGGCCGAGGACCTCGCGCATCGCGTCGGTGGTCGTGAACACGAGCTCGAACTCGTCGCGCGACCAGTCGTCGACGTCGAGCACGTGGTGCCGCGACCAGTGCCGCGCGTTGGCGATGTCGGGGATCGTCGTCCTCATGCCGCCTGCTCTCCTTTCCGCGCGAGGACGACGCTGTCCTCGCCGTCGATCTCGCGCAGTCGAACGCGGACGTCCTCCTCGATCGAGGTGGGGACGTTCTTGCCGACGTAGTCGGCGCGGATCGGCAGCTCGCGATGGCCCCGGTCGACGAGCACCGCGAGCTGGATCGCGCGCGGCCGACCGAAGTCGACGAGCGCGTCCATCGCCGCGCGGACGGTGCGGCCGGTGAAGAGGACGTCGTCGACGAGGACGATCACGCGGTCGTCGACCGAGAACGGCAGCTCGGTGCGCCGCACCTCGGGCGCGTATCCGATGCGCGTCAAATCGTCGCGGTACAGCGTGATGTCGAGCGAACCGAGCGGCAGCACGACGTTCTCGATGTCCGCGACGCTGTCGCGGATGCGCGCGGCGAGGACGTCGCCGCGGTTCTTGACGCCGACGAGCGCGAGCCCGTCGGTCCCGCCGTTGCGCTCGACGACCTCATGCGCGACGCGCACGAGGGCGCGCCGAATCTCGTCTTCGGTGAGGAGGAGCTTCGCCATTCAATTCCTTCCCGGCCTCGCAGGACCGGATTTAAAGGTGGCCGTGCAAATCGTACCTGCGCGTCGGGCCGTCGGCAATCGACCGTGCGCACAGGCGGCGTCCGTCGCTGATGGTGGAGAATGGGCGACCGTCGCGTGGGGTGGCATTCCGTTGAGGGGCGAGGAGGGCCGCCACGCGGACGATCACACCACGACAGGCGCGGATCCTCACGCTCCACGCGCGTGGCCTCAACGACAAGGAGATCGCCGAGACCCTCGGCGTGTCGCTGCGGACCGTCCGTGGACATATCCAGGAAGCGATGGTGCGGCTCGATGCGCGCACTCGCGCCGCGGCGGTCGTCGCGGCCATCCGCGCCGGCGCCGTCAGCGTCGAGGGCGTCGCGGGCACGACCCCCGAGACGGGGCGCCGTCTCGAGGATCGTGCCGAATGAGCCAGCGCGCTACGGACAGTGCAGTTGGATGTTGCCTCCCGCGAGCTTCCCGCTCGCGGTGTAGACCGGAGTCGTGCTGCCGCCGGGGAAGACACTGATCGCGAACCAATCGGCGCCTCTGCCCGGCTCTGTTTCGTCTTCGACGTCGACGCGGTAGATGTAGTTGCCCTGCCCGTTCACCTCGGCGGTCCCTTCGATGTGCCGGAACTTAGGACCGAGGCCGT
Source organism: Candidatus Dormiibacterota bacterium (assembly GCA_035639655.1). GTDB lineage: Bacteria > Chloroflexota > Limnocylindria > P2-11E > CF-107 > CF-107. Next base: position 2,060 of record DASQXO010000107.1, read on the forward strand.
CGGTGTACAGCGTGATGCCAGTCCCCTTCACCTTCGTGCCATCGCCGTGATCGTGGTACTGCAGATGGCCCCAGTTCGCCCCGTTCTTGACGCCGCCGGCGACCGCGAAGTTGGCCCTCGCGTCGTTCGGCCGCGCGATCCAGCCGCCGCCCGTGACGAAATCGCCGCGGCAATTTGCCACGAGCGCCGCGCAGGTGATGTCGGCGTGTGCGGACGAGATCGTGACGTCGGCGAGGCCCGGCACGACGACGTGAAGCGCGTTGACGGTCATGCCGGTGGTCGCCGTGTCCGCCGTCTGCTCGTTGATCGTGACGGCGATCCCGGCGAGGGACACGGTCTGGTTCGGCGAGCCGGCTGCGACGATGGTCTGCCCGTCGACGACGAGGTCGGCGATCTCGGCGCCACCGCTCGCCGTCGCACCGTTCGGCCCGCACGAGGCCGTGGCGCGCGCCTCGAGGAACGATGCCGAGACGGAGTGTCCCGGGACGGTGAGCCTGAGATCAGCCACGGACACGTGCGCCCGCGAGCGATCTCCACCGGCGACCGTTGTCGCGTGCAGTACGTCGACGGTCAACGTATCCGCTACGGTCTCGCTCAGGAGCGAGGCCTCCTGCGCGCCACCGCTCGACGGGAGCGGTCCCGTGTCGGAGATGAGGATGGGGACGCCGACGACGTTCCCCTTCACCGCGGTCGCCTGTCCGCTGAAGGCCGTCGCGTCGGCCGACGCCGGCGTGCCGCTGCCGAGCGCCGCCACGAACGCGAGAACTGCGAGCCAGCCTGTTGCGCGAAAGCGAGGGTGCATCGCGAGTACCTCCTGAAAGCGGTCTCGACTCCTCCCCGTCTCAACCTTTCCAGGAGCGCCCTTGCAGTGGTGTCACGCGGCAGCGCGAGCGGGAAGCCGTCAGTACCGACGCCCGTCACTTCGCACGTCGTCATTCGGCACGATGGACTGCCGAATGAGCACCCGATCGTCGAGCGCTACGGCACGTTGACGACGAAGGTGAACGTCGCGGCCGCGGGCGTCTTCGACGTGTCGAGCTTCACGAGCATCGCCTGCGTGTAGATCGAGTCGCCTTCGTTCTGCGAGACGCCGGGGAAGAAGAGCTGTGAGGTGTAGGTCTTGCCGCCGGGCGGCGTCACCTTCACGTGGATGTGCTCGGTGCGCCCGGGGTATAGACCGGGGATGACCGTCTCGAGGCGGTACGAGCCGTCCGCGCCGGTGAGCTGCCAGCCGCGCAGCGTGTAGCCGGCGTTGTCGTAGCTCCCCGAGCCGTCGGCCTGCCAGAAGTCGAGCCTCGCGTTCGCGATCGGCTGGCACGAGCGGGTCACGACGTACCCGGTCAGGACGAGCGGCGTCCCGGTGACGCCGGCCGTGAGCAGCGTCGTGCGCTGCGGCGCGCCGGCCTTGTAGTACGGGCCCTCGGTGAGCTCGACGAGCGGCTGCGCCGGAGCGGTGCATTGCAGCGTCGTCGCGGTGGTGCCGCCGCTCGACGCCGAGGCACTCGCGGAGGGCGATGCGGCGGTTCCGCTCGGCGTCGCTGTCGGCGCATTCGCCGCCGGCGCGGCGCACGAGGCGAGGACGAAGAGCGCGGCGGCGAGAGCGGCGATCCGCACGACGCCATCATCCTCCGCCCGCCGCGCGAAACGTTACGCGCGGCTAAGAATGCGGCGCGCCGACGAACGTGGCGACGAGCGCGCAGAAATCGTCGACGCGCTCGATCGCGAGGGCGTGCCCGGTCTCGGAGAGGACCTCGAGACGCGCCCCCGCGATGCCGGCCGCGACGGCTCGCGCCATCCACGGTGGGGTGAGGAGATCGTGCTCGCCCACGAGCACGAGCGTGGGAGCGGTGATGCGCGAGAGCGCGGCCGCCGCATCGTGCGCCATCGACCCATCGAGCAGCGACCGCTGCGCGTCCGGGTCGAGCCCCGCGGCGACCTCGCGGAGCGCGGCGACGTCCGCCGCGTGCTCGGCCAGGAAGCGCGCGCTCCAGTTCCACGGCACGGCGACGTCGTAGCGGAGCGCCGGCCCGCCGGCGTCGAGTGCCGCGCGCCACGAGGCGAGCTTCGCGCGGAGCGCCGCGTCCGCGCGCGCGAACGGCGCCGCGAGCACGAGCGCGGCCACGCGATCCGGGTGCGACGCCGCGAAGTGCATCGCGACGGCGGCGCCGTTCGACGACCCGACGACGTTCGCGCGCGCGACCGCGAGCGCGTCGAGCAGCGCGCCCAGGTCGGCGGCGTGACGCGTCGTCGCGTACGGTCCGGGCGGCTTCGCCGACCGGCCCTGGCCGCGACAGTCCCACACCAGGCAGCGGAAGCGATCGCGG
>DASQXO010000108.1:0-16091 GCA_035639655.1 Candidatus Dormiibacterota bacterium
CGCTCCGCGTCGAGCTCGTAGAGCGCGGCGTCGTCGCCGATCCCGAGCCGGAGCCGTCCGCGGGCGCGGGGGACCGACTGTCGCCAGCGCTCGATGAGCTCACGTTCGCTGAGCTTCAAGGAGACCTCGCATCCGGCGGACGACATCCAGCAGCTGCTTCGCGGCGGCGGCCGGATCCGCCGCCTCGCCGATCGCGCGCATCACGGCGACCCCGTCGGCGCCGGCCTGGAGCACGCGCGTCGCGTTCCCGGGGTCGATCCCACCGATGCCGTAGAGCGGGACGACGGTCGCGGCGCGCACCTCGCGGACGACGTCGAGCCCCCGCACGGTGGCGTTCTCTTTCGTGCGCGTCGGGAACACCGAGCCGCAGCCGACGTAGTCCGCTCCGGACTGCACGGCATTCGTGGCTTCGGTCGCGTGGTGCGCCGAGGCGCCGAGGATGCGATCCGGCCCGATGAGCCGGCGCGCGATCGAGACCGGAAGGTCGTCGGCGCCGACGTGCACGCCGTCGGCGTCGACGGCGAGCGCGAGGTCGACGCGGTCGTTGACCACGAGCAGCGCGCCGCGCCGTCGCAACTCCGTCGCGACCTGCGCCGCGAGCTCGTACGCCTCGGCATCGGGGAGCGCCTTCATGCGCAGCTGGACCAGGCGGATGCCCACCTCGGCGACGCGGGCGCACACCTGCGACGGCTCGCGCACGCGCGCGACGTCGCAGACGAAGTACACGAGCGCGTTCGCGACGATCTCGCGCCGGTCCCTCGCGTCCACGTGGCGATTCTCTCCTATCACGGCAGGCCCTTCCGATTTGAACCAGCAAGACAAAGCAGAAGACAAATCGGAAGGGCCTGGCCCATGCTTACGGCGTGACGCTGCTCCTCCTCGACGCGTCGAGCCTCGCCTATCGCGCGTACCACGCGATCCCGTCGCTCACCGCGCCGGACGGCGAGACGAAGACGAACGCGGTGCACGGCTTTCTCAACTTCACCGCGCGACTCATCACCGACCGCGCGCCGTCGCGGCTCATGGTCGCGCTCGACGACGATTGGCGCCCGGCGTTCCGCGTCGACGTGCTGCCCACGTACAAGACGCACCGCCTCGCCGATGCCGCCGACGCGAAGGACGAAGTCGAGCCCCAGATCGAGATCGTCTGCCGCGTCCTCGAGGCGATCGGGATCACGATCGCGAGCGCGAAGGGCTACGAGGCCGAGGACGCGATCGCCGCGATCGTCGCGCGCGAGCGTGGACCGATCGAGATCGTCACCGGGGACCGCGACCTCTTCGCGCTCGTGCGCGACCCCGACGTGCGCGTCCTGTACACGCTACGCGGCGTCTCCGAGCTCGCGGTCGTGAACGAGGGGTACGTCGCGAAGACGTACGGCATCCCCGGCGATCGCTACCTGGACTACGCGATCCTGCGCGGCGATCCCTCCGACGGCCTGCCCGGCGTGCGCGGGATCGGCGAGAAGAGCGCGGCCGAACTCGTGCGCCGCTACGGCTCGCTCGACGGCATCCTCGCCGCCACGGACCTCTCCCCGACGATCCGCGCGAAGCTCTCGAGCTCGAGCGAGTACCTCGTCGCGGCCCGGCGCGTCGTCGCCCCGCAGCGCGACTCGCCGGTCGAGGTCGCGGACGGCGCGATCCCGCGGCGCGCGCGGCGCGCCGACGAGCTGAAGGCGCTCGCCGACCGCTACGCGATCGGTGGACCGATCGATCGCGTGCTAAAGGCGATCGGCACGCTCCCCGCTTAGATCCTCGTCGAGCGCGACCTCGCGCCTCTCGAGCGGCTCGCTCGCATCGGCTACCGCGAACACGTGCAGGCACCCCTCGCTCGAGTCGATCGCCGCACGCGTGCCGTCGAGCACGGCGAGCCGCTCGAGGAGCGCGGCGTCGAAGCTCGCGTGACCGAACGCGCGCGTGACGAGGATCGTCGGGACGTCCTCGCCACCGGGCGATCCGAACGCGGAGACGTCGTCGCCGTACACCGGAACGAGCGCGCGGAACGAGACGGATGCGCACGCGATCCCCGTCACGCCGACGGCGTGCGCGCGAGTGAGGGCCTCGCCGCCGACGCGCGCGGCGCCGAACGCGATGCGCCCGCGCCACCCGACGTCGAGTCGCGACGGCGACAGGTCCTCGTTCGCGCCGTCGACGGCTCGCGCGAGAACGCCGGCGCGGCTCGGGCCGAACGCGGCCAGGCCGCGCAGCGTCCAGGCGTTGCCGACGATCACGACGCGGTCGCGATCGGCGCGACGGACCGCGCCGTCGAGTGGCGCCTCGAGCGCCCACTCGCCCCGGACGGTCCCGAGGTGCAGGCCCCCGCCTGCGTCGACGTGCACGAGCCGCCCATCCTGTGCGGCGACGATCGCGCGTGCGAAGCGCTGTCCCGAGCGGGCCACGATCGCGCCCTCCCGCACGGCGTCGCCGACGTGCACGCGCAGGAGACCGCGCACGCTTTCGGCGGGCGCGCCGAGAACTTTGGCCGCATCGACGCGCCGCGTCGCGCGAAAGTGCGTGCCGCGCGCGACGATGTCGCCGGCGCGCACCGTCGTGTCGACCGAGACGACCGAGGCGACGCCGAAGGGCAACCGGATCGCGGCGATGCGCTCGCCGTAATCCCACACGCGGCTCAGCGCCACGCCCCGGCCCACTTGCGGAGGAGCGCCTGCCGTTCGGCGTCGCGCTCCGGTATCGCGAGCGGGCGGCCGCGCCCGTCGATGACCACGCCGAGGACCGGCGACCCGGCGACGACGTCGTCGCGGCCGACGTGCACGATGGTGCGGCCGACGGTCGGGACGACGCCGATCGCGCCGGCGGTCGCGTGGAGCTCGCGTTCGCCACGCTCGTCGACGACGCGGAACGGGCGACCGCGGTCTTCGTTGCGCGGCACGACGACGAGCGCGGCCTCGACGTCCCCCGCGTGGACGCGCGCGAGGCCGCGCGGCTCGATCGCGTCGAGGAACGCCGCGACGGCGTCGGCGGGCGTGAATCGCCCGAAGGCGCCGCCGAGGAGGACGACGCGCGATCGGTCGAGGGCCGCGGGCGCGAGATCGCGGCGCATCGCGACGGCGAGCTCGCGGACCGCCTCGCGCGCGAGCGCGACCTCGAGCGCCGGCGGCGCGTCGACGGCGAAACGCGACAGGTTCGCGATGCGATCGCGCAGCAGCGCGAGCTCGGGCACGGCGTCGCCGACGAGCCACCGCCGCACCGCTCGCGCGCCGGCGCGGCGCGCGAGCGCGTCGGCGGAGCGGCCGACGCCGACGGCGAGCTCGGCGCCGATGACCTCGCCGCGCGCGCTCACCGCGGCGCGGACGCCGTCGTCGTCGACCTCGCAGGCGAGCACCTCCTCCGACCCGGTGCGCGCGACGGCACGCTCGACGCGCGCGACCGCCTCGGCCGCGCCGCCCCGGAGCGCGCGCAGCCGCCGCACGAGCGCCGCGCCGCCGTCTGCGCTCGGGGCACCGACGCGATCGAACGGCATGCCCGCGGCCGCCTCGCGGATCTCCGCGAGCACGTCGGCGTGCGCGGCGGCGATGACGCGCGGCCCATTCTCCGCGCCGGCGAACGCCACGCGCGCGGCTTCGAGCACCGCCGCGAGCGCGTGCTCGTCGCGCGAGTCGCGCGCGACGACGAGCACGCCATGCGGATCGCGCGCGCGCAGCGCCGCGGCGCGTTCGGCGAGGCCGGCGCCGTCACGCGCGTCGATTGCGACGACGATCGAGGCGCCCGCGCGCAGCGCGGCGGCCCGGCACCAGCGGAGCGATTCGTCGTCCGCCGCGACGGTCGCGAGGGTCAGCACCTCGCGGCGCGAACGAACGCGTCGAACACCAGCGTCGCCGGCGCGTCGACCTCGTGCGCGCGCTCGGGGTGCCACTGCACGCCGACGATCCAGCGGTCACGATCGGGCGCTTCGAACGCCTCGACGAACCCGTCGACGAGGACGGTCGCGACGAGACCCGGCGCGAGACGGTCCGGCGTGACCGCCTGGTGGTGCCAGGAGTTGACGCGGATGGGGCCCGACCCGGTCGCGTCGGCGAGCCGCGTCCCGGACGCGACCCGCACCTCGTGCGTCACACGCCGGGCAGCGTCGGCGGCGGTGTGTCCGTCCACATGCTGGACGAGCGTGCCGCCCATCGCGACGTTCAGTACCTGGAATCCGCGACAGATGCCGAGGATCGGGATGCCGCGACGGAGCGCGCGCTCGGTGACCGCGAGCTCGAGCTCGTCGCGGGCCTCGTCGATCTCGGTCGACCCGTCGACGCCCTCGCCGTAGCGTCGAGGGTGCACGTCGCCGCCGCCGGAGAGGACGACCGCGTCGAACTCGTCAGGCAGGGTCTCGCCGGGGAACAGCGGCACGACGCCGGCGCCCGCGCGCTCGAGGGCGGCGATGTACTGGGCGCGCCGCTCGACCTGTCGCGGAGACGGCGCGGCGAGCGTGAGGAGCACGCGCGTCATCGTTTCGAACCCAGGGAGGCGCGGTCGATGAGCTCGACGAGGACGCCGTTCGCCGCGCGCGGATGCAGGAACGCGACGTCTCCCTCGGCGCCGCGCCGCGGAGCGCGGTCGATGAGCTCGACGCCGTCGCCGGCGAGCTCCTCGAGCGTTCGCCCGAGCGCGTCGACGGCGAAGCACACGTGGTGCAGCGTCGAGCGGCCGCGCTCCTCGAGGAAGCGCGCGACGCCGGACTCGGCATCGGTCGGCTGCACCAACTCGAGCAGGACGTCGCCGATGGGAATGAACGCGATCCGCACCCGCTGCTCCGGCACGTCCTCGAGCGAGCGCACCGCGAGACCGAGCGTGTCGCGATAGAACGCGAGCTCGGCGTCGACATCCTTCACCACGACGGCCACGTGGTGCAGCTCGCGCACCTTCATCGAGTGCGGCCGGGCTCGTACGCGCCGAACACGCCGCGCAGATCGGCGCAGATCTCGCCGAGCGTCACGCTCGATTCGACGCACTCGAGGATGCGCGCGACGAGGTTGTCCGTGCCATGCGCCGCCTCGATAAGCCGAGCCCGCGCCGTCGCCGCGCGCTCCGCGTCGCGGCGCGCGCGAAGTGACCGCAGCCGGCTGCGTTGGCGCTCGGCCACGCGCTCGTCGATCTTGTGCAGCGACGGCGCGGCGACGTCGTCGGAGCGGAAGGCGTTCACGCCGACGACGACGCGTTCCCCGGTCTCGATCTGCCGCTGGTAGCGGTACGCGGAGTCCTCGATCTCGCGCTGCTGGTACCCCCGCTCGATCCCGGCGAGGGCGCCACCCATCTCGTCGATCTTCGCGATGTACTCGAGCGCGCGCCGCTCGATGTCGCGCGTCTGAAGTTCGACCGCGTACGACCCCGCGAGCGGATCGGCCGTCGACGCGACGTTCGATTCGTACGCGATGATCTGCTGCGTCCGCAGCGCGATCCGCGCCGCGTCCTCGGTCGGTAGCCCGAGCGCCTCGTCGTACGCATTCGTGTGCAGCGACTGCGTGCCGCCGAGCACCGCGGCCAGGGCCTCGACGGCGGTGCGGATGATGTTGTTGCGCGGCTGCTGCGCGGTCAGCGTCGAACCCATCGTCTGGGTGTGGAAGCGCAGGAGCGAAGAGGACGGATCCTTCGCGCCGAATCGTTCGGTCATGATGCGGTGCCAGATCCGCCGCGCGGCCCGGAACTTCGCGACCTCCTCGAGCAGCGTGCTGTTCGCGGCGAAGAAGAAGGAAAGCTGCGCCGCGAAGCGGTCGACCGCGAGCCCCGCGGCGACGGCGGCCTCGACGTACGCGATCGCGTTCGCGAAGGTGAACGCGAGCTCCTGTACGGCGTCCGCGCCCGCCTCGCGGATGTGGTAGCCGGAGATGCTGATGACGTTCCAGCGCGGCACTTCGGCCGCACACCAGGCGAAGAGATCGGTGGTGAGGCGCAGCGAGCCGCGCGGCGGGAAGATGTAGGTGCCGCGCGCGATGTACTCCTTCAGGATGTCGTTCTGGACGGTCCCCGTCAGCGCGCGCGGGTCGATGCCGTGCCGCTTCGCCGTCGCCACGTACAGCGCGAGCAGGATCGCGGCGGTCGCGTTGATCGTCATCGACGTCGAGACGCGATCGAGCGGGATGCCCTCGAAGAGGTCGAGCATGTCCTCGAGGTGCGCGATGGACACGCCCACCCGGCCGACCTCGCCGGCGGCGCGGGGATCGTCCGCGTCGAGGCCCATCTGCGTCGGAAGGTCGAACGCGACGGAGAGGCCCGTCTGGCCGTGCTGCAGCAGGTAGCGGTAGCGGCGGTTCGTGTCCTCCGCCGAGCCGAACCCCGCGTACTGGCGCATCGTCCAGAGGCGGCCGCGGTACATCGTCGACTGCACGCCGCGCGTGTACGGCGGCTCGCCCGGATAGCCGAGCGACTCGACCGCGGCGCCGTACTCGCCGTCGGGGACGTACAGCGGCGGGATCTCCGCGCCGTACGTCGTCTCGAAGCGTTCCTTGCGCGCGGGCGTTCGCGCGACGGCGGCGCGGTACGCGCCTTCGCGCCACTCCGAGAGCGTGCGGCTCCGTTTCATCGCGGCTGACAAACGCGCGACTCGATTCCGGCAACGATACCCGGCCGGCCGGCAGGCGCCGCGGGCGTCATCGCGCCTTGAACGACAGCGTTCCCTCGAGCGGCGGCTGACGCGACGTCGCGAACCGGAGGGTGACGTAGCCGCCGTCGAGCCACTTCCGGGTGAGGTCGCCCCAGTGCCCGGCGAACGGCTGGCCCGACTGCCCGGTCGGGTACACGACGCGCATTGCCTCGAGGTCGGCGAGGTCGACGACCATGCGCATCGACGGGTGCGTCGTCTGCGCATACGGCTCGCGCGGGTCGAACGCGCCGTTGTCGACGGTGAAGTAGCCGCCCGAGTTCGCGAACGGCCCGATGTTGAACACCGCCGGCAGGACCGTGCCGAGCGGATGTCCGAACGTGACCTGATGCAGCTTGCCCCACTGCCACGTCGACATGTCCGGACCGAGCGTTCGTGTGAGCTCGTCCAGCGCGTCCTCGAGCGCCATCGCCGCGAGCGCGTCGCGCCCGTGGTGCAGCGGATCGGCGAGCACGACGAACCACGGGTGGTCCGGCGTCCGCGACATGTCGTACAGCGACCGGAACGCCGCCGTCCCGAGGAAGTCGCCGTACAGATCGTCGCCGAGCTTGTCGCGGAAGACGCGATCGCAGAAGTGCAGCAGCCACGACTCGTAGATCGCGCCGCCCGCCTCGCGCGCGCGGAGCGAGGCGTCCCAGCTGCGCAGGATCCGCTGCGCCTGCCGGGCGCGATCGCTCTCCACCGGCATGGTCCGGAGGAACGCGAGGAACGTCTCCGCGGAGACGTCGGTCACGTCCATCTGGATGCGGGTCATGTCGTCGGCGGTGAGCGTGTCGGCGGCCGCGAGCAGCTGGTGGATCCGCTGCGCGCGGAAGCCCGGATCGAACTGGTTGCTGATCTTGTACGGGTACGCGTCGACGAGGCGCTGATTCGCGGTGACGATCATGCCGTCCGCCGGATCGAACGCGAACGGCAGTTCGGCGAAGGGGATGTAACCCTGCCACTCGTGCGCGCCATCCCATCCGGGCTGCGGCGCGTCTCCCGCGCTCGCGCCGCCCGGCCGGATCGGGATCTTCCCCGTCGCCTGGTAGCCGATGTGGCCGTCGACGTCCGCGTACACGAAGTTCTGGCCGGGGACGTCCCACAGCGCGAGCGCCTCACGGAACTCCTGCCAGCTCGCGGCGCGATCGAGGCGGTAGAGCGCGTCGAGCAGGTGCCCCGGATCGAGCGCGGTCCACCGCAGCGCGAGCGTCCTCGTCAGCCCCTCGAAGACCGGCGTGACGATCGGCCCGTGACGCGTCTCGACGACCTGCAATCTCACGGTCGGAGCGTCCTTCACCTTGATCTCCTCGACGAACACGTTCGCGACCTCGAACGCGCCGCCGAACTCGAAGCGCCGCGGGTCTTTCGGGTCGGGCCGCTCCTCGTACAGATCCTCGGTGTCCGGCCCCAGGTTCGTGACGCCCCAGGCGATGCGCGCGTTGTGGCCGATCACGATGCCGGGCGCGCCCGGGATCGAGTACCCCGCGACGTCGAGCCCGGCGCCGGAGAGATGTGCGAGATACCAGATCGACGGGTTGCGCACGCCGAGGTGCGGGTCGTTCGCGAGGAGGGGCTTGCCACTCACGGTGTGCGCGCCGCTGATGACCCAGTTGTTGCTGCCGATCTCGGCGCCTTCGACATCGCCGAGCATCGCGCGCAGCTGCGCCGCGCCGGGCGCGCGCGCGAGCGCGCCGCCACTTGCGGCGAGGATCGGCGGCGTCGATCGCGGCAGCGCCGGGAACAGCGTCGCGAGCGCGCCGTCGCCGAGGCGGCTCGCGACATTCGCGTGCAGGATCTCCGCGTCCATGTTCCCCGACAGATCCCAGGCCATGATCTTGCCGATCACCGCCGAGTCCGCCGGCTCCCACGGCTCCCAGTTGATGCCGAGGACGACGAACTCGAGCGGCGGAGAATCGCGATGCGTGTCGACGTACTTGTTCACGCCCGCGGCGTACGCGTCGAGCGCGGCGCGCACCTCCGGCAAGAGGACACCGACCTCGCGGCGCGCGACGCGGTACCAGCCGAGGGTGCGGACGAACTTGTCCGCGTCGAGCGTGGCGGTCCCGAAGATCTCCGAGAGCCTCGCCCGCCCGATCCGGCGCAGGAACTCGAGCTCCCACAGTCGATCGGAGGCGGTGACGTAGCCCTGCAGGTAGAAGAGGTCGTGCGCCGTCTCGGCATAGATGTGCGGCACGCCGTTCGTGTCGCGCACGACCTGCGCGGCCTCGTCCAATCCGATGAGGCGCTGCTCGCCGTCGATCGCGGTGTACGACCGGCGGAGCAGCGTGACGCCCGCGACGACGGTGACGACGACGACGATGACGGCGACGATCGCGATGCCGGCGAGCACGCGGCGCCAGGTGAACCGGCGCCTCACTCCGCGGCGATGACGGCGAGGAGGTCGCCGCCGTTCACCTTCGCTCCGGCAGCGGCGCGCAGCGTCGCGACGCGTCCACGGCGCGGCACGGTGAGCTCGTTCTCCATCTTCATCGCCTCGAGCGTGCAGACCGACCCGCCGGCCTCGACGACCTCACCTTCCCGCACGTGAACGGCGACGATAAGTCCCGGCATCGGCGCTCGCACCTCGTACGGACGAGTGTCGCCGCCGGCGCGGCCGATCGCGGCGCGCTCGCGCTCGTCGGCGACGTCGACGACGACGTCGCGCCCGTCGAGCCGCACGCGGAGCGGCTCGCGCTCGAGCACAGCGATCTCGTGGCTGCGTCCCGCGAGGATCACGGACCACACCAGCGGACCGATCCGCGCGACGTCGGCCTCGAGCGGTGCGCCGTCGACGCGTACGCCGCCGTCGGCGTCGACGTCGAGCTCGAGCTCGCGAGCGCCGATCCGGCAGCGGTATCTCAACGGAGCGCATCTTCGCGCGCGGAGCGGCGCCAGGTCGAGGCATCCGTCGTCGACGGCTCGGCATGGCGGCGGCGCGCGAGGGTGGCGACGACGGCAGCGGCCGCGACGCCGTCGGACGGCTGCGCCGGGGTCGGCGACGGCCAGTGCGCCGCGACGTACTCCGTGTCGTACGCGCCGCGAACGAAGTCGGGCTCGGCGAGCGCGAACTCGTGGAACGGGATCGTGGTGCGCACGCCGGCCACGACCGTCTCGCGCAGCGCGCGACGCATCCGCGCGATCGCTTCGGCGCGGTCGCGGCCGTGCGCGATGAGCTTCGCGAGGAGCGGGTCGTACTCGGTGGGCACGACGGCGCCCGGATACAGCGCCGAATCGACGCGGATGCCCGGGCCCGCCGGCTCGCGCACGAACGGGATCAGGCCCGCCGAGGGAACGAACCCGCGCTCCGGGTCCTCCGCCGAGATGCGGCACTCGATCGCGTGCCCGCGGCGAACGACGTCGTCCTGCGTGAACGGCAGCGGCTCGCCGGCCGCGATGCGGAGCTGGAGCGCGACGAGATCGATGCCCGTGACGGCCTCGGTCACCGGATGCTCGACCTGCAGTCGCGCGTTCACCTCGAGGAAGTAGAACGCGCCATTCACATCCACGAGGAACTCCGCGGTCCCAGCGTTCACGTACCCACTCGCGCGCGCGAGTCGGACGGCGGCCTCGCCGAGCTGCTCGCGGAGGCGCTCGTCGACGCTCGGACCGGGCGATTCCTCGATGAGCTTCTGGTGGCGGCGCTGCAGCGAGCAGTCGCGCTCGCCGAGCCAGGCGATACCGCCGCGCCCGTCGGCGACGAACTGGACCTCGATGTGGCGCGCCTGCGCGACGTACCGCTCCAGGTACAGCGAGGCGTCGCCGAACGCGCTCGCCGCCTCGCCCATCGCGTTGCGGATCGCGCCGTCGAGCTCCCGCTCGTCCTGCACGACGCGCATCCCCTTCCCGCCGCCGCCGGCTGCCGCCTTCAGCACGACGGGAAGGCCGATCGCGGCGGCGTCTCGCCGCAGCTGCGACGCCTCCGTCGTCGCCTGCATCAGCCCGGCGACGGTCGGGACGCCCGCGTCGCGTGCGAGGCGCCGCGCCGCCGTCTTCTCGCCGAGCGCGCGCATCGCGGTTGGCGGCGGACCGACGAACGCGACACCGGCGGCCGCGCACGCGTCGGCGAAGTGCGGGTTCTCGGAGAGGAAGCCATACCCGGGATGGACCGCATCCGCCCCCGTCCGGCGCGCGACGTCGACGATCGCGCCGACCTTCAGGTAGCTCTCGGACGACGGCGCAGGACCGAGGCGGTACGCCTCGTCGGCGAAGCGGACGTGCAGGGCCCCGCGGTCGGCGTCGCTATACACGGCGACGGTGGCGACGCCGAGGTCGCGACACGCCCGGATGATCCGGACGGCGATCTCGCCGCGGTTCGCGACGAGGACTTTCTTAAACACCCGAGCCGAAATTAAACGTTGGCTTCCTGGCGCCAGAGGTGGTCGACCGGATGGGCGCCGCCGCCGATCCGCTCGGCGTGCTCGAGCGCGCCCTGCACGTACAGTTTCGCCTCGCGCAGCGAGGTCGGCACGTCGTCACCGCGCGCGAGTCGCGCGCAGATCGCGGCCGAGAACGTGCAGCCCGTCCCGTGCCAGACGCCGGGGAGCCGCCGGCTGCGGAGCGCGAACGCCTCGCCCTGCCCGTACACCCAGTCCACGGACTCGTCCTCGGCGGAGAGCCCGGGCACGACCCGGTCGCCGCCCTTCAGCACGACCCACTCCGCGCCGAGGCCGCCGATCGCTCGGGCGGCTCGCTCGAGCGCGCGCGAATCCTCGATCGCGAATCCCGCGAGGACTTCCGCCTCCGCGACGTTCGGCGTGACGACGGTCGCGAGCGGCAACAGCTCGTCGCGCAGCGCCGCGACGGCATCCTCGCGCAGGAGCCGGTCGCCGGAGGTCGCGACCATCACCGGGTCGACGACGAGCGGCCGGATGCTGAGCCGTCGCACCTGCTGCACGACCGCGCGGATGATGTCGGCGGAGAAGAGCATTCCGGTCTTCGCCGCGTCGACGCCGATGTCCGTGACGACGACCTCGATCTGTTTCGCGACGAACGCCGGCGGCGCCGCGAACACGTCGGCGACGCCCCTTGTGTTCTGCGCGGTGAGCGCGGTTATCGCGCTCATGCCGTAGCAGCCGAGCGCTTGGAACGTCTTCAAGTCAGCTTGGATGCCGGCGCCGCCGCCGGAGTCGGAGCCCGCGATGGTGAGACATCGCGCGATGGTCATGGGGACAGGCTACCCCGCGCCGGAACGCGCGGCGACGCGTCTCCGGCTCGCGGGCCCCTCAGCGGTCGGCCGGGGTCTTCTCCTTTGGCGGCTCGCCGGTGAGGAACGCCGGCGGCCGGTGGTACAGCGAATCCCACTTGTCGTAGTAGCCGTCGTTCCACTCCGGATCGCTCTCGAGGCACGCGCGCATCCGCAGGTAGAACTGGTGCTGCTCGGGCGAGTTCGCGTTCTGGAAGTACAGCTCCTTGCTGGTGAAGCGCACGATCATCAGCGCGCGACCGGTCTCCCGCTCTTCCCACAGGATCTCGGTGCTGATGAAGCCGGGGACGCGCTTGCGCTGGTCGTCCCACTGCTGTCCGAGCGCGTACAGCTCGCGGACCTTGTCCGGCTTCACCTTGATGCGCGCGATCGTTCCGTACATCTCGGCCGTCCTACGCCTTCGCCGGAACGCGCTCGCTCGCGAGCAGCCGCTCGCCGATGAGCCGGAATGAGCGTTCGTACCGGTACTGCACGTTCATGTGGTCGTCGTCGAACTCCTCGTAGACGTGCTCGATCCCGAGCTCGCGCAGGCGACGGCTCAATTGGCGCGAGCCGAGCTGGATGTTGTAGTCGTCGTTCGCCCCGCAGTCCATGTACAGGAGCCGCAGCGAACGCACGGCGTCGGCGTGCCGCGGGATGAAGTTCACCGGATCCTGATCGAGCCAGCGGCGCCACACCGCCTCGTCCAGCGCGCACGTCTCGACGTCGAAGGGCAGGCGGAAGCGCAGCTCCGCGGCCGGGTCCGGCGAGTACGTGGCTGCCATCGCGAGGATGTTGATCACGGCGCCATCGTCCTTGGCCGGCTTCGTCTTCCGCGCGCGCTCCCAGAACGCGTCGAGCCAGGCGCGGACGCCGCCGGCTTTCGCGATCGCCTTCGCCGCCTTCGGGAAGTCGGGCAGGTAGCACCACAGGAAGCCGGCGTCGCCGGAGTGGTCGGCGACGAGACCGAAGATCTCCGAGGCGTAGGCGGCCATGACGAGCGCGCCGTAGCCGCCGGAGGACTTGCCCATCACCGCGCGCGCCTCGCGCCGCGGGATGGTGCGGAACGACCGATCGAGGTGCCCGACGACGTCGCGCGTGACGTAGTCGAAGTGGTTCCCGACGGCGGCCGAGTTGACGTACTGGGTGCCGCCGAGCTTCGTCCAGCCGTCGACGAGAACGTAGATGCACGGCGGCATCTCGCCGGCCTCGATCGCCGCCTCGAGCCGCTCGTGCGATCGCGGCTGCCACGCCTGGAAGTTGAGGTGCGAGAAACCGGACCCGGTGAAGCCGTGCAGGTTGTAGATCACCGGGAACCGTCGCTCGGGCTCGCGGTCGTACTGCGGCGGCAGGTACACCGGCGTCGCGCGGACGTCCGGATCGCCGAGCGGATTGCCCGCCAGGGACGGCGCGCGGAGCGCGACGATCTCGAGCCGTCCACGCATCGCCTTCACTCGTTCGGGCGGGATCACAACGGTATGTTGCCGTGCTTCTTCTTCGGATTCACGTCGCGCTTGCCCTGCAGCGACTCGAGCGCGGCGATGAGCTTGGCGCGCGTGTCGTGCGGCTCGATGACGTCGTCGATGTACCCGCGCGCCGCGGCGACGAACGGATTCGCGAAGCGCTCGACGTACTCGGCGACGAGCTGCTCGCGCCGCTTCACCGCGTCTTTCGCTTTCGCGAGCTCGTCCTTGAAGACGACGTTCACCGCGCCCTCCGGGCCCATCACCGCGATCTCCGCGGTCGGCCAGGCCACGTTGTAGTCGCCACGGATGTGCTTCGAGCTCATGACGTCGTACGCGCCACCGTACGCCTTGCGCGTGATCACCGTCAGCTTCGGCACCGTCGCTTCCGCGTAGGCGTAGAGCAGCTTCGCGCCGTTGCGGATGATGCCGCCGTGCTCCTGCGCGGTCCCCGGCAGGAAGCCCGGAACGTCCACGAACGTCACGAGCGGGATGTTGAACGCGTCGCAGAAGCGGACGAAGCGGGCGGCCTTGATCGAGGCGTCGATGTCGAGCACGCCGGCGAGCACCATCGGCTGCTGGCCCACGATCCCGACGGAGCGGCCGCCGAGGTGCGCGAAGCCGCAGAGGATGTTCGCGGCCCAGTGCTCGTGCACCTCGAGGAAGTCGCCCTCGTCGACGACGCGGCGGATCACCTCGCGCATGTCGTACGACTTCGTCGAGTGCTCCGGCACGATGCGATCGAGGGTCTCGTCCGCGCGATCGGCCGGATCCTCGGTCGGACGGAGCGGCGCGTCGTCGAGGTTGTTCGAGGGCAAGTACCCGAGGAGCCGGCGCAGGAGCGCGCAGCAGGCGACCTCGTTCTCGACCGCGAAGTGCGCGACGCCGGACCTCGTGCTGTGCACGTCGGCGCCGCCGAGCTGCTCGAAGCTGACGTCCTCGTGCGTGACGGTCTTCACCACGTTCGGGCCGGTCACGAACATGTACGAGGTGTCGCGGACCATGACGACGAAGTCGGTGATCGCCGGCGAGTAGACCGCGCCGCCGGCGCACGGGCCCATGATCGCCGAGAGCTGCGGCACGACGCCGGAGGCGAGCGTGTTGCGAAGGAAGATGTCGGCGTACCCGCCCAGCGACACGACGCCTTCCTGGATGCGCGCGCCGCCCGAGTCGTTGAGGCCGACGATCGGTGCACCGTTGCGCATCGCGAGGTCCATCACCTTGCAGACCTTCTCCGCGTGCGCCTCCGACAGCGAGCCGCCGAAGACGGTGAAGTCCTGCGAGAAGACGTACACGAGCCGGCCCTCGACCTTCCCGAATCCGGTCACGACCCCGTCGCCGAGGTAGCGCTCCTTGTCCAGGCCGAAGTCCGTCGCTCGATGGGTGACGAACGCGTCGAGCTCGACGAACGTGCCCTCGTCGACGAGGAGGTCGATGCGCTCCCGCGCGGTGAGCTTGTTCTTCGCGTGCTGCTGCGCGATCCGCTCCGGGCCCCCGCCCAGCCGCGCGCGCTCGCGCATCCGCCGGAGGTCCGCGAACTGCTCCTTCGCCACGGCGCGAGTATGCCAACTCGGCAGCGGCGGGGCGGCCCGCTTCTTTCTTCGGCGTTTCTTAGCCGCGGCGTGCCTACACTTGATCGCGTGCTGAACCTCCGCACTGTGCTCCTGCTCGCGACGCTGACCGGCCTGCTGCTCTGGCTCGGCAACTACTTCTTCGGCCAAGGCGGCCTGATCTGGGCGCTCGGCCTCGCGGCCGTAATGAACATCGGCGCGTACTGGTTCTCCGACCGCCTCGTGCTGGCGATGACCGGCGCGAAACCGGTGAGTGAGTCGGAGGCGCCGGAACTCTACGCGATGGTGCGCCGCGTCGCGCAGGAGTCCGACGTGCCGATGCCCCGTGTCTACCTCGTCGACATGGCGCAGCCGAACGCGTTCGCCACCGGTCGCGATCCAGAGCACGGCGTCGTCGCGGTCTCGCCGTCGATCATGCAACTGCTGAATCGCCGCGAGCTCGAGGGCGTCATCGCCCACGAGATGTCCCACGTGAAGAACCGCGACACGCTCGTGAGCGCGATCGCCGCGACGCTCGGCGGCGCGATCAGCTACCTCGCGCAGACGTTCATGTGGTTCGGCGGCGGGCGGCGCGACGACCGCAACGGCGCCGGCGCGCTCGTCGGCCTCATCGCGATCATCCTCGCGCCGATCGCGGCGCTGCTCATCCAGCTCGCGATCTCGCGCGGCCGCGAGCTCGGCGCCGACGCCACGGGCGCGGAGACGATCCACGATCCGCTCGCCCTCGCGAGCGCGCTCGAGAAGCTCGACCAGGCGCGGAAGGTGCTCCCGGCCAGATCGGACCTGAACCCGTCGACCGCGCACCTCTTCATCGTCAATCCGCTGTCCGGCGAGGCGATGGCCTCGCTCTTCTCGACGCATCCATCGACCGCGGAGCGCGTGCGCCGGCTGCGGCAGATGGCGGGTCTCGCCTAAGCGCTCTTTTCCTCCCGCGACGCGCGGCGCATACTTCCGCCGGCCATGCGGCCGTTGCTGTTCGAACTCGGCGACGTTCGGATCTATTCGCATGGATTCTTCCTCGCGCTCGGCTTGCTGACGTGCCTGGGCGTCCTCATGTACGAGGCGCGGAGGCGACGGTGGCCTCCGGATGAAGTCATTCCGATCACCCTCGCCGCGTTCGTCGGCGGCATCCTCGGCGCGCGGCTGGCGATGCTCGTGTTCGCCGGCTGGAACGTCGCCGCCACCGTCTTCGACTACTTCGCCCTGTTCGACGCGAGCGTGGGACCCGGCTCCGTGCTCGGTGGGGTCGCGGGAGCGTACGCCGGCGGGTATCTGGCCAGCCGCTCGCTCGG
>DASQXO010000109.1:0-19265 GCA_035639655.1 Candidatus Dormiibacterota bacterium
CCGACACGGTCCCCGCGCTCATCGCCCTCGGCGCGACCGTGACGATCGCGAACGCGGCCGGCGAGCGCGAGGTCGACCTCGCCGAGCTGTATCGCGAGGACGGCATCAACTACCTCGCCCTCGCGAAGGGCGACATCGTCACCGAGATCCGCCTCCCGCCGTCGGACGGGTGGCGCAGCACGTACCTCAAGCTGCGCGACCGCGGCGCGTTCGACTTCCCGATCGCCGGCGTCGCCGCGGCGGTGCGCTGCGAAGGCAACACCGCGATCGCGGCACGCGTCGCGATCACCGCGCTCGGCTCGAGCCCGAAGCGCGTCGATGCCGCCGCCGGCGCGCTCGTGGGCACGCGTCTCGAGGACGAGGCGATCGAGCGGGCCGCGGACGCCGTGTTCGCGGCGGCGCGACCGATGGACAACACCTCGGGGACGATCGCGGAGCGCAAACGCGCCGCGCGGGTGCTCGCCCTGCGCGCGCTCCGCTCGCTGCGGTCGGCGCGTCCGTCATGACGGCGGTCGCGATCGTGCCCGCCGCCGGCGCGGCCGAGCGCTTCGGCGGACGCAAGTTGCTCGCCGACGTCGACGGCGAGCCGCTCATCGCGCGCACGCTCTCGGCTCTGCTGTCGCATGTCGCGGCCGCCGTCGTGATCGTCGGACCGGACGCGACCGAGCTGCGTGCGCTCCCGGCGCTGCGCCAGCCGAAGGTGCGGCTCATCGAGAACGCCGATCCCTCGCGCGGAATGCTCTCGTCGATCCAGGCCGGTCTCGCGACGGTCGACTGGGCGGACGCGTACCTCGTCATACCCGGCGACATGCCCTTCGTGCGCGCGAGCACCGTCGGCGAGATCGTCGAGCGGCAGGCGTGCACGTCGGGGGGCATCGTGTCCCCGAGGTATCGCGGCAAGCGCGGGCATCCCGTCGCGCTGCCGTCGCGGCTCCGCGGCGAAGTGCTCGCCGAGGACGTCGCGCACACACTGCACGACGTGATCAGGCGGCACCTAGCGGAGCGCGAAGACCTCGAGGTGGACGATCCCGGCGTGATACGCGACGTCGATACGATGGATGACATCAGGCGATGAGAGAGATCCTCGAGCGGGCCGCCAAGCTGCGCGCGGAGGGACGGCCGTTCGCGGTCGCGACCGTCGTGCGAACGACGGGCAGCACTCCGCAGGTGGTCGGCGCGAAGCTCCTCGCCGACGATCTCGGCCGCCTCGTCGGCACGCTCGGCGGCGGCTGCGTCGAGGCCGACGCCGTCGACGAGGCCAAGCGCGTCCTCGAGACCGGGACTCCGTCGCTGCGCGACTACGAGCTCACCGAGGATCTGGCGTACGACACCGGACTCGTGTGCGGCGGCACGATGTGGATCGCGATCGAGCACGGCCGCGAGGCGCTCCGCGCCGCGCAACGCGACCTGCTCGACGACCTGCTCGCCGCCTCGCGCGGCGGAGCGCCGGTCGCGCTGGCGACGCTCCTCGCGAAGCGCGGCCGCGAATACGCGAGCGCCGGACGGATTCTCGTCGAGAGCGACGGCACGGCTACCGGATCGCTCGGCGCGTTCGATGAACGCGCGATCGCGCACGCGCGCGAGGCACTCGCGCGCGGGACCGCGCAGGTGGTGCCGCTCGACGACGCGCACGAGCTCCTCGTCGAGCCGGTGACGAGCCGTCCGACGCTCGTGCAGGTCGGCGCCGGGCACGTCGGGCTCGCGGTCGCGCGAATGGCGCGCCTGCTCGACTTCCACGTGATCGTCGTCGACGACCGTCCCGAGTTCGCGAACCGCCAGCGCATCCCCGAGGCCGACGAGGTGGTGTGCGCGGACATGATCCGCGCGATCGAGGAGCTGCCGCTCGCGTGGAACACGTTCGTCGTCGTCGCGACGCGGGGACACAAGATGGATGCGCACGCGGTGCGCGCCGCGGTGAAGACGCCGGCGCGGTACGTGGGGCTCGTCGGATCGAAGCGCAAGACGATCCTCATCGAGCGAATGCTTCGCGAAGAAGGCGTCCCCGAGGATCGCATCCGCAGCGTGCACGCGCCGATCGGCCTCGACCTCGGCGGCCGTACCCCGGCCGAGATCGCGCTCGCGATCCTCGCCGAGATCGAGGCGGAGCGTTACGGCGGATCCGCGAGGCCGCTGCGGCTCTCTGCCGACATCTTCGATCGGACCATCGCGCGCGCCTGACCCCGCGCAGAGCGAAGAGCTCGTCCTCGTCACGCGCGGGCGGAAGACCGGCCGCGAGCACCGCGTGACGGTCTGGTTCGCGCAGGAAGGCGACATGCTCTGGCTGCGGACCGACGGCGAGACGGACTGGCACCGCAACCTGGTCGCGGAGCCGGATTGCCGCGTCGTCATCGACGGCCGCGAGCTGCGCGCGCGCTACGAGCCGAGCGCGAACAAAGACGCCGACTTGAAACATCTCGTCGAGCTGTGGCGCGCGAAGTACGGCTCGATGTGGGTGCAGGATTGGTACTTCGAACGCGGCCGCAGCGCGGTAAGACTGCGCATCGCGTCACCGGTCGACTAGGAAAATCCTGCTACGGGCGGACCCGCATCCACCGGAGGGGCGGGCCGTTGTTGACGTGTGCAGCGCATCCTCGCGCTGGTCGCGGTCCTCGTGCTGTTGCTCGGCGTGCACATCGCCGAGGCACGGCCGGATGAGCAGCCGCAGGTCGCGGCAGCCGGAGTGAGCGCGTCCGCCTCGACGGCGCCGCCGCGCGCGACGCCTCCCGCGCGTGCCGCGGCGACGCCCGCGCGCAGCGCGGCTCGTCCGACTCCGACATCGAGCGCGCGGTCGTCCGCGTCCGCGACCCCCACGCTCACGGCGACGCCGACCGTCACCGCGCCACCGCCCGTCACGACATCGCCCAGCACCACACCGTTCGTCACGACACCGCCCGTCACGACATCCCCTACCGCGACGCCCGCGCCGCAGACCCCCACGCCGGCGCCGAGCACGCCCTCCCCGTTCGCGCAGGTCGACGCCGCGATGCTCGCGGTGCTGAGCGACGGCGGGTTCGCCGGCGGGACGCTCGCGGTGTCGCGGAACGGCAAGCTCGTCTACGCGAGCGGCTTCGGATTGGCGACGAAGGATGGCGTCCAGGTCGCGGCGCGCCCGGATACGAAGTTCCGGCAGGCATCCCTCTCGAAGGTCGTCACGGTGTCGCAGCTGCGGCGCCTCATCCTGGCGGGAAAGCTGTCGTGGACGACGACGGTGTTCCCCTACCTCGGCGTGAACGTCGTCGACGACCGCATGAATCAGATCACGGTGCGACACCTCGTCGATCACACATCGGGATTCGCGAAGGACTACACGTGGGAGGCACGCGCCGCGGCGAACGCGCTCGCGATCGCTTCGCCGCCGGAGGACGACGACATGATCCGCTACGTCGCGACGCAATCGCTCGCGACGCAGCCCGGCACGACGCGCGCGTATCAGAACTTCAACTTCGCGCTGCTCATGCGCGTGATGGAGCGCGCCGACGGCCGCACCTGGATCACGCAGGTCCGCGATCTCGCGTCGATCGCCGGCATCGGGACCACCGATTGGCGCATCGCGTACAACCTCGACCGCGCCGCGGATGAGGCCGCGTACTACGACGCGGCCATCGTCCCGAGCGTGTTCGACGCGTACCCCGGCATGCGCCCGTGGACGTACGGCGGCGTGTACTACGACGCGAATGCGGCGGCGATCGGGCTCGTCACGAACGAGATCGATATGGTCCGCTACGGCATCGCCGTGGCGCAGGGCCGGCTGCCGCGCGCGGAAGACAACCCGATCCCGACGAGCCCCGGCTACTCGTACACGTACACCTTCGAAGGCTCGCTGCCAGGCACGCTGACGTTCGTCTCGTACACCTGGGACGGCGCGAACCTCGTCGTGTGGGCCGTCGCGTTCAACGGCAGGACCGGCGGCGCCTTCGACGCGAACGTCGCGAGCCGGCTCGATGGCGCGATCCGCGCGGTCGCCGACTGGCCCTCCGTCGATCTCTTCCCGCTGTATCCCTGATCGCGTTCCGTCCAGCTTCGCTCACACGCGGTCCGCGCCGCGCGTTGTACAAAGGACGGATGCGAACGTTCGACGATCTCCTCGCGGCGCACGGCAGGGAGATCTTCGCGTACGCGCTCCGGCTGACCGGCGATCGCGACGACGCGGACGATCTGTTCCAGGAGACGTTCCTCGCGGCGTTCCGGGCGTTCGGATCGGTCCGCGACGACAACCTTCGCGCGTGGCTGTACCGCATCGCGACGAACAAGGCGACCGACGCGCGGCGCCGTCAAGCGCGACGCGTGCGCCTCGACGATCTCGAGCTCGTCGCCCCGGATCGCGACGGCGTCACCACCGCGGACATCGCCGCCGCGATCCGCGCGCTGCCGCCGCACGAGCGCGCGGCGTTCGTGCTGCGCCGCGTGCAGGACCTGTCCTACAGCGAGGTCGCCGAGGCGCTCTCGTGCTCGGAGGACGCCGCGCGCAAGCGTGTCTCTGAGGCGACGAAGAAAGTGAAGGAGGCCCTCGCATGACGCTCGACGCGATGCTCGCCGAATCCCGCGAACGCCTCGCCAGCCGCGCGATCGCTGAGGGCGTCGCGCGCGTCGCGGTCGACGTGATGGACTCCCCGCTCGGGCCGCTCTGGCTCGCGCTCGGACCGCGGGGCGTGCTCGCGATCCACTACGGCGCGAGCGGATACGAGGGCGATCTCCGCCGGATCGTCGCGCGCTACGGCCCGGGCGTGCTCCGCGCGCCGAAGCGCCTCGACGAGGTGAAGCGCGAGCTCGACGAGTACTTCGCCGGGAAGCGCACGCGGTTCGAGCTCTCCGTCGACCTCTCGGCGCTCACACCGTTCCAGCGCCGCATCCTCGCCGCGACCAAGCGCGTCCCGTTCGGCACCGTCCGCAGCTACCGGGAGATCGCGACGCGCGCGGGCATGCCGACCGCCTCCCGCGCGACGGGCAACGCGCTCGGCGCGAATCCGATCCCGATCGTGGTCCCCTGCCACCGCATCGTCGGGTCGGACGGGTCGCTCCACGGATACGCGGGCGGTCTCGACCGCAAGCGCTGGCTGCTGCGCCTCGAGGGGATCCCGGGCTAGCTGGAGGGGATCTGCCAGTCCTTCGGGACGAGGTGGAACCAGGTCTGACCCGGGGAAAGCAGGATCCGCTTGCCGTAGAAGTTCGTCAGCACGAACGGGTCGGTCACCGCGCCGCGCGACCAGTTGCAGTCCTGCCGCCGCCCCTGCGTGAACACGATGCACGGGCCCGTGCCGGTGGTGCGCTCATCGAGACCGAGCGAGCCGAGGCGGTCCTCCACGATGTCCGTCGTCCAGATGTCGGTGCCGAGGATGACGACGTTTCTCGCGGCGACAGCGCGTCCGTTCGCGCCGTCGATCTCGCGGGCGCCGAACTGCCACCGCGCGTACGTCGTCGATCCGGCGTCGAACTGGTAGCGCACGTCCGCGCCGAGCCGGTACGGGATCGAGAGGTTCGTCGCGGGAATGCTGCCGACCATCCCGTTGAGGTCGAAGGCGCCCTCGAACTTCGGCAGCGAGAAGTCCCATGGCGGCACCGGCCCGCCGCTCGACTTGCCCTGCGCGGCGAGCGCGGAGCGCAGCGCGCCAGTCGACGTGAACTCGTTGTGCGGGATCACGCGGAAGTCGACGCGGTAGTACGCGTTCCCGGCGCCGGTCGCCGCGCCGATGTCGACGTAGAGGCCCGCCTTCACGTCCTGCTCGAACCAGTACAGCTCGGTGTTCGTCGCGCCGGAATAGGCGAGCGCGCCGCGCAGCGCCGGCGTGAGGTAGCGATCGAAGAGCCGACCGCTGCGGACGCTCCCGACGCTGTCCGACTCATGCGAGTGGAACACGAGGTTGAGACGCGTGATGTAGCCCTCGACGAGCGTTTCCCACACCTGGTCGGCGTCGCTGATGCCGTAGTGCGGTCGCGCGGGCGTCGAGTTGTCGATCTTCACCGAGAGCGGTCGCCGCGACGGGTCCGCGCCGACGAGCGGCGCGCCCGACAGCGGCCAGCACTGCTGGCACTTGTACGCTGGCTGCGAGCCGTCCGCGTTCAGGACGGTGATGACCCAGAACACGCCGTAGTCCTCGAGCCACGTCGCGCCCTCAATGAGCGGCCGCAGACCGAGGAAGTAGATCCCCGGCGCCGCCGGCGCCTTCACCGTGAACTGGAACCACGCGACCTGACCCGGCCCGACGTAGAACGCGGGCTGGATCGCCGGCCGGTTGTAGCGGACCCAGCCGGTGCTCGGAGAGCCGTTCGTCCCGTCGCCGCCGATCACGCTCGCGCGATCCTGCCCCGGCTCGGGGCCCCACGTCCCGAGGTACGCCGACTCGCCCATCTTGCCCTGGATCCACCCGAGCGAGCCGGAGTTGTAGTAGGCGACGGTCGCCGTCTCGCTGTCGCCCGGGCAGAGCGTCATGTAACCGCTCTGTCCGTACCACGAGGCGTGGAAGCCGCCGAGCTTCACCGGCGTCGCCGCGGGCGGCGGGATACCCGGACCGATCTTCTTCATGCAGGTCGTCGTCGCCGTCGCCCGCGCGGTCGGGTCGGGAGTCGATGCGCTCGCGGGGGCGGCGATCAGCGAAGAGAGCAGCAGAAGGATGCTTGCGAGCAGCGCCGACCGCTTCACGTTCCACGCAACAGTGTGCGGCTCGCCCGCGTTACGGTCGTTTCGTTCGCGTGGCGGTCTGCTCGGCGCGGGCTCAGTCTCGGAGACGGAGCACGCCACGCCGCACCAGCTCGCGAAGGACGGTGACCTTGTACGCGTTGTCGCGCAACGGACGCGCGTCGCGAACGAACCGCTCCGCCACAGCCAACGCTCGGGCATCGTCGATCCGCTCGCCGGTCAGCAAGTCTTCTGCCGCCTTCACGCGCCACGGCACGTTCGCCACGCCGCCCGCGACGATCCGCACGTCCTGCGCGCGGCCGTCGACGACGCCGGCGCTCACCGCCACGCTCGCGATCGCGAACTGCCAGGTTGCGCGCTCCATGAACTTCAGGTAGGCGCCGCGGCGATGGAGCGCGTCGCCGCCGATGCGCACGGCCACGATGAGATCGTCGTCGCCGACGTTGTGCTCGCGGCGGTGCCGCGCCGTCGGCGCGACGTAGAGCTGCGCCAGCGGGAGCGAGTCCTCGCCCTCGTCGGTCCGCATCACCACCGTCGCGTCGAGCGCGATGAGCGCGGGCACGAGATCCGACGGCGTGACCTGGCGGCACTCGCCCTCGCCGAAGATCGCGTGGTAGCGGCTGTCGCCGTCGATCGCGAGACACCGCGGCCCGCCCTTGAGCCAGCAGCGGTGCTCCGCGCTGCGGAAGTACCAGCACCGATTCCGCTGCACCAGATTGCCGCCGACCGTCGCCATGTTGCGAAGCTGCGGCGTCGCGGCGTCGGCGAGCGCCTCCTTCACGATCGGCGGCGTCGCCTGATGCGCGGCGAGCTCGGCGAGCGTCGTCAGCGCGCCGACGCGGAACGTCTCGCGCGTCGCGCTGATGCCGCGGAGCTGCGAGATCCCGCTCAGATCGACGAGCCGATCGGGCTCGACGAGACGCTCCTTCATCAGTCCGAGGAGGTCGGTGCCGCCGGCGATGACGCGCGTGTTGCGCTGCTTCAGCAGCCCCGCGGCCTCATCCGCGGTGGCGACCTTCGCGTAGGCGAACGGTTTCATCGGCGCAGCGCCTCGAGCAGGCGGGGCGGGGTGATCGGCAGGGTGCGCACGCGCGCGCCGCAGGCGTTCGCGATCGCGTTCGCGATCGCCCCCGCCGTCGGAATGATGGGCGGCTCGCCCAGGCCGATGCCACCGAGGTTGTTCGATCGCGCGTCCGGATCGGGGATGAACTCGACGACGATGTCCGGCGCGTCCTTCACCGTCGGCAGGTGATAGTCCTCGAGGTTCGCGTTGAGGACATGCCCGCTCGGGAGATCGAGGACGCGTCCCTCGAGGAGCGCGAAGCCGAGCCCCTGCAGGACGCCGCCCTCCACCTGGCTGCGCGCGTTGCGGGGATTCACGACGCGCCCCACCTGATGCACGGCAACGATCTTCACTACGCGCACGAACCCCGTGCGCGTGTCGACCTCGACGTCGGCGAACTGGGCGCCGAAGCTCCCGAGCCGCAGGTCCGACGGGTTCGGGTGACGCGCGCCGGTCCCGATCACCGTGTAGTTCTTGAAGCGCTCGAGGACGTCGCGGACGGTGATCTTGCGTCCGCCGCGGCCGGCGACGAGATGGCCGTTGCTGAAGCGGATCTCGGTCGGCCGCACTTCCATGAGTCCCGCCGCGACCTCGAAGAGCTGGCGGCGCGCGTCCGCGGCGGCGAGTCGCACCGCGGGACCGGTCGAGGGGGTCGTCCACGATCCGCCGGAGGCGGGGGTGTACGGCGCGTCGGTATCGCCGCTGGCGACGCGGATCTTGCCGAGCTCGAGGCCGAGCTCCTCGGCCGCGATCTGTGCGAGCGCGGTACGCGTACCGGATCCGATGTCCTGCGTGCCGCTGCGCACGACCGCGGTGCCGTCGACGTTCAGGTGCACCGTCGCGTACGCCGGCGGGCCGCCGGCGCTGCCCCAGAACTGCGTCGCCATGCCGAGCCCGCGGCGCAAGTGTGAGGTCCGGGCCGGCGTCCCGCCGACCTTTCGCTTCGACCAGCCGATGAGCTCCGCGCCGCGCGCGTAGCACTGATCGAGACGCTTCAACGAGAAGGGGCGGTCGCCCTGCGGGTCCCGCCGCGCGTAGCACTTCTTGCGCATGGCGAGCGGATCGACGCCGAGGCGCTCGGCGAGCTCGTCGATCGCCGACTCGAGCGCGAACGTCCCCTCGACGTAGCCGGGCGCGCGGAAGGCGCAGAACGGACCCGTGTCGGTCAGCACGAGGTACTGCTCGGTGCGCACGTTCGGGACGTCGTATACGGTGCTGGAGGGACCGGTCGCGCCCGCGACCCAGCCGTCCTCGGTGCCGGTCCCCGACCACGCGAGATGCTCGAGCGCGGTGATCCGCCCATCCTTCGTGCCGCCCGCGCGGATCCGCTGCACCGTCGCGGAGCGGTTGCCGGCGGCGAGGTTCTCCTCATGGCGGTCGAGGAACAGACGCACGGGCCTGCCGGTGCGTCGCGCGAGGACGGCGGCGAGGACCGTGTAGTGGCCGTCGCCGAGCTTCGAGCCGAAGCCGCCGCCCATGAAATCGCACAGCACGCGCACGTCGCCGACGTCGAGCTTCAGCTTTTCGGCGACGCCGCTCCGGACGTCGAACAGCGCCTGCGTGCTCTCGTACAGCGTGAGCCGATCGCCGTCCCAGGCGGCGACGCAGCCGTGCGGCTCGAGGCAATTGTGCAGGGCGGTCGAGGTGCGATACGTCACGTCGACGACCGCGTCGGCATCCTTGAAGCCCTTGCGCACGTCGCCGCGCGACTGCGCGTCGTCGCGCTTCGCGCGAGACCGATCCTTCATCGCATCCTCGAGATCGACGACGAAGGGCAGCACGTCGTACTCGACGTCGATCAGACGCAGCGCGTCGTCGGCGACCGCCTCGCTCTCGGCGGCGACCGCGGCGACGTGGTCGCCGACGAAGCGGACCTCTTCGGCGAAGTGATCGGCCTCGTTGAAGCGGTGGACGATGGCGCGCACGCCCGGGAGCGACTGGGCGCGCTTCGTCTCGATGCGCGTGACACGCGCGTGCGGATGCGGGCTGCGCAGCACCCGGGCGTGGAGCATTCCGGGGAGGACGAGATCCGAGTTGTACCGAGCGCGCCCGCTCACGCGCTGGACCCCGTCGACGCGCGGCCGCTCGCGACCGACCTCGCGTAGCTCCGCGTCGGCCGGCCACGCGCGCAGGTCACGGCCCTGCACGAGCGCGAGCTCTTCGCTCACGCGGCCCTCGAACTCGCTGCGCGTCTTCACGACGCGCGTGCGGCCGGCCATCAGCGCCGCCGCGCGCCGTTGCCGCCCGCGGCGACGCCGGCCTTCACGATGTTCGGGTACGCGCCGCAGCGGCAGAGGTTGCCGGCGACGGCGGCGCGGACGTGCTCCTCGTTCGGTCGAGGCTCGCGCCGCAGCAGCCCGGCGAGCGCCATGATCTGACCCGGCGTGCAGTAGCCGCACTGATAGGCGTCGTCGGCGAGGAACGCCGCCTCGAGCGAGCGGACCTCCGGCGATCCTCCCTCGATCGTCTCGATCTTCTTGCCCTCGCACGCGACGGCGAGCGCGAGGCACGCGTACACCGCATGGCCGTCGAGCAGGACCGTGCACGCGCCGCAATCGCCGCGATCGCAGACCTTCTTCGCGCCGGTCAGGCCGAGGTCGAAGCGCAGCGCGTCGAGTAACGTTCGTCGCGGCTCGGCGTGGAGCACGCGGATCTCGCCGTTGATCTCCAGCCGGATCGGCACCGCGTCCGGTCCGCGGTACTCCGCCACGGACGAAAACGGTATCGACAACTAGGATTTGCTGCCGGAGGTGCGGCGAATGGCGCTCGAGCGCATCGGCGTTGCCGGGTTCGGGCTGATGGGGCACGGGATCGCGCAGGTGTCGGCCCAGGCGGGCTACCAGGTGATCGTTCGCGAGACGGAGCAGCGCTTCCTCGACGCCGGCTTCAAGCGCGTCGACGCGAGCCTCGAGCGCCTGGTGAAGGGCGGCCGGCTAACGGACGCCGACGCGAAGGCGGCGCGCGGCCGCATCGCCGCGACGACCGACCTGCGCGCGCTGCGCGACTGCGACCTCGTCATCGAGGCCGTGACCGAGGACCTCGCGGTGAAGCGATCGTTCTACGCCGATCTCGACGCGGTCTGCCCGCCGGCGACGATCTTCGCGAGCAACACCTCGTCGATGACGATCGCCGAGCTCGCCGCCGCGACGAAGCGCCCGGACCGCTTCGCCGGGCTGCACTTCTTCAATCCGGTGCAGGTGATGAAGCTCGTCGAGGTCGTGAAGGCGATCACGACGAGCGACGAAACGATCGCGACGCTGCGCGCGTTCGTCGCGAAGCTCGGCAAAACCGGCGTCGTCTGCAAGGACACGCCGGGCTTCATCGTGAACCGGCTGCTCATTCCATACCTCAACGCCGCGATCCGCGCGCTCGAGGAGGGCGTCGCGACCGCGGAGGAGATCGACGAGGCGGTGAAGCTCGGCCTCGGGCATCCGATGGGTCCGTTCACACTGCTCGACTACGTCGGCCTCGACACGCAGTTCCACGCGTCCGAGGTCCTCTACGACGAGTTCAAGACGCCGGACCAGGCGCCGCCGCCGCTCCTCAAGCGCATGGTGCTCGCCGGCCAGTACGGCCGAAAGACCGGACGCGGCTTCTACGAGTACGACGAGAAGGGCGAGCGGAAGAAATAGTCCGGCTTCGGCATCCTTCCGAGCCGCGTCGATGAACGAGCGCCTCGATACCCAGAAGGCTGTGGCATGGTCGCTCCTCGCCGCGCTCGCGCTCTCGCTGCACGTCCTGCTCGCCGCACCGCTCGCGGGCCCGCCGCTCTACGGCGTTCTCGCGGTGATCGGCTTCGGCTTCCTCCTGCCGCCGATCGCGACCCTGTTCCTGCGCTTCCGCACGATCAATCCGCACGCCGCGATCCTCTCGACGATGGCCGGGACGTCGCTCGCGATCGTCGGGATGGCCGCGCTCGTCTTCGACGACCTCGAGCCCGGCGCGCTGTTCTTCCTCGGCATGTGGTGGTGGGTCGTCGGCAAGTTCGGCCTCGAGAGCGCGCTCCTGCCGAGGCCGTTCGGATACGTGACGATGGCGCTGGCGGTGCTCGCGTTCGCGGGGATGGTGGGCGACGTGCTCGGCGCGCGCGCCGTGTGGATCGCGGCGCGGCTCGCGCTCGCCGCCTGGCTGCTCGCGTTCGCGGCGATCCTCTATCGATCCGTCGCTCGTTCCGCGGATGCGGGATGATGGGCGCTCGATGAAGACCGTCCCGCGCGAGAAGTCCCGCCACGAAACGGCCGGACTCTCGCTCGACGACGTCGTGGCGATGTACCGCGTGATGCTGCAGACCCGGATGATCGGCGAGCGAATGATGCAGCTGAACCGCATGGGCAAGGCGATGTTCGTCGGCGTCGCCGACGGGCACGAGGCCGCCGAGGTCGGCTCGGCGTGGTGCATCCGCAAGGGCGTCGACTGGTGCGTGCCGTACTACCGCGACGTCGGCGTCGCGCTCGTCCTCGGCCAGACCGCGAAGGACCAGTTCCTCGGCGTGTTCGCGAAGGCGACCGACCCGAACTCCGGCGGCAGGCAGATCGTGAACCAGTTCAGCGATGCGAAGGCGCGGATCCTCTCCGGCTCGGTGCACATCGCAACGCAGTTTCCGCACGCGGTCGGGCTCGCGCTCGCGGCGAAGACGAAGAAGGAGGACGTCGTCGTCGTGACCTACGGCGGCGACGGTGCGACGTCGCCCGGCGACTTCCACGAGGCGATGAACTTCGCCGCGGTGCACAAGCTCCCGGTGGTGTTCGTCATCGAGAACAACCAGTACGCCATCTCGACGCCGGTGCGCTTGCAGATGGCCGTGGCGAACGTCGCGGACCGCGCGGCCGCGTACGGCATCCCGGGGGTCGTCGCCGACGGCACCGACGTCCTCGACGTGTACGAGAAGACGAAGGTGGCGTGCGATCGCGCGCGCCGCGGCGAGGGGCCGTCGCTCGTCGAGGTGAAGTGCTACCGCTACCGGCCGCATTCCTCCGACGACGACGACAGCCGCTACCGCACCAAGGACGAGCTGCAGGCGTGGCTCGCGAAGGACCCGATCGACAGGGCGAGGGCGTACCTGCTCGCGCACGGCGTGCCGGAGGCGCGCCTCGACGAGGGCCGCGCGGAGATCGCCGCCGACATCGAGCGCGCGATCGTCGCCGCCGAGAGCGAGCCGGATCCAGATCCGTCGACGCTGCTGCGACACGTGTACCGGGAGCCGGAGTGAATCAGGAGTTCCGCCGGCTCGTCGGGCTCTTCCTGAAGCGCGAGTACGAGGACTCGCCGGTCCGCGCGAGCGCGCTCGGCCTCACGCAGTACGACGAGCAGCTCGACGACGTCTCGGCGGATGCGTTCGAGCGCCGTCGCATCGAGGACCGCGACTGGCTGCAGCGCTTCCGCGCCGTGCGCGACGCGGATCTCGAGCCGGACGAGCGCATCGACCGCGACTTCGTGATCTCGATCCTGCGCGGCCGGGAGATCACCGACCCGCTGCAGATGTGGCGGAGGCAGCCCGCGACGTACCTGAACCCGGGACTCTCCGGCGTGTTCACGCTGTTCCTCCATCGGCTGCGGCCGGAGCCGGAGCTCGTCAACGCGGCGCGCTCGCGATTGGAGAAGGTCCCGGACAGCATCGCCGCGGGCGTCGGAAACCTCGACTGGTCGCTGGCGCCGCGCGTGTACGTGGACCGCGCCATCGGACAGGCCCGCGCCGCGGTCCGCTACGCGCGCGAGCTGCTGCCGGCGGAGGTCCGCGACCCCGCTCTCCGCGAGAAGCTCGCCGCCTCGGGCGCGACTGCGGCGAAAGCCTTCGAGCAATTCGCGGCGTTCCTCGAGTCGAACCAGACGAGGGCGTCCGGCTCGTACGCGATCGGCGAGGAGATGTACACCGCGATCCTCAAAGAGAAGGAGCTGCTGCCGTACGACGCGCGCGAGCTCCGCGAGCGCGGCCAGCAGCAGTGGGACGAGCTCGACCGCGAGATGCGCGCGCTCGCGAAGGAGATCGACGGGTCCGAGGACTGGGCGGCGCTCCTCGAGCGGCTGAACAAGCTGCACGCGCCGACGCCCGAAGGGATGCGCGAGGAGTACGCGACCTGGACCGAGCGGGCGCGTCAGTACCTTCGCCGCAGCGGACTCGTGACGCTCCCGCCCGGTGAGGAGTGCGCCGTCGAGCCTTCGCCGCCGTTCCAGCGCCCGATCCTCGCGGTCGCGTCGTACAACGCGCCGCCGCAGTTCTCGCCGGGGATGCAGGGTCACTTCTTCGTCCCCTACCCGCCGGACGGCACCGGAGCGGAGGAGGTGCAGCAGCGGCTCGAGGGGAACTCGCGTCACGGCGTCCCGACCACGGCCGTGCACGAGGCGTATCCGGGACACCACTGGCACGCGACGATGATGAAGTGGCGCGCGCCGTCGCCGGTGCGCAAGGTCTACTGGACCGCGTACTTCGGCGAGGGCTGGGCCCTCTACGCCGAGCGCGTCATGCGCGAGCAGGGGTTCTTCGAGGATCCGCGCGACCTGCTCTATCAGTACGAGGCGACGATCTTCCGAGCCGCACGGATCGTCGTCGACACGAGCCTGCACATGGGCGAGATGTCCTTCGACGACGCGGTGCGGTTCATGATGCAGAAGGGCAATCAGACCGAGCCGAACGCACGAGCCGAGGTCGGCCGGTACTGCTCCTGGCCCACGCAGGCGTCGGCGTACCTCACCGGGATGCTGGAGATCGTCGACATCCGGGAGCGTTACCTGCGACGCCTCGGCCGGCGCGACGTGAACGCGCTGCGCCAGTTCCACGACGCGATCACCTCGAGCGGCAGCATGCCGACTGCACTCGCGGAGCGGGCGATCGGCGGCGCGGCGGCGGTCGCGGCGGGCGCCTGACGCCTCGCGCTAGCGCGCGCCGAACCCCTCCCACCATTCGAGCGTCCGTCGCTGCCACCGCGTCCACGCCTCGCGCTTGAGGAGGAGGACGACCCCGGCCGCGAGGAGGATCGCCCCGGCGATGGCGAAGAGCGCCCAGTTCGGCAGGCGATTCACGACGTCGACGAGCGCGTGCAGCGAGGTCAGGCCGAGCGCGCCGAGCGCGAGCGCGACGGGATTTCGCCGCGCCAGCACGATGCCGGCCGCGAGCAGGGCGAGCGCGGCGACGAGCATCACGACGGCGTAGGCGAAGCCGTCGCGATCCCAGCTGCGCACGAACAGCGGGCCGAAGAGCGCCGCCGCTCCGACGGCATCCAGCGCGAGCGCGTGGCGCGGCAGCCGGGTGTTCCAGCCGCGCGGGATCGAGAGCGACAGGATGAGCAGACCGATTCCGCCGGCCGCGGACGGGATCGCGAGCGAGCGTGGATCGGCGAACGCGCGGATTGTCGCGAGCGACGCCGCACCGAGCGCGAACGTGAGAAGCGCCGGCCGCTCGAACTCGATCGCCAGCGCGGTCACGAGGAGGGCGGCGGCGATGAAGACCGCGCCCTGCGGCAGGACTTCGCCGGAGAACGCGCGCAGGAACGGCGGAGCGAGCAGGGCCAGCGCGCCGACGAGCTCGCCGGCGGTCACCACGTCGCGTGGCAGCCGTCCTCGCGAGAGGCGCGGCGCCCAGATCGCGAGGGCGAGCACGCCGGCCCCGCCCGTCATGAGCCGCCACTCCAGCTCCGGCCGGGCGAGGACGAGCGCCGCCAGGAGTCCCGCCGGCGCAGCGGCCGCGAGATAGCGGCGCGCGCCGCGGACGCCGAGCGCGAAGAGGAAGACGGTCGCGACGACGAGACCGGAGAGGTACGCGGAGTCGTGCAGCCACGTCCCGGCGGCGAGCGGAACGAGTGCCGCGGCGACGGCGGACAGCTCCAGGAACGCGGTCTCGGAGTCGGAGAGCTCGGCGCCGCGGAGCCACACGAGCAGGAGCGCGGCGGCAGCGCCGACGGTCGCGTACGCGACGAGCACGTCGGGATCGGTCGCCGCGGCAATCCCGGACACGGCGATCGCGGCAGCCGACGCGCGGACCAGCGTCGGCCGCCGCGCGCGCACGCCGAGCGCGAGAAGGGCGATCGACGCCGCGACGGCGAGCGCGAGGTGCGCCTCGCCATCCCGGCTGACGCTGCGGAGGAGCGCCGGCGCGACCAGCACCGCGGTCGCCGACAGCTCGAGCGCGTCCGCCGACGTCGCGATCGTCGCGAGGCGCGGCGCGAGGAGCGCGACCGCGAGGAGGTACACGCCGAGCGGGAGCGTGAACGCCTGCAGCTCGCGTGGATGGAGTCGTGCGATCTCCATCAGCAGGACGCCGACGACGAACGCCGATGCGGCTAGCGCGAGCAGCGGCTCCCCGGACCGGCGCGACGCGAGCCAGACGAGCACGGCGAGCGCAAGCATCGCGATCGCGGCGGCGCTCCAGACGGGATCGTCGATCGGCAGCGCAAGCCGCGAGGATCGCGCGACGACGAACCAGAACCCGGTCGCCGTCGCGAAACCCTGCCACGCGAGCGAGATCTCCGCGAGGTGCCGCCGCAGCCATCCGACGACGATCGTCTCCGCGGCCGCAGCCGCGACCACGCCCACCCCGGTGAGCGACAGCGTCCACCACTCCGCCGGCGCGCCGGACCAGCGGAGCGCGCCGAGCGAGGCGAATGCCGCGAAGGCGGCCGCGATCCAGACCGCGAGCGGCTCGCGAGCGCGCAGCGCCCCGACCGCGACGACGGCGGCGAAGGCCCCGGCGAAGAGCGTGTGCCGCTCGACATCGCCGAGCGAGGCGATCGTCACGAACGCCGCGCTCGCGATCCCGGACACGCCGAGGGCGAGCGCACGCTCACGCGCGCGCGACGCCGGGATCGCCGCGGTTGCGAGGATCGCCACGCTCAACGGGAAGAACCCGGTCGCGAGGTCGAGGACGTCGTTGCCGCGGAAGCCCGGAAGGGCGGCCATGAGCGCGTACCGCCACGCCGCATGCGCAAGCCCGAGCGCGACGTACAGCAGGGGGCGGTCGGTCTCGACGGTGCCCAGTCCGACGCGGACCTCGTGGGCGACGGAGAGAAGGGCGGCGAGCGCCGCAACGCCGGCGAAGACGAGCGCCCCAGCCGCGGGCGCACGCTCGTACGCCGGGACGAACAGGAGCGCGAACAGGGCGGCCGCGCCGCAGAGCCATCGCGACTGCGTCGCGGTCAACTCCGGCAGCCGCGTCGCGAGCGGACCGATGACGAGCGCGAGGTACGCCCACGCGACCGCGACGAGCGCGAGGCCGTACACCTCGGTCGCCGGACGGAACGCGTGCACGGCCAGGAGCGCCGATCCGCCGGCCCCTCCGAGCGCGGCCCAGCCCGCCCAGGGCAGGGTGCGCCAGCCGGATGCGAACGCGAACGCCGTCATCGCAGCCGACGCGGCGAATGGAGCCCAGCGGTCGATGCCGACGGCGCGCGGATCAAGCGTGGCGTAGGCGAGGATCCCGAACACGACGACGACCGCGGCAAGCGCTCGCGCCACGAGCAGCAACGGCTCGGCGAGCGCTTCGAGGCGCGCGGGCGCGCGCTGCTGCAGCAGGAGCACGGCCAGGGCGAGCATCGCGTAGAGCGCGACGGACCAGCCGGTCGACGCGTGGATCTCCGCGGCGAAGGCGCCGACGCCGCTGATGAGCGCGAGCGCGAAGAGCGGCGAGTACCACCTGCCGAAGCCCGCGACCGCGAGCGCCGCGTAGAGGAGCGCCGCCATGATCGATCCGGCGAGCCAGAGGCCGGGCGCGTCGAGCGGCGTTCGACGAACGAGGAGCGCGTACGCGGCGAAGACGTCGGCGGGCACCAGGAGCGCGCCGATCGCGAGGAACGTGCGGCCGGCGGGGAGCACGCGCGGGATCCTGTGCAGCGCGACGCCCGCGATCAGGAACGCGATCGTGCCGAGCAGGACCAGCCCGAAGCGCGCGGCGTCGGAGATCTGCTCTCCCGAAACGTTGACGAAGATGAGCGCGGACACGACGACGAGGAACGCGCCGACGTACAGAAGGAGGCTCGGCGTCTCCTCGACCGCGAACGCGCGGACCGCGTCCGCCAAGACAATGCCGGGCGCCGCTTCGTCGATCGCCGGCGACGTGACCGTCGGCGCCATTGGTGACGCACGCCCGGGCGCCGGCACTGCACTGGGCGCGGCTGGTCCGGGCGGAGCCGGCACGCCTTCGGTGAGGGCCGCGAGCCGCTGGCGGAGCACGCGTGCGAGACGGGCTCGTGCCGACGCGTCGATGGCGCCGATGGACTCCCAGTCCGCGAGCTGATTGAGCGTGTACGCGATGCCGAAGCGGTGCTCGGACGCGTCGAGACGGAGCTTCGCGCCGCAGCTTTCGCAGAACGCGGTCGCGCGAGACTGCTCGTTCCCGCAGCGATGGCACACCGCAGAGCTCAGGACGGTTTCCGCGGCCCGTGCGTCGCCACGCGCCTCGGCCGGCGCTGCCGCCGCGCTGCGGGCACCGCGCACCACGTACGTCCCGGCCATGAGGTCGTGCCAGCCCTGTCGCTTGCGATCGAAGACGATCCAGATCAGGCCGAGGCCGGCGACAATCCAGCCGATCACGAAGCCGATGAACCGTACCGCCGCCGAC
The DNA here is from genome assembly GCA_035639655.1 of Candidatus Dormiibacterota bacterium. GTDB lineage: Bacteria > Chloroflexota > Limnocylindria > P2-11E > CF-107 > CF-107. The sequence continues at coordinate 18,244 of DASQXO010000109.1, forward strand.
GCCATGGACGGCGCCGCACCGTCGCCGCCGACGACGCGGATCCCGAGCGCGCGCATGCCGACCGTCTGGCCCCCGCCGGCCGACGACCAGGTCACGATGAAATAGACCGCGTCGACGAGCAGCGCGAGGTCGCGGCGACCAGACGAGAACGCGCTGAGCCAGGCGTCAACGAACACGAGGAGGACGGCGTCGATGAGGAACGCGCCGAGGCGGGCACCTGCGCTCGCGTAGCGGGGCTCGACGGCGACCGGCATCGCCGCGCTCACGTCCGGAGCCTACGGCCCGGGTCAAGGCGGAACATGACCACGATGTCTATCCGGCTCGGCGACCCGGCGGCTATCTCCCGGGCGACGGACGCGGCGTGGTCCCGGCCACTGTCATCGGCGTTACGTCGAGCGCGGACGACGGCCGCGGACTCGGTCCGCCGCGTATAGTCGCGAACCGGCATGGCAGGGTACGCCGCGACGTCGACGGCGCCGCGCAGCGCGGTCGCGAGCGACGCCGTCGTCCACTGGGCCACGATCGCGGCGTCGCTGTGGTTGCTGTTCGGCCTCTTCTGGGACGGCTGGGCCCACGGGTACGGCCTGCCGGACTCGTTCTGGACGATCTGGCACGGCGCGTTCTACTCGGGCTACCTCGCGCTCGCCGCGGTCATCGGTGGATCCGTGGTGCTTCGGCACGGCGTCATTCCCGGCGGCTACGGATGGGCGACGGTCGGCGTCGGCGTGTTCGGCGCCGGCGGCGCGTTCGACGCGATCTGGCACACGCTCTTCGGGATCGAGGCGAGCACCGAGGCGCTCATCAGCCCGAGCCACTTCATCCTCGCGACCGGGATCGTGCTGATGGTCTCCGCGCCGCTCCGCGCCGCGTGGGTACGCCCGGCGCCGCGGACGTTCTCCGGCGCGCTTCCGGCGATCGTCTCGCTGACGGCGGTGTTCTCGCTGTTCACGTTCATGACCATGTTTGGCGGCGCGTACTCCACGCTCATCGCGCAGGGATCGACGACGTTGTTCAGCGCGATG
>DASQXO010000110.1:0-4057 GCA_035639655.1 Candidatus Dormiibacterota bacterium
GACGGCCTCGCGGTCCTCGACCTCGTGCATCACTTGAGCGTCATGAGGTACGCCACGACTTGATCGATCTGCTCCGCCGTGAGCGTCCCACCCTCCGTGTTGAGCCACACCGGCATGACGATGCCCGGTTTGATCTTGGGCGCGTTCGAGACCCACTTCTTCAGCCAGTCCGGGTCGCCCGACGCCTTGAGCGCCTTCACCTGGTCGTTGAACGGACCGGCCGTGGCGTAGTGGCCGAGGTTCGGCGCCTGCGGCAGCGTGCTGGCCCGGTTCGGATCGAACGAGTGGCACTGCGTGCACGACGCCTGCGCCACCTGCTGACCCGGCCCGGCCTGCTCCTGCGCCTTCTTCGTGTCGGCCAGCCACTTCTGATACGCGTCCATCGGTTCGGCCACGATCGTGGCGAGCATGTCCGCATGCCCGAGGCCGCAGAACTCGGTGCACTGTCCGAGGTACTGTCCGGCCTCCTGCGCCTCGACCCAGATCTGGTTCGGCGGCGCCCCCGGTACCGCGTCCATCTTGCCTGAGAGCCGCGGCACCCAGAAGGAGTGGATCACGTCGACGGACGTGATCGTGAAGCGGACCTTCGTGTTCACCGGGATGTGCGCCTCGGTGAAGACGAGAAGGCCGTCCGGATATTTGAACTGCCACTGCCACTGCTTACCGGTGACCTCGATCGTCATCTGCGCGTCGCTCGTCTGCGTGAGCGTCGAGAGGCTCCGGATCGAGTAGGCCGAGAGCCCGAGCACGATGATCGCGGGGATGATCGTCCAGGTGAACTCGAGGACGGTGTTTCCGTGGAACGCATGGGCGGTGTGGCCCGGCCGCTGCCGGAACATCACGACCGAGGCGATGATGCCGCCCTCGACGATGAGCAGGATCACGCCCGCGATCACGAACATCGCCCAGTACAGGTCGATGACGTCGCCGGTCGCCGGCGTGCGGCTCCCGATCCAGGAGCGCGGCGTCGGCGTGAGGAACGGCATGACGAACACGAGGAGGACCGCGAGGCCGAGGAGGCCGACGACGAGGGCGCGGACCGAGGGTCGTCCGGGCAGCCGCATCAGGCGAACTCGACGGGATCAGACATGATCGGGAAGCGCTCGCGATGATACGTCGGCACGGTCCTCGGCGCTCATCCACGCCGCGAACGCGAACGAGATCGCGATGAGGTGGACCATGCCGCCCGGGACCCACATGATCGCGCCGCCGGCCTGCTGATCGAAGCTCGCGGAGATGTCGAACGGGCGCACGGCGCGCGCGGCGTAGTACGGATACAGCGACGGGTCGGCGAACGAGAGGATCCCGCCGAGGACCGTGTTGTGCGCCGTCGCGAGGAACAGGTACACGATGCGCAGCGGATAGCGGAGCGGCGCATGGAACGGGTACGGGTCGATCACCTGCAGCCAGAACACGAGCGCGATCGCAAGGAACGTGAAGTGCTCGAGCGCGTGCAGCACCGCGTCCTGCACCGCGGCGTCGTACAGCGTCGGCACGTGCCATAGCGTCAGGAGCCCGACGTAGAGCCCGAGCGCGACGATCGGATTCATCAGCGGTGCCGAGAGCGCGTGATAGACGCGCGACCGCGCGATCGGCACGAGGTACGCGCGGCGGATCTCGCGCGGCAGACCGCGCGCGAGCGGCACCGCCGGCGCGCCGAGAAGCACGAGCGGCACCGCGACCATGATCAAGAGGAGGTGCTGGATCATGTGCGCGAGGAAGAGCTGCTCGGCCAGCGTCGCGAGCGGCGATAGCAGCGCCAGCGCGACGGTAAGCAGGCCCAGGTAGTAGGACGCGACGCGCGCGGCCGCGACCGGCACCGCGCGCAGGCCGCGCCAGTAGACCACCGCGGCGAGGGCGAGGCCCAGGATGACGAGCGGGTCGACGTGCATGGCTACTGCACGATCACCTGCGTGTGCATGCCGAGCGCGTAGTGCCCGGCCTCATTGCAGATGAACACGTACTTCCCGGCCTGCAGCGTGACGGTCAGCGTCTCCGCCTGCCCGGGGTTGAGCGTCTTCGTCCCGGCGACGCGACCGTCCTCCTTCGCCTTCCCGCCCTCCTGCGGGAGCTTGTCCGGCGCGAGGTCGGTCTTGATGATCGTGAGGTCGTGCGCGATCGTCCCCGCGTTCCGCACGAAGAACGTCGACGATCCGGCTGGCAGCGTCGTGTTCGCGATCGCGACCTGGTAGGGGCTGTCTTTCAGATCGACGACGATCGACCCCGGCGGCGGCTGCGGCGCCGAGCTGCCGCACGCGGCGGCGAGGATCAGCACGACGAGGCCGACGGCCTCGCGCCATCTACTACACACCTGTCGTACAGCCTACTCGCGTCATGCGCGGAGCGCCGCGTCGACGATCATCGCCGCGAAGAGTCCGGCGAGATAGAGGATCGAGTAGACATAGACGCGCCGGGCGCTCGAGCGGGCCACGTCGCGCAGGTATTGCGTCGCGTACGCGATGAAGAGCGCGCCGAGCGCGAGTGCGGCCGCGAGGTACACGCCGCCCGCGGCGCGGGTCACGAAGAGTAGGACGGTGAGCGCGACCGTCGCGATCGCGTAGAGCAGGATCGCCCAGGCGGTCGCGCGCTCGCCGTACACGACCGGAAGCATCGGGATGCCCGCGCGGTCGTAGTCGTCGCGGATGAGCGTCGCGAGCGCCCAGAAGTGTGCGGGCGTCCAGAAGAACACGATCGCGAAGAGAACGTAGGCCGGCAGCGAGAGGTCGCCCGTGATGGCGGCCCAGCCGACGAGAGGCGGGACGCAGCCGGCCGCGCCGCCGATGACGACGTTCTGCGTCGTCGTGCGCTTCAGCCACAGCGTGTACACGAGGACGTAGAAGATCGCGGCCGCGAGCACGAGCGCGGCCGCGAGCAGGTTCGCGAAGAGCGCGAGCACGGCGAAGGCGCCGACGACGAGCGCGACGCCGAACGAGAGCGCGTCGCGGGGCGAGACGCGGTGGGCGGGGAGCGGTCGTCGCCGGGTGCGCTGCATGACCTCGTCGATGTCGCGATCGAAGTAGTGGTTCAGCGCGTTGGCGCCGCCGGCGCCGAGAGTGCCGCCGACGAGCACGGCGAGCGTCGCGCCGAGCGGCGGCGCCCCGCCCGCGGCCAGGAACATCGCGCCGAGCGCGGTCACGAGGAGCAGCGCGATGATCGGCGGCTTCGTCAGCGTCACCAGGTCGCGGAGCGACGCGCGCTCCTCGAGCGCCTCGTGCGCGGACGCCGCGGCGAGCGCGACGAGCACGCACCAGGTCGCGCTCGCGAGCGCGAGATGCGCGCCCTGGAAGAGTGCCGCGCCGGTCGACGCGATGTACGCCGCGCCGACGAGGACCTGCGTCGCGAAGAGTGCTCCGCCGGCCGCGGCGAGGGCGCGTCGTCTCTCGCGCCACGCGGTCCAGCAGGTCCAGGCGACGAGAAGACCGACGAGCGCCGCGAAGTACCGGTGCGCCATCTGGATCTGCTGCGACGCGGCCGGATTCAGCAGACCGCGATAGTCGGTCAGGCCGAGGTTCGACGGGCCGCACAGCGGCCACTCGATGCAGGCGAGCGACGCGCCGCTGCCGCGGACGTACGCACCGCTCAGGATCAGGACGTAGACGGCGAGCGCGGTCGCTACGTACAGGACGCGCGGACGCACGAGCGGGCGCTCGAGACGGAACGCACGGACCGCGAGCAAGGTCAGCGTCGCAAGGAGCGCCTCGGCGACGGCGAGGTGGGCGGTCACGACGGTCTCGGGAAGCTCGAGAACGACCGTGATCGCCCCGAGGAGCGACTGGCCGACGACGAGCGCGACCGCGAGCGTCGCGAGCATCACGATCTGTCGATCGTCTCGATAGCGCGTCCAGGCGACGACCGCCGTCAGCGCGATGAGCAGGATCGAGAGCGCCGCGGAGAGGCGGTGCGAGTACTCGATGATCGCGGTCGGCTCGAGCGGAGGGATCGGGCTCCCATGGCAGAGCGGCCAGCCCGGACAGCCGAGGCCGGAGCCAGTGACGCGCACGATGACGCCAACGACGACGAGCACGAACGTCCAGGCAAGGGTCGCGAGCGTGAGCGC
>DASQXO010000111.1:0-12169 GCA_035639655.1 Candidatus Dormiibacterota bacterium
ATACCCGTGTTCGTCATCACGGTGCCCGCGAGGTGGCCGCGCGTCGGCGCGCTCACCCACGCCATGTCCGGGACCGACGCCGGCAGCTCGAACACGGGCGGCGTCTGCGGGTCGTACTCGGATGACTGCGTCAGTGCGCGCGTGAGCTCGGCGCGGCTGGCATCGCCGGTGCGAGTCCCGGCGTTCGCACGATCGTCCGGGGTTCGGTACGAGTACCCTACCCAGCCGATGCCGCGCCGACCGGCGGCGCTCGGCGCGAGCGCCTTACGGACCTGGATGACCGAGTTGGGGATCGTGTTGAGGTAGAGCGCCGAGCCGACCGTCGTGCTGCGCCCGTACTGGTGCTCCTTGGCGAAGTCATTCCACTCCTCGTACCACGTGCGCTGGTCGAGGAGGTGCTCGCGCTTGTAGTTCATCGGGATGTTCGTGTCGAGGATCCCCTCCTCGAGCCAGCCGCGCCAATCCTGGAGCGTCTCCCGGTACGGACGGCTCTGCTCCCACCCGCCGAACTCCTGCGGACCGGCGCCGTAGGTGATCGTGTCGGCGGTGATGCGCAGGTACGGCTTCATCGCGTGCGCCTCGACGTAGACCTTCCGGACGATGTTCGTCACCTGATCGCGTCGCCACTGCTGCCACTGCAGATCATTTGGACGTGGCACGTCTGTGCGTCCCGTCGCGGCGGCGAACCGAGCGAGCGCGACGGCGTTGTAGCCCCAGGCGCTGTCGTTCGGCCACGGTGCGACCTGCAGATCGGGGTACCGCACGCGATCGAAGTTCAGCCCGTCGATGTCGTAGTTCCGGGCCACGGACAGGAACATCTCCGCGATGTAGGCAGCGGCATCCGGGTGGCCTGGGTCGAAGAACCAGTTCGCGCTCGGGCTCGTGCCCTCGCGGAGCGCGCCGTCGTAACGGACGCCGAGCCAGTTGTCGTAGCCGGTCGCCGTCGGACCGTGGAGGTTGAACGCGTGGCGTGGATCACGGGGCGGTGTCGAGCTGTTCCACATCGCCGTCGTGATGATCCACGCGTGCACCTGGATGCCGGCGGCGTGCGCCTTCCGGATGACGGCGTCGAGCGGATCGTACGGATACGGCGCGATCGCCGCCTGCGTGCGCGGCATGCTGGCGCGGTTACAGAAGCAGTCGCCGCGGCGGCCGACCTGCACCACGAGCGCGTTCACGTTCGCCGCCTGCGCCGCGGCGACGAGCTTGTCTACCTGAGCTTCATTGAAGATGCCGTCGCCGAAGGCATCGACCCAGAAGGCGCGGAACTGACTCGTGGCGACCTCGGTCGTGGCTGCGGCCGTCTGGGGTAACACGACCGCGAGAACGAGCAACGCGACTACGACGCGACGCACGGTGCACCGATGGTGCCGAGCCCGCGAATCGCCCGCAACAGCGCCAAGCGCTCGACGGAGCCAGGAATCTGGCGCCGTACGCGCCGAAGGCACGGACGGCACCCTAGGTGCCTGCGAGCCGCTCCACCACCGGCGCGAGCGGCTCCATCGCGCCGACCATCACGCAGCTGATCCCGAGCTCGCTGCGCAGCCGCTGGAACTTCTCGACGAGCCCATCGATCGAGCCGACGAAGACGTGCGGCGAGTCGAGCACGTCGTCCGGCTTCACCTCGGCCCCCATGCGCTGGCCGATCCGCGCGGCCATCTCCGACGCGGCCTTGCGCGCATCGTCGGTGACGATCACGCGCCCGAGCGCGGGATAGGTGTTGAGCTCGAGCTCGTCGAAGCGCGGACCCGCGGCGGCGCGCACCCACTCGATCTTCTCCGCCGTTCCGCGCCACATCGCGCTGGCGAACCCGTCGCGGGCGCCGATGCGCGGCGCAAGTCCGACGATCTGCGCCTCGCGCGCCGCGAGCTCGAGCACGCGGCGACCTCCGCCGCCGATGAGGAACGGCGGATGCGGCTTCTGCATCGGCTTCGGCCGTCCATCGAGCCGCTCGATCCGATAGTGCTTGCCCGCGAAGCTGAACGGCTCCGGACCGAAGAGTCCCTTGAGGATCGCGACGGATTCGGCGAGCCGCTCGACGCGTGTGCGGGCGTGGTCGAACGCGATGCCGATCGCGTCGTACTCCGAACGGTTCCAGCCGGCGCCGACCCCGATCTCGAGACGGCCGCCGGAGAGGACGTCGAGCGACGCGAGATCCTGCGCGAGGACCGCGGGGTGACGGAGGTCGTTGTTGAACACGAACGTCCCGATGCGCAATCGCTGCGTCGCCGCGGCGACGGTCGCGAGGAACGGCACGGGCGCGAGCTGGCCGAGGAGATGGTCCGTAATGACGAGCGCGCTGTAGCCGAGCGCCTCGGCTTTCCGCGCCGACTCCGCGAGCGCGCGAGCATCGACCACGGCGCTCGCCGACGCGAGGAAGCGGAAGGAGCGCACTAGCGACGGGCGCGCGGCACGACGAGCCGGAGCGCGGTGTGGGACTCGGAAAACGACACGACCTTGTTGTCGACGAGCCCGGCGCGCTTGGCGGCGGAGATCACGTCGACGTCGCGCAGCGTCGCGGCCTTGCCCTTGCGGGACACGACCCAGATCGCGCCGTCGCGCCTGATCAGGCGCTCGAGCTCGGTCAGCCGCGCGAGGTCCGGAAGCGAGTCCGCGGCGAGGAAGATGACGTCGGACTCGCCGCGCGGTCGCCGCGAGACCTCGGCGCGCCTGGCGAGCTCCGCCGAGAAGGCGTCGTCGCGCACGCCGAGGACGGACACGCGAGCGCCGGGGCGGACGCCGAGCTTGTCGAGCAGGGGCGTGGTGTAGACGCGCTCGGGCACGGGCGGAGACGGTACAGCGCATCCGCGAGTGTCGCCGCTACGTACACTCGCCGACACCGATGCCCGACCTGGACCGGCCCGACGACGACCTGCTGCGCGGCCTCGCCGCGCGCGACCTGACGGCGCTCGGCACCCTGTACGACCGCTACAACCGGCCGATGTTCGCGCTCGCCTACCGCATCCTCGGGGACGGCCAGAGCGCCGAGGACGTCGTTCAGGACGCCTTCCTCGCGGCGTGGCGCGGCGTGGAGACGTTCCGCCGCGACCGCGGCACCGTCCGGAACTGGCTGCTCTCGATCACGCACCACCGCGCCGTCGACATCCTGCGGCGGCGGACGGCGTTCCATCCGGCGACGCTCGAGGTCGCCGAGAGCCGCCCGAGCGATGCGGACACCTTCGTCGAGGCCGATCGGAACGTCGTCGGCAAAGCGGTGCGCGACGCGCTCGCGACGCTTCCCGCCGCGCAGCGCACGACCATCGAGCTCGCGTACTTCGGCGGTTACACGCAGTCGGAGCTCTCGGACCTGCTCGGGATCCCGCTCGGGACGGTCAAGGGCCGCATGCGCATCGGGATGCTGAAGCTGCGCCGGGCGCTCGAGGCGATGCGGTGACGCTCACGCACGATCAGGCTCACGACCTCCTCGAGGGCTACGCGCTGTGGTCGCTCGATGAGCGCGAGCGGGCCGCCGTCGATCGCCACCTCGCCGAGTGCGAGCGATGCCGCGAGACCGCGCGCGACCTCGAGTACGTCGCCGCGGCGATCCCCGAATCCGTCGTCGATCGCGCACCGAGCGCGCGGCTCCGGGAGCGGGTCCTCGCCGCCGCCGCGGGCGACGCGCGCGCGCCGCGCCGCCGGTTCGCCCTGCCGCTCCGTCCGGCGTGGATGGTGTCGCTCGTGCTGCTCGCGAGCGCGCTCGTGTCCGGCGGCGTCGCGGTCCGCTCGCAGCTCGAGCTCGCGCGCGTCCAGGCCGAACGCGACGAGCTGTGGACCGTCGCGCTGAACGTGAGCGAAGGCGCGCGCTGGTGGTACATGGCCGGGGTCGCGAGCTTCGAGGGATCGGAGGGCACGCTCATCGACGCGAAACGGAGCGGCGAGGCGTACGTGCTGTTCCACGACCTCAAGCCGATCGGCGCCGACCAGCGCTACGCGATCTGGCTCATCCGCCCCGATGGCGGTTGGGTCCGGGCCGCGAACTTCACCCCATCTGGCGGCGCCGTGCAGCGCGTCGGCGTGCCCCTGTCGGTGAGCGAGTTCGTGCAGTGCGCCGTCACGATCGAGACGCGCGATTCGGGCGCGCCGCAGGGCACGCTCGCGATGGAGAGCCGCGTCTTCGGTCAGTAGCCCCGGAAAAAACGAAAGGCCCGAGCGGTGTGAGCCGCTCGGGCCTTCGCGTACGCGCTTGATGCGATCAGTACTCGGGCATCGGCGGCGTCGCCGCTGCCTTTTCCTTCTCCGGGATGTCGGTCACGAGGGCCTCGGTCGTGAGGACCATGTTGCCGATCGATGCCGCGTTCTCGAGCGCCGATCGCGTCACCTTGACCGGGTCGATGATGCCGGCGTCGAACAGGTCGCGGTACTCGCCGACGATGACCTCGTAGCCCCACGTCTTGGAGTTGTGCTCGGTCTGCGCGCGCTTCACGCCGTCGACGATGACCGAGCCGTCGAGACCGGCGTTCTGCGCGAGCTGCCGCAGCGGCTCCTCCATGGCGCGCCGGAGGAGATTCACGCCGGCCTGCTCGTCCGGGTTGTCGGTCTTGACCTTGTCGAGGCCCTTCACGGCGTTGAGATACACGATCTCGCCGCCCGGGACGACGCCCTCCTCGACCGCGGCGCGAGCCGCGGACAGCGCGTCCTCGACGCGGTGCTTCTTCTCCTTCAGCTCGACCTCGGTGCCGGCGCCGACCTTGATGACGGCGACGCCGCCGGCGAGCTTGGCGAGACGCTCCTGAAGCTTCTCCTTGTCGAAGTCGCTCGTCGTCTCCTCGATCTGTGCCTTGATCTGCTTGATCCGCGCCTGGATCGCGCTCTCGGAGCCCTTGCCCTCGACGAACGTGGTCTCATCCTTGTTCGACTTGACCGTGCGCGCCCGGCCGAGGTCCTGGACCGTGACCGAGTCGAGCTTCCGGCCGAGCTCCTCGCTGATGACCTTGCCGCCGGTGAGGATCGCCATGTCCTCGAGCATCGCCTTGCGGCGGTCGCCGAAGCCCGGCGCCTTCACGGAGAGCGCGTTGATCGTGCCGCGGAGCTTGTTCACGACGAGCGTGGCGAGGGCCTCGCCGTCGACGTCCTCGGCGACGATCACGAGGTTCTTCGACACCTGCACGACCTTCTCGAGCGCCGGCAGGATGTCCGTGATCGCGGAGAGCTTCTTGTCAGTGATGAGGATGTAGGGGTCCTCGATGACCGCCTCCATCCGGTCCGGGTTCGTCACGAAGTACGCGGAGATATAGCCGCGGTCGATCTGCATGCCCTCGACGAACTCGGTCTCGAACTGCAGGCTCTTCGACTCCTCGACGGTGATGACGCCGTCGCGGCCGACCTTGTCCATCACGTCGGCGATGAGCTGCCCGATCTCCTTGTCCGCCGCGGAGTTCGCCGCGATCTCGCCGATCTGCTGCTTGCCCTTGACCTCTACGGCCTGAGCCTTGATCTCGTCGACGAGCGCCGAGACGCCCTTCTCGATACCGCGCTTCAGCAGCATCGCGTTCGCGCCGGCGGCGATCTGCCGCATGCCCTCGGTCACGATCGCCTGCGCGAGCACGATCGACGTGGTCGTGCCGTCACCGGCGATGTCGTTCGTCTTGGTCGCGGCCTCCTTGAGGAGCTGCGCGCCCATGTTCTCGAACGGATCCTTGAGCTCGACCTCGCGCGCGACGGTGACGCCGTCGTGCGTCACGGTCGGTGCGCCGAACTTCTTGTCCAGCGCGACGTTGCGCCCCTTCGGACCGAGCGTCGTCTTGACGGCGTTGGCCATGGTGTCGACGCCCGCCTTGAGCGACTTGCGAGCGTCGTCGGTGAAGACGAGTTGCTTCGGCATCCTTCCCCCTCCTACTTCTCTACGATCTGGGCGAGGATGTCCTTCTCCTGAACGACCAGGAGCTCCTCGTCATCCAGCTTGAATTCGGTGCCGGCGTACTTCTGGTACAGCACGCGATCGCCGACCTTCAGCTCGACCGGGATGCGCTTGCCGTCCTCGTCGCGCTCGCCCGGCCCGACCGCCAGGACCTTGCCCTCCTGGGGCTTCTCCTTCGCGGTGTCCGGCAAGACGATCCCGCTCTTGGTCATCTCCTCGCGCTCGAGCGGCTTGATGACGACGCGCCCGCCAAGCGGCTTCAGATCTAGCTTGGCCTTCGTTGCGACTGCCACGGGCACTTCCTCCCTGTTCTTCTGTAGCCCAGGCGCCCGCGCAGATGCGACACCCGGGCTCTCTTGTGTTGGTGAGGCAGTCCGGGGCTCGTTAGCACTCCCCCTGCCAGACTGCTAGAGCAAGATAGGCGCCGCTGGGTGCGGCTGTCAAGGCGGGGTGGCGCGCGGGCGGAGCGCGATCTTCGTCGGCTCCGCCCGCGCCGTCAGTCGCTACGCGGCCGTGCGTACTCGCCGGCTCAGGACGTACAGGAAGCCCAGCGCGAGGAGCGGCAGCCAGGACCAGACGAGTGCCCAGATGGCCACGTCGGCGAACACGCGCAGCATGCCGCCGAGGGCAGCCACCGCGGCCTGGAACGTCCGCTGCGGCTGCCAGCCGGTCTCGATCGGCGACGGCAGGATCGGCGTCGTGCTCACCGAGGTCGTGATCGTCGCCATCGCCGATCGGTTCTTCAGCGCGTTCAGCTGACCCTGCAGCTGCTCGATCTGCGCGCGCACCGTCGAGAGGACCTGGTCGACCTTGAGGATCTCGTCGACGGTGTTCGCCTTCGCGAGGAGCGCCAGGTAGCGGCTCTCCTCCTGCTGCTTCGCCTTGAGGCGAGCGTCGAGATCGATGAACTGCTCGGTCTTGTCTTCGCCCGTCACCTGCGCCGACTGGAGATCCGCGCCGTCGATCGTCTTGATCTGCTGCAGCGCGGTGTTGAACTGGTCGTTCGGTACGCGGATCGTCACGACCGCGCTCTTCGAGTCGCCCGTCCCCGACTCGTTCACGCCGACGACGTCCCCGCCGAACCCGAGGGCGACCTGCTGGACCTTCTTGCTCACGGCCCATGGATCGGCGCTTCGGAGCTGGAGCTGCGCGGTGAGGATGAGTACCTTGTCCGACTGGAAGAGGACGCCGAGGACGCCACTGGAGCTCTCGCCTTGGCCCTGCTTCGCGGCCGAATCCGGACCGTACCCGACGCTCCCGCCGGCCTGGCCCGCGGGTGCGGGTGCGACCGCGCGAGAGGAGTCGAGGTTATTGCCGATGTTGCTGAATGTCCCCGCCGAGGAGCACGCGACGGCGAGCCCGACGGCAAGCGACGCGAGCGCGAGGCGTGCCTTTCTCATATGTGTGCCTCCACCTTCCGTATGCCGGACCTAACGCGCTACTGGCCGCTGGGTTCCCGGATGTCGACCGGACGATCGAAGGCGGAGTAGTCCACCGCGTAGCTGGTACGTACCCGATACAGACCGCTGCCGAGATCTTCGGGGGTCTGCTCGAGGATGTCGGCCTGCTGCCGGTGGATGCGGCCGTCGAGGATGCCGACGTAGACGTCGAGGCGTCCGCTGCCCTCGAGCGGCGGGCCGGTGTCGCCGATCCGCGCCTGCCGCTCGGCGAGCGCGGCGGCGTCGAGCTCCATCCGCAGGTGGTAGGTCGGAACGAGGCCGACGACGTCGTAGCCGACGAAGCTCACGGCGCCGCTCCCGCTCAGCATCTCGACCAGCGCGCGCGGATCGGTGCGCGCGCCGCCGGCGACGATGCGTCGCCAGACGCCGCCGATGCGCGACCAGGCGCGGTCGCCGACGACGAGGAGCTCGCGCGGCTCATCGTCCGGCTCGAGCGGCGCGCTCAGGTGCAGCCGATCGGGGAACGCGATGTCGCCGGTCGCGGTCAGCTCCTGGCGGAGGATCCCGCCCGCCGGCGCCTGCGCCGGATTCGGCGAGTCCGCGCGCACCGCGCCGCGCATCTCGAAGTGGACGTAGCGCAGCGCGTTCGTTCTGGCGACGGCTCCGTCGAACTTGCCTCTGGCATCCTGCGCGCCCGCGATCGCGGCCACGCCGAGGAGGAGCGCGACGACCGCGAGCGCCGCGATCGCGCGCCTCATGCCGGGATGCGCCTGCCGAACAGCGCTCGCGCGTTGGCGCGGCTCCGCGCCGCGAGCGACGTGAGGTCGCTCCCGCGCTCGCGCGCGGCGAGGGCGACCGTCGCGGCGACGAATGCCGGCTCGTTCCGCTTGCCGCGATGCGGTGCGGGCGCGAGGTACGGGGCGTCGGTCTCGAACAGCACGCGATCCTCGGGCACGCGGCGCGCGGCATCGCGGAGGTGGCCGTTCGTCGCGAACGTCAGCGTGCCCGCGAAGGAGAGGTAGAAGCCGAGGCGGAGCCACTCGCCCACTTCGTCGGGGCCCTCGCTGTAGCAATGCACCTGGCCGCGCGTCACGGCCGACTCGGCGACGATCGCACGCGCGGCCGCTCCGGCGCTGCGGACGTGCACCACGACCGGGAGGTCGAGGTCGGCGGCGAGCTCCAGCTGCGCGCGGAAGGCGCGCTCCTGCGCATCGCGCGGCGCGGAGCGGCCGGAGAAGTCGAGGCCGATCTCGCCGATCGCGACGACCGTGTCGTGCTTCGCGAGGTCGCGGATCCGCGCGAGCGCGCGGTCGTCGCACTCTTCGGCGTGGTGCGGATGCAGCCCGACCGCGACCGCGAGCATCGGTCGCGGCGTCGCGAGCGCGATCGCGCGCTCGCTCGATCCGACGTTCTCGCCGCACGTCACGACGCTCACGACTCCGGCAGCGTGGGCGCGGGTGAGCACGGCATCGACGTCTTCGAAGGGCGGCGTCGTGAGATGCGCGTGGGCGTCTACGTACGTCGCCACAAGTGTGCTATTTCGTAGCACATGGAGCGCATCGGGATCCGGGAGTTACGGCAGCGCGCGAGCGAGATCATCCGGCGCGTCGCGGCGGGCGAGACGTTCGTGGTGACCGATCGCGGCCGGCCGGCGGCGATCCTCTCGGCTCCGCTGCCGTCAGGTCTCGCATTGCTCGAGCGACAGGGCTTGCTGCGGCGAGGGCGCGGCGACCTCGCGAAGCGAAAGCCGCTCAAGCCCAAGACGGGCGTTCCGCTTCCGAGCGAACTCGTCGACCTCGGCCGCTAGCAGTAGTGGCCTCTCCGCGCTGAAGATCCCGGCGTCAGATCACAGCGAAGGCGCTGACAGAAGCCGCGCCGCGGCGAGCCTGCGCGGCGTCAGCGCCAGGTCGTCGCTAGGTCGCGACCTTCTCGCCCGTCTCGATCCGCGGGAAGAGCGGCGCGATCGGCCGGAGCGGGTTGCCAGGCAGGAGACGGCCCCAGCCGGACTCGCGCGCCCACTGCTCCGCTGTGCCAGCCCCGGGAGCCTTCGCGTTCAGCGCGCTCGCGATCTTCGCCGCCGACTGCGGGAGGTACGGCCACAGCAGGTGCGCGATGAGCCGAAGCGCTTCGGCCGCGCCGTACAGCGCGTCGTCGAGCTCCTCGGGCGTGCCGTTCCTCGCCAGCGTCCACGGCTTCGTGCGGTCGTAGTGAAGGTTCGTCGCGTCGACGAGGTCGAACACCGCCGCGAGCGCCTCGTCGAAGGCGAGCCGCGCCGCCGCCTCGTCGTGCGCGCGCACGACGCGCTCGGCGGTCTCGCGCAGCTCCGCCGATCCGCCGTGCTTCGACTCGGGGATCCGGCCCTCGCGATAGCGTCCGATCATGGCGACCGTCCGCTGCACGAGGTTCCCGAGGTTGTTCGCGAGGTCCGCGTTGTACCGCGCCGTGAAGAGCTCGGGCGAGACGTCGACGTCGTTCGCGAACCCGACGTGACGGAGCAGCAGGTAGCGCAGCGCGTCGGCGCCCCATTCCTGGGCCGCGGCGAACGGATCGATCATGTTGCCGGTCGTCTTCGAGAGCCGCTGCCCGCGGTACTGCAGGAAGCCGTGCACGTGCACCTGCTTCGGGAGCTCGACGCCGGCGGCCAGCAGCATCGCCGGCCAGTAGATGCAGTGGAAGCGCGTGATGTCCTTGCCGATCACGTGCACGTCGGCCGGCCAGTACCGGCGGAACCGCGCCTCGTCGGTGCCGAAGCCGACGCCGGTGACGTAGTTGATGAGCGCGTCGAACCACACGTACACGGTCTGCTCGGGGTCGCCGGGCCAGGGGATGCCCCAACCCAGGCCGCGACGCGAGACGCTCACATCCTTTAGGCCGCGCTGGATCCAGCCGAGCACCTCGTTGCGGCGGAAGTCGGGGACGCAGAAGTCGGGATTCGTGCGGTAGAGGTCCTCGAGCGCGCGCTGGTACTTCGAGAGCCGGAAGAAGTAGTTCTTTTCCGAGAGCCGCTCGATCGTCGCGCGCGGGGTGTGTATCGGACACTTGCCGTCGACGAGGTCCGACTCCTCGTAGAACGCTTCGCACGACACGCAGTAGAGACCCTCGTACGTCGCCTCGTACACGTCGCCGTTCTCGATCCAGCGCCGGACGAACCACTGCACGCCCTCGATGTGGTCGGGGTCGGTGGTGCGGATGAAGCGGTCGTGCGAGATGTCGTAGAGCTTGGCCACCTCCCGGTAGCGCGCGGCGAGGCGGTCGACGAACGGACGCGTCCCCTCGCCCTTCGCCTTCGCGGCGCGATCGATCTTCATCCCGTTCTCGTCGGTACCGGTGAGGAAGAACACGTCGTCGCCGCGCTGGCGGTGGAAGCGCGCGAGCGCGTCCGCCCCGATCTGCTCGTACACGAAGTGCAGGCCGGGAGCGTCGTTCACGTACACGATCGCGGTGGTGAGGTAGTACTTGGCGATGGCCACGACCTCCGGGGAGCAACATATCGTACCGGCCATCGGCACGAAGAACGCCGTCCTCGGCCTGCTCGCGGTCCTCGTGCTGTCCGCCTGCGCCGACGCGGGACCGCTCCTGCTGTCGCCCATCCCGCTGCCGACCGCGCCGCGCGCCGCCGCCGCGCGGTTCGACGCGGACGCGGCGCACCGGCACCTCGAGTACATCGCCGACCCGGCGCGCAAGGGCCGCCTCTCCGGATCGGCCGGCTATCTCGACGCAGCGCGGTACGTCGCCGATCGGTTCCGCGACATCGGGCTCGAGCCGGGAGGGGACGGCGGCACGTTCTTCCAGCACTTCGCGCTCGCGGTGCCGCGACTCGCCGCCGATCCCGAGCTGGCGGTGATCGGCCCCGGCGCGACGTCCTTCCGCTTCCGCGCCGACTTCGCCGAGCTCGTCGGCGGCCTGCGTGGGGGCGGTCAGGTCCAGGCGCCGCTCGTGTACGTCGGCGGGGCGATCGACTCCGCGTCCTACAGCGACTTCGCGGGCGTCGACGTGCAGGGGAAGGCCGTCATCGTCGCCGGCCCGCTCGACGGCGATCCGGCGGGAAACGCGATCCGCCACGGCGCGGTCGCCGTGCTGTTCGTCGCGCGGGACAACCCCGGCCCCCTCGTGCACTACTCGTACCTCGCGGACATCGCGCCGAACGCGGTGCCGACGGTCGCCGTCACCGAGCCGGTCGCGGATCGTCTCGTCGCGTCGTCGGGCAGACGCATCGCCGATCTGCGCGGTCAGCTCGAGCGCGAGCGCTCGCTGCCGAAGCGCGTCCCGCTCTCGTTCGACACCGGCCTTACCGTCCGCGTCGGCGTGCCGCTCGCGCCGCGTACGGACGTCGACGCGGTCAACGTCGTCGGTGTCCTGCGGCCGGCGGATCAGGCGGCGGAGAAATACGTCGTGGTCGGCGGGCACCTCGACGGCGTCGGCACCGATCCGGACGGCACGGTGTACCCCGCGGCGAACGACAACGCCTCCGGTCCCGCCGTCACGATCGAGGTCGCGCGCGCCGTCGCCGCCGAGCGCGGGAAGCTCCGCGACGGCGTCATCTTCGTCGCGTGGGCCGGCGAGGAGGAGGGGCTCCGCGGATCGGCCGAGTTCTTGCGTCGCGCCGCGGGGACCCCGTTCGCGGCCGAGCACCTGACCGCGTACCTCAACCTCGACGTCGTCGGCTGCTGCGGGACACGGCTCGCCGCGAGTCGCGACAACGCGAGCCTCTTCGCCGCGCTGTCGACGGCGGCGGGCAAGCGCGGCGTCTCGCTCGCGAGCACGAATGGGTCGTCCGACCACGAGACCTTCACGCGAGCGGGCGTGCCCGCCGCGATCGTCATCTGGGCCGAGATCGGCGCCATCCACACGACGACCGATACGTCGAGCGTCGTCGATGCGGCCCACCTCGCGACCGTCGGCGACGTCACCG
>DASQXO010000112.1:0-12453 GCA_035639655.1 Candidatus Dormiibacterota bacterium
AGGAGAGCAGCTCGCTGAACCCCGGGTAGCCGAGTTCGCGCAACGCGGCGTGCCGCGCTGCTGGACCGCCTCGCGCGTGGGCGATCTCCTCCCGGACTGCGGCGGCGAACGCGCCGCAGAACCGGGCACCGTTCGCCGCGAGCCGATCTTGATTCGCCAGCCACCGCTCGGCCTCGTGCCAGCGCTCCCGCACGACGTTCGCGAGGACCATGTTCATGCCGCCGAAGTCGATCACGTCATAACGGTCAGAAATGCGCGTCGCCGCGTCGTACGAGCGCGCGGCCGCGGCGTCGTCGGCCCCCGTCCCCGACATCGCGAATACCGGGAGGAGTGTTGCGGCGCGCGTCGACGGCGCCTCGGGGATGAGACGCTCGGCGAACGACGACAGGTCCGGTGGCAGCCCATGCTGTTGCACCTGCCCGGCCAGCGCGCCCCATGCGGCGAGATTCATGCCCCAAACGCAGAAGGTGGCCTCGGGATTCGCGTCGACGAGCTCGCGGAACTCGCGCCCGAGCGCCTCGAGCGCGTCCCACTCACCATGCCCGAGCCTGACGAGAGCGTTGGCGCCGAGCGCGTGCGACCTCGTGTGCACGCTCTTCCGCTTGGCGATCTCGCTGAGACGTGCCGCGAGCTCGTCCGCCCGCGTGAGCAGACCGGCGTGGAACGCGATCGTCGTACCCCATGTCAACGCCTCGGGCTCGTTGAACGAAGCGCCCTGGGCGCCGAGCGAGAGCGCCCGATCGATCGCGCTCATCGCGCTGGCGACGTCATGCAGGACGACGGCATGCATGAACGCGAGCCGCCAGAGCGCATCCGCGTACGGGCGATGGTCTTCCGCCGTCGCGAGCGTCTCGTCGATCTCACGCACGACGCCGGGATCGCTGTCGAAGATGCCGCGCTGCACGAGGAGACGGACTAGCGCGAGCGCGTCGGCAGAGGCTCTCGCCTGCGCGATGCCCTCCTCGATGAGCCGGCGCACATCGTCGTCCTTCGGCGGCGTCTTGAAGTAACCCCAGTTCAGCGTGGGCAGATCGAGCGCGTCGGCATACAGCTTCGCCGTCACGGCCCCCGCCGATCTCCGGAGCTCGATCGCCCGGAGGCGATGGTTCGTCGCGTCCTCACCGCGCGCGTTGCGGTGGTAGGCGAGACCAAGCGCTTCCTCGACCTCGGCCGCCTCCGCGGGCCCACGAGCCAGCGCGAGCGCCCGATCGAACACGACGACCATGCGCTGCGCCGCGAGCCGATCGGCGAGCCGCTGTCCCGCCGCAAGGTGCGCGCGGAGCGCCTCACGCCGCATCGACTCGCGCTCGCGATCATCGAAGACCCATTCGGCGTCGCTCGGCCCGACCGCTTCCCACCAGTGGTGCGCGAGCGCCTCGACATCCAGCGGGTCGATGCCCTCGCTCGCGTAGCGCGCGTGCATGCGCATGCGCGCGTTCGACGTGAGGCGCGCGTACGCAGCGTCGCGAATGAGCGCGTGATGGAAGCGGAACGCGTCGGCCACCGGCTCCAGATAGCGGAGATGGGAGAGCCGACCGAGGACTCCTGCGATCTCGGCGGGTGCGCGGTCGCTGAGCAGTGCCGCGTCGCGAACGGTGAAGCGCTCGCCCACGACGGACGCTCGCTGCAGCAGGTCGCGCTCGCTCTCGGCGAGCTCGTCGAGGCGCGCGGCGATCACGGCCTGGAGCGTCAGGGGGAGGTCGCGTCCGAGCTCGGTCCGCGCTCGCGCGAGCTCGAGGATGAACAGCGGATTCCCGGCGGCGCGCGCGATCTGTTCGACGTCGCGAGCACCCTCGGCGCGGGCGAGCGCCTCCGCGTCCGCGTCCCGAAGCGGCGCGAGCTCGAGGAACAGCCGATCTCCTCCCGGTCGGATCGCCGTGAGCGCGGGGAATTCGGGACGCGCGGTCACGACGACCATGAGCGGCACCGGGTTGCGGAATGTCGCGCGGTCGAGCACGCGAACCGTCTCGGCCTCGGCCCAGTGCGCGTCTTCGACCGCGACGACCACGGGACTCTCGCCCGCGAGTCGCGTGAGGTGCTCACGCCATGCGCCCTCGATCTCGGTCTGCCGATCCGCGGTGGCGAGCGCGAGCAGCCGGGCGTCCCGCGTGAGCCCGACGGCGTGCGCGACCCCCGCGGGCAGGATGCTCGCATCGTCGCCGGCCAGCTGACGCAACGGGATCGCGGCACCCGCCTCCGTCCCGGGCCGGCACGCCGCGCGCAGCACGCTGGCCGGCCGCGGCACGCGACGCACGAACTCGTCGAGGAGCCGGCTCTTGCCGATGCCAGGCTCGCCCGTGACGACGACGAACGTCGCGTCTCCCGCGATCGTGCGCTCGAACGCGCTCTCGAGGCGCGACAGCTCCTCGTCTCGACCGACGAAAGTCGCGCGCGGCGCTGCCGTTTCGACAAGACGGCGCAGGCGCGACGCGCGCACGCGACCGAGGCCCTTGAGATCGAGCTCGCCGAGATCGTCGAACTCGGCGGAAGCCGTGGCGGCGGCGCGGCACGTCGGACCAACAACGACGTCGCCCGGCTGCGCGTGCTGCTGCAGGCGCGCCGCGATGTTCACGCAGCTGCCGACGGCCATGCGCTGGCGCGCCTCGACCGACGCGAGATCGACGAGCGCCTCGCCCGTCTCGATCCCGACGCGCATCGATAGCGACGTCCCGCTCTCGCGCAACCAGCGCGTGCATCCGTCGGCGAGACGGAGTGCGCGCACGGCGTCGTCGCGATGCGCGACGGGCGCGCCGAAGAGAACGAAGACCTCGTCGCCGATGTACTTCTCGACGGTGCCGCCCTCGGCCGCGGCCCGCGCGCTGATCGCCGCGAATGCCTCATCGAGGAGCCGCCGCGTGCGCTCGGGCCCGACCCGGCTCGTGAGCTGCGTCGATCCGACGCAGTCGATGAACACGCATGTGACGAGACGGCGCTCGGCGGAACGCTCCTCGCTCATCCCGAGGAGAGCTTACGTCCGTCCTCCGCGCTCGTCCTCCTCCGCCGTCAGTCGGAATGCGATGTGGCGCCCGGCGAAGGTGAGCACGGTGAGCATGAACGAGGCGAACGGGGCGACGACCGCATAGTCGAAGAAATAGAGGCCGCCGTCGATGACGCGCATGACGCCGACGGCGACGGCGTACCACGCCAGGAATGTGAGCAGCGTCGAGACGATCGGCATGCGGATCGGCTGGCGCGGGACGCGCGTCGCGGGAAGCTCGCCACGGGCGCGGCGTTCGCGGCGATCGCGCCGCAGGAGCCAGACCGCGAAGCCAACGAGGAGCACGCTCGCGACCGCGTAGACGGCGACGGCGTCCCAGCGATCGAGGTAGATGGAGAGCGCGGCGAGCAGGAGCGCGAGCGTGCCGAGCGAGAGTCCCAGGACGGAACCGATGACAACGAGCGCTCTCATCGCGGCTCCGCGCTCGCGGCCGATCGCTCGAGGACCTCGGCGAGGTGGTACACGGGCACGTTGAGGCGGGCGCGCTCGACGCCGTACCGCAGCTGCAGCATGCAGCCCGGATTCGCGGTCACGATCGCCTGCGGTCTCGTTTCGGCGATGTCGGCCATCTTCAGGTCGAGCACGCGCTCGGAGAGCTCGGGCTGCGTGAAGTTGTAGATTCCGGCGCTCCCGCAGCAGCGATCGGCCTCGCGCATCTCGACGAGCTCCAGCTCGGGCACCATGCCGAGCAAAGCGCGCGGCGCTGAGCGGATCCCCTGGGCGTGCGCGAGATGACACGGATCCTGGTACGTGAGCCGGAGGGGGACCGGGCCGAGACGCAGCCGCTCCGCGAGCGGCAGCAGCGCCTCGGACAGGTCCTTCGTCTTCGCCGCCACGGCGGCGGCAAGCGGCGCGAGGTCGGGTTCGTCGGCGAAGAGCTCGCCGTAGTGCTTCATGTGCGCGCCGCATCCGGCCGAGTCGATGACGATCGCCGAGACGTCGGCCGCGTCGAACGCCTTGATGTTCTGGCGCGCGAGCGCCTTCGCGCCGGTGAGGTCGCCGGCGTGTGCGTGCAGCGCTCCGCAGCAGACCTGATCCGCGGGCACGACGACGTCGAGCCCGACGCGCGACAGCAGCGATGCCGCGGCCTCGTGAACGTCGCCGTACGACTCGCGCATGACGCATCCGGTGAGGAAGCCGACGCGCCCCTGCGCCGGCCAGCGCGCCGGCACGATCCCGCCGGCATCCCGTGAGAAGCGCGGCCTGATCGGCGGCGTGAGTCCGGCTGCCATGCGCAGGCGGCGGGGGAGCCGTCTCGCGACGTCGGTCCGCTGCAGGAGCGCGCGGAGTCCGCTTCGCTCGTAGAGCGCGGCCACCGACATCAGTCGCTGCAGGCGCCTCGGCTTGCCGAAGAGATAGCGCAGCGCGCGCGAGAGCGCGCTCGGCTTCCGCTCGGCGAGCATCGCGCGCGTCGACTCGATGAGCCGACCGTACGGCACCGCTGATGGGCACACGGTCTCGCAGGCGCGGCACGCGAGGCAGCGGTCGAGGTGGATCGTGAGGTCCCCGGTCGCGGGGCGCCCGTCGATGAGGGCCTGCATTAAATGGATACGCCCGCGGGGTGACTCCGTCTCCAGACCGGTGACGCGGTACGTCGGGCAGGCCTCCAGGCACATGCCGCAGTGGATGCACTTGCGCAGGTCGTCGATGGCGGGCGCGTGCACCTACAGTCCTCCGGGCATGCGGCCCGGCGCCAGCGTCGCGCCGGGATCGAGCGCGGCCTTGATCCGCGCCGCGAGCGCGTGTGGCAGGACCGGCGTCCCCCAGGCGTCGACCTCGGAGCGGAGCGGCATCGGGGCGTTCTCGAGGATCGCGCTACCGCCATTCGACTCCGCCCGCGCGCGCCACTGCTGCACCCAGTCCGCACCTGCGACGTCTTGCAGGAGAAACGCGATGCCGCTGCCATCGAACCGCAGCAGGCCGGTCGCTCCTGCAAGCATGTCGCGCATCCGACTCTCTGGAACGGCGAGACGGAGCGCGACGCTCGCGCGGAGCGGGACGTCCGTGAGCTCCTGCAGCAGTCCGGGACGCGCCTCCTCGGGATTCCCGACGCCAAGCGCGCGGGTGACGGCATCGACGACGCGCGCGACCACCGCGCGAGCGCCGCGGACGCGCACGACCGCGAGCGCGCTGTTGGCGCCGACATGCGACGCGGCGGACCGGTCGACCGTCGCCGCCGCATCGACGTCGACGCGGTCCCGGCGCAGCGCCGCGAGGGCGTCCCAGGCACTCGCGACATCGTCGAATCGCGCGACCAAGGTGCGCTCGTCGTCGGGCAGCGGCCACAGCTTGAGATTTGCCTCAACGAGCACGGCCAGGCTGCCGTACGACCCCGCGTACATCCGCGCGAGGTCGTACCCGGTGACGTTCTTCACGACCTTGCCGCCCGCCTTCGTGAGCGCGCCGTCGCCGAGCACCGCCGACACGCCGAGCACCCAGTCGCGCGGATGCGCGTAGCGCAGCCGCGAGGGGCCGGGCGCCGCGCCGGCGATCACGCCGCCGACCGTGGCACGGTCCGGGCGCGCGGCCTCGACCGGCCACATCTGGCCCTTCTCGCGGAGGGCGTGGTCGAGCGAGGCGAGCGTCGTGCCTGCGAGGACCCTCGCCGTGAGGTCACCGGACTCGTGTTCGACGACACCCGCGAGCGCGCCGAGATCGAGCGCGACGTCGTAGCGTGTCGGGGCGTTGCCGACCTCGAGGCGCGTCCGGCCGCCGAAGCAGACGATCGCCTCGCGCGCCGCGTGCGCCTCGCGCACCGCAGCCGTGACCTCGCCGGCGCTCGACGGTCTGACGCATCGCGCCGGCTCGCGACCATTCACGGCGTACGCGGCTAGACCCACATCTCCTCCGCGAAGCGGTACTTCAGCCGCTCGAGCGGCAGCTCCCGCGGCGGCTCGCCGGTGGGGAAGATCTTCCCCGGGTTCATCCGGCCGCTCGGATCGAAGGCGTCGCGAACCCGGCGCATCGCATCGAGGTCCTCGGCAGAGAAGACCCAGCGCATGAACTGGTTCTTCTCGACGCCGATGCCGTGCTCGCCGGAGAGCGCGCCGCCGACGGCGACACAGTGCTTGAGGATGAGCGCGGAGGCCTCCATCGCCTTCTCCGTCGTTCCCGGCACGGCGGCGTCGAAGAGCAGTGTGGGATGGAGGTTGCCGTCGCCGATGTGGAACATGTTCGCCACGAGGAGGCCGTACCGCTCGGCGATCGCCGCGACCTGGCGCAGCGTCTCCGGCAGCTTCGTCCGCGGGACGACGCCGTCCATGAGGTAGTTGTTCGGCGCAAGCCGCGCGAGTGCGGGGTAGCCGAGCTTCCGCGCCTTCCACAGCAGCGCGCGTTCGGCCTCGTCGGCTGCGGTCTTCACATCGGTCGCGCCCGAGCGCCGGCAGATGCCGACGATGCGCTCGTGCCGCTCCGCGCACTCCTCGGAGGGTCCCTCGAGCTCCACGAGAAGGAGCGAGCCGGCGTCGGGCGGGAGGTGCGCTTCGAACGCGCTGTTGACGGCGCGGATGGTCGGCGCGTCCATCATCTCGAGAGCCGCCGGCACGATGCCCGCGGCGATGATGGCCGACGCCGCCGCCGCACCGGAGTCGATGTCGGCGAAGAACGCGAGGAAAGTGCGCACCGCCTCGGGTCGGGGCAGGAGCCGCAGCCACGCCTTCGTCACGATGCCCACCGTGCCCTCGGCGCCGACGACGAACGGGGTCGGGTCGTAGCCGGAGCGGTCCGGCGCGCGCCCGCCCATGGCGGCGACGCTGCCGTCGGCGAGGACGAGCTCGAGGCCGAGGACGTGATTGACGACGCTGCCGTGCAGGAGGGCGTGCGGGCCGCCGGCGTTGTTGCCGACGTTCCCGCCGATCGTCGAGCAGCGCTGGCTCGCCGGGTCCGGGCCGAAGCGCAGGTCGTGCGGCGCGAGCGCCTCGGACAGAGCGAGGTTCACGACGCCGGGCTCGACGAGCGCGGCGCGCGATTCGACGTCGACCTCGAGGATGCGCCGAAGGCGTGCCGTCGACACGACGACGCCGCCGGGCGCGATCGCCCCGCCGGCGAGGCCGGTGCCCGCGCCGCGCGCGACGAGCGGCACGCCAGCCTGGGCGCAGGCGGCGACGACCGCCGCCGTCTCCTCGGCCGTTCCCGGCGCGACGACGAGCGCGGGCATGGCGCGATCGAATCCGGCGTCGTACTCGTAGACGAGCAGGTCGGCCGGATTCGAGAGGACGTGATCGCGGCCGACGATCGCGGCGAGCTCGCGCGCGAGGTCAGGCGTGCTCTTCGATCCAGACCGCGCCGTCGTCGGTGTGCTCCTTCTTCCAGATGGGCACGATCTCCTTGAGGCGGTCGATCGCGAACCGGCACGCCGCGAACGCCTCGGCTCGGTGCGGCGCCGCGACGGCGATGACGACGGCGTCGTCACCGACGGCGAGCTGCCCGACGCGGTGGTGCATCGCGATCCGCAGCGGTCCCCACTCCCGCGCCGCCTCCCAAGCGATCTCCGACATCTTCGCCTCGGCCATCTCCGGATACGCCTCGTAGTCGAGCCGCACGACGCGCTTCCCGCGGTTGTCGCTGCGCACCGTTCCGACGAAGACGCACACCCCGCCCATGCTCGGATCGCGCACGCGACGCAGGGCCTCGTCGACCGATAGCGCGTCGGCGCTCACGAGGAGGTCGGCCGCTGACTCGGTCAACGCACCCCCCGAAACGGGTGGGATGAGTGCAACCTCGTCGCCGTCGGCGAGCGGCTCCTCGATGCCGACGTACTCGCGATTGCGCGCCGCGACGATCTCGCGCTGCGAGCGCAGGAGTGGATGCTCGCTCAGGACGCGCGCGAGGACGTCACGGACGCGCGCGCCGTCGGGGAGCTCCATCTCGAACTGGCCTCGCCCGGCGGCTTCGCGGTACGACGCGAAGAGCCGCACCAAGACGCGCATGAACGAATCGTAGCGACCGCGACGCGTTCGTTCGGATTGTGTTCCGCGCCGCGTATCGCACAGCGCGGACTCGCGTTTCCGCTGACGGATGAAGGTCCTCACGCGAACCGCGCCGCTCGCGATCGCGCTCACGCTCGTCGTCGGCGCCTTCGTCCTCACCGCCGGCGACCTCGCGTACGTCGCGCTCGCGGTGATGACGACGGCGTTCATCGTCGGCGGTATCGGATCGGGATCGCTCGTCGGCCGCGCGCTCGTGTACGGGGCGCTCGCGAGCCTCGCGCTCGTCGCGTTCTCCGCGCTCGCGTCCGAGGCGCTCTCCTTCACCACGCGGCTGGCCGACGGCTTCGAGGCGCAGCGCTACACGCCGCTCTGGTCGATGCCGCTCGCGGGATTCGGCGTGTGGGCGGGACACGACTTCCGCCGGAGCCTCGAGGAGATCGCCACCCGCCGATGACGTACTCCTTCCTCCCCTCCGTCACGGACCTCCAGAGCCTCCTCTTCTATGTGATGAACGACCCCTACCTGTTCGTCAGCTCCTCGACCGTGATGACCACCGGCCTCGTGGTCGTGGCGATGACGCTCGGGGTCGCGGCCACGACGTCTCGCCTCGTGCCGTGGGTCGATCCGTTCGGCGCCGCCCGGCGCGTGCTGCGCTGGCTCGCCCCGAAGCTCGCGCTCGTCCTGGCGTACTTCGGGTTCGGCAGCATGGCCCTGGCGACGGAGATCCTCATCCGCTTCCACGCGTCGATTCCGTATGAGACGGAGACGCAGTTCCGCTCCGGAGTCGGCCACTTCGCCGTCGCCGCCGCCGGCATCCTCGTCCTCGTCCCGCTGCTCCGCGGCGTCACGCGCCGCGAGTGGATCAGCGCGAACATCTACGCCCTCGCGTACTGGGCGCTCCAGATCGCCATCCTCACGCCGCCCTGGTTCGCCTTCCAGGGCCAGCTCGAGCTCGTGCTCGGCGTGACAAAGGCGCTCCTCGGCATCGCGCTCGCGGTGACGCTCTACCTCGATCGGCTGGAGTCGAGCGCCGCCTAAGCTTCACCCCATGCGCCTCGCGCTCGCTGCCGCGCTCCTCTTCCTCGCCTGCGACTCGGACCTGCCTCGTGCGGTCTTCCACTATCCGACGACGACGCCTGGTGCGTCGAGCGCCGGCGCAGGCGAGTGGCGCGCTTTCGCGCCGATCCCGACCGCCCGCAGCGAGGTCGCGACCGCAGTGGTGCGGGATCGCGTGTTCGTCATCGGCGGGTTCGGCGGTGGCACGAGCGTCGAGCGGTACGACGCGAGCGCCGACCGCTGGGTGCGCCTCGCGCCCCTGCCGATCGCGGTGAACCACGCGATGGCCGCGGCGATCGGCGAGGACGTGTACGTCATCGGCGGGTATCTCGACAGCGGCGCGGCGACAGCCCGCACGTTCCGGTTCGACGCGACCGCGAACGCCTGGCGCGAAGAGGCCGCGATGCCGACGCCGCGCGGTGCCGGCGGTGCGACCGCGCTCGCCTCGACGATCTACGTCGTCGGCGGCGCGTCGGACGGGCGTCTGCTGCCGTCCGCCATCGCGTACGACGTCGCCACGCGGACGTGGCGCCGGATCGCCGACCTGCCCACGCCGCGCGATCACCTCGCCGTCGCGACGTACGACGGCCGGATCTGCGCCGTCGGCGGGCGCCGCCTCTCGCTCGCCGAGAACCTCGGCGCGTTCGAGTGCTACAAGCCGAGCGCGGACCGCTGGGAGCGTCGGCCAGACTTGCCGACGCGGCGCGGGGGGCTTGGCGCGGCCGCGATCGGCGGCTCGCTCTACGTCGCCGGCGGGGAGCAGCCGGCGGGGACTTTCCGCGAGGTCGAGGTCTTCGACGGCGCAAGCTGGTCTCGCGCGCCCGATCTGCCGACCCCGCGGCACGGCCTCGCGGTCGCCTCGGCGAACGGGACGCTGTTCGTCATCGCCGGCGGACCGACGCCGGGCGGCTCGGAGACGAACCTGAACCAGGGGCTCGTACCACCTCGCTAGGCGAGCCGCACGAGAATGCGCGCGCCGCGACGGATCCCGAAGCGCTCGCTCGCCGACCCGTCGCGCGTCGCGAGTTCGAGATGATCGGCGCTGTTCACGAGCGTCACGAGCTCGTCGGCCCGCGCCTCGGCATACGTCCGCACGAAGCGCGAGCTCCGCGCGGCGCCGACCTCGACGCGCGGCACGGCGCCGGCGAGCATCGCCGCGGGAACGTCGGTCACGACGTTGCCGAAGCGGTCGACGTGGATGACGTGCGCCTCGATGACCGTACCGCGACGCTCGGGGCGGGGGAGCGAGAGGCGTTCGAGCGACCCGATCGCCGTGCCGAGCTCGTCGAGACGGCCGCCGCTCGCGAGCGATGCCGCGGCGGGCGCGAACACGTCGCGACCGTGGAAGACGGGACTCGCATCCGGCGGTATCGCGAGCGCGACGGCGGAGGCGGAGTCGGCGACGAACGTGAACGTGCCGTTGTCCGGGCCGACGCCGAAACGTTCGTCCGCCGAGAGCGCGACGGCCCTGCGCGAGGTGCCGACGCCGGGGTCGACGACCGCCAGGAACACAGTGTCCTCGGGGAAGTAGCGCCAGACGCTCCGCAGTACCCAGGCGCCGTGCTGGATGTCGCCCGGCGGCACGTCGTGCGTCACGTCGACGATGCGGGCATCCGGCGCACGCGCAGCGAGCACGCCCTTCATCGCGCCCGCATACCCGTCGCGCGTGCCGAAGTCGGTGATCAGCGCGATGACGCGCATGTGGGAGCATGAGGATATGTCGGCGTCACGCCGTGCGACGCTGCTGCTGTTCGCGGCGGCGCTCTGCGCCGCGGCCTCGGTGCTGATCCTGCCGGTGTTCCTCGGTCCGCTTGCGCTCCTCGCCTCGGCGGGCGCGATCTGGAGCGGCGCGCGGCGTCCGGGTGCCGTGCTCCTCTTCGTGTCGGCCGGCGCGATGGCCGTCGGGATGTACCTCGGCTGCCGGGTGGCGTGCGCGTGAAGCGGGTGCGCATCGTCCAGGCCGACATCACGACGCTCGACGTCGACGCGGTCGTCAACGCGGCGAACGACCACCTCTGGATGGGAGCCGGCGTCGCCGGCGCGATCAAGCGCGCGGGCGGCGAGGAGATCGAACGCGACGCGATCGCGCAGGGCCCGATCGCCGTCGGCGAGGCCGTCGTGACCGGGGCGGGACGGCTTCGCGCGCGGCACGTGATCCACGCCGCGGCGATGGGACAGGATCTCGTCACCGATGCGCGGAAGATCCGCAGTGCGACCGCGAGCGCGCTGCGCCGCGCCGATGAGCTCGGGCTCCGCTCGATCGCGTTCCCGGCGCTCGGGACCGGCGTGGGCGGCTTTCCGGTGGCGGAGTGCGCGCGGGTGATGATCGACGCCGCCGGCGACGCGCTCGCCCGCGCCGGCGCGCTCGAGGAGGTCGTCTTCGCGCTGCGCTCGCCGGACGCCGTGCACGCCTTCGAGTCCGCGCTCGGCGGAGCCGAGCGGGTCGTCGGCTAGCCTTCGTCGACGTCGATGGAGCTCGGATGGGCGCTCATCGTGACCGTCGCGCTCGTGCTCGCGACGGCGTTCTTCGTCGCCGCCGAATACTCGCTCGTGCGCGTGCGCGAGACGCAGCTCGCCGAGCTCGCCGATCGCGGCAGCGCGATCGCGGCGCTCGGCCAGCGGATGGCGCGGCGCATCGACGAGTACATCTCGGCGACGCAGGTCGGCATCACCGGCGCGAATCTCGGCCTCGGCATCGTCGGCGAGCCGGCCGTCTTCAGCGTCATCGACGCGCTCTTCCCCACCGACGCGAACACGGCCGGGCTGCTCCACGCCCTCTCGTTCCTGGTGTCCTTCATGATCGTGACGTTCGTCACGATCGTCATCGGCGAGCTCGCGCCGAAGTACCTCGCGCTGAACGCACCGCTCGGCGTGCTCCTGCTTACCGCCGCCCCGCTCTTCGCCTTCACGCAGCTCGTCCGTCCGTTCATCTGGGCTGTCGGCGGCGCCGCCCGCCTCGTCGTACGGCCGTTCGGCGCCGCGGACCGCGCGCGCGAGGCGACGTACTCCGAGGAGGAGCTTCGCCTGCTCGTGGCCGCGTCCGCGCGGAGCGGCGTCCTGCAGGAGAGCGAGCGCGAGCTGCTCCAGAACGTGCTCGGCTTCGCGGACAAGATCGTCCGCCAGGTGATGGTCCCGCGCACCGAGATCGTCGCCGTCGAGGCGAGCTCGAGCGTCGCCGACGTGACGGAGCTCGCGCAGAAGCATCCGTTCACGCGCTATCCGGTGTTCCGCGAGGACCTCGACAACGTCATCGGCGTCGTCCACGTGCGCGATCTCGTCGGCACGGCCCCCGATCAGGCGCGCCGCACGCGCGTGACGCAGGTGATGCGCCGCGTCGTGGCCGTCCCCGAGACGATGCACCTCGACCGTGCGCTCGCGGAGATGCGCCGCCAGCGCATCCCGCTCTTCCTCGTCATCGACGAGTTCGGCGGGACCGCCGGACTCGTGACGATGGAGGACGTCCTGGAGGAG
>DASQXO010000113.1:0-6381 GCA_035639655.1 Candidatus Dormiibacterota bacterium
GTCGCCGGTCGTTCAGTACACCGGCGGCGCGGAGCACGCGGTGCTCCACCTGCTCTACGCGCGCTTCTTCAGCAAGGCCCTGCGCGATCTCGGCTACATGTGGTTCGATGAACCGTTCCTGCGCCTGTTCAACCAGGGTCAGATCGTCACGGCTGGTCGGCGCATGTCGAAGTCGCGCGGCAATGTCCAGGCGCCCGACTCGTACATCGAGCGCTACGGGACCGACGCGTTCCGTCTGTTCCTGATGTTCATCGGCCCTTGGGAGGAGGGCGCGGATTGGGACGACGCCGGTATCGACGGCACCTCGCGATTCCTGCACCGCGTCTGGTCACTCGCGCTGCAGCACGCCGGCAAGATTGGGGGCGGGCCGGAGGTCGAGAGCCTGGAGCGCGCGCGCCATCGCGCGGTGAAGCGCGTGACCGACGCGGCGTCACGCTTCCGCTGGAACATCGCCGTAGCCGCGCTGATGGAGTACTCGCGCGATCTGCAGGAGGCGAAGGCGCATGCGTCCTCCGTCTCGTATGACCGCGGCATCCGCGCGTTGATCCTGATGCTCGCGCCGATGGCGCCGCACATCGCCGAGGAGCTGTGGCACCGGCTCGGCGGCGAAGGCTCAGTCCACGTCCAGTCGTGGCCAACGTACGACGCCGCGATGGTCGCCGAGAAGGAGGTCCTGATCGTGCTTCAGGTGAACGGAAAGGTGCGCGATCGGGTCACCGTGCCCGCGGGCCAAAGCGAGGCCGAGCTCGAGCGTTTGGCGCGCGACAATCCGCGCGTGCGCGCGGCGCTCGACGGCGCGACGATCACCAGGGTGCACGTCGTCCCGGATCGGCTCATCAACGTCGTCACCGCGAAGCGCTGACGATGGCCGAGGTGCGGCTCGCCGCGCTCTGCGATCACGCGCTCGTCGGGCAAGACGGCAAGGTGAGCCTGATCGGCATCTTCCGGAACATCAGCGTTTCGGCGCTGCCGGCGCAGCATCCGCGCATGTACCTCGTGGCCATCCTCGGTCTGGATCCCGGTGCGCACACCGTGACGGTCGACCTCCGTCGGCCCGACGGTGGGCAGGCGATGCCGAATCCGCCCACCATCTCGGTGCAAGCCGCTCCGGGGCAGGACGTGAACGTCATCGTCGAGCTGAACAACCTGAACCTGGGCTCCTTCGGCGAGCACAACTTCGTCGTCGTCGCCGACGGCGAGCGGCTCACCGCGTTG
Organism: Candidatus Dormiibacterota bacterium; assembly: GCA_035639655.1. Taxonomy (GTDB): domain Bacteria; phylum Chloroflexota; class Limnocylindria; order P2-11E; family CF-107; genus CF-107. The sequence continues at coordinate 1,216 of DASQXO010000113.1, forward strand.
CCGCTCACCGTCAGCGAGCTTCCGAAGCCGCAGGGCCGCCGCAACTAGACGGTCGTCCTCCGGACGACGTCCGGATGACGTCCGGACGATCGTCGAACGACGGATGGGACGATCGCCGAACGACGGATCGACGCCGCGCACGCGGCGCGCGACGCTTCGGCCGTGCGTCCGAGGCCGTTCGTCTTCGTGCTCCTCGCCGTCGCCGCAGCGGCGGCGCTCGCGTTGTCCTGCGCGTTCCACCCGGCGCCGCGCGCGGTCGCGCCCGAGATCGCGACCGGAACGCCCGACCCGACGCCATCGGTCGCGCCGACGCTCGTCGTCGACGTGCAGGGAGCCGTCGCGCATCCCGGCGTCTACCGCCTCGCCTCTGGCGCGCGTATCGGAGACGCGATCGCAGCGGCCGGCGGGCTCCTCCCCGAGGCCGACCCGGCGGGGCTGAACCGCGCCGCGCCGCTTCATGACGGCGCGCGCATCTACGCGCCGGCGCGAGGCGAGGTGCCGCCGGCCGGATCGCTCGGCAGCGACGCCGAACGCGTCGTCGACCTGAATCGCGCGAGCGCGCAGGAGCTCACGGCGCTTCCCGGGATCGGCCCGGCGACGGCCGACCGCATCGTGCGATCGCGGGAGAAGGCGCCGTTCCGGTCGGTCGACGAGCTTCAGACGCGCGGGCTCGTGACCGCGCGGACCCTCGCCGACATCCGCGAGCTCGTCTCGGTGCGGTGAGCCGGTTCCCGGCGCTCGCGCGCTGCGGGCCGGCGGCGATCGTCGTGGCAGCGGTCGCCCAGCTCGCGTCGCCGCCGGTCGCGCTCGCGGTCGCGCTCGCGGCGACGCCGCTCCTCGCCCGCTTCGCGTCGCCCGCGCACCTCGCGGCGATAGTGATCGCGCTGCGCGCGTTCGTCCCCGACCCCTCGGTGACGCTCGAGCTCGGAGGCATACGCGATCGCGTGGCGTGGCCGCTCGTCGTCGCGCTTCCCGAGCCGGACGCCTCCATCGCCGTCGGCGCGCTCCTCGGCGGCAAGGCCGACCTGCCGCGATCGCTGCGCGACGCGTTCGCGCGGACGGGCACGACGCACCTGCTCGCCGCGTCCGGGTTCAACATCTCACTCGTCGCCGGCGGCCTCGGCGCGGCGCTGCGTCCGGTTGGCCGTCGCGCGGTGGCGTGCGGGACGATCCTCGCCGCGTTCGCGATGGCGATCGCGGCAGGGATGGCGCCGAGCATCGTCCGCGCGGCGCTGATGTCGCTCGCCGCGAGCGCGGCCGTGCTCGTCGGCCGGCCGGCGAGCGGAGCGGGCGCGCTCGGCGCCGCGGTGCTGATCCTGCTCTTCGTGTCGCCCGCGGCCGTCGCGGACGTCGGGTTCCTTCTCTCCGTGACCGCGACAGCGGGCCTGCTGTACCTCGCCGCGCCGCTCGAACGGCTCGCGCGTGGACCGGCGTGGCTGCGCGCGCAGATCGGCGCGACGTTCGCGGCGACCGTCGCGTCGCTGCCGGTATCTGCGGAGGTGTTCGGCCGCATCTCACTCGTCTCGCCGCTCGCGAATCTCGCCGTCGCTCCGCTTGTGCCGCCGCTCATGTCGGCGACCGGGCTCGCCGTCGCCGTCGGCGCGATCGCGCCGCCGCTCGCGCTCGTCCCGGCCTGGATCGCGTACGGCCTCGCGCGTCTCCTGCGCGGCGTCGTCGAGCTCGCTGCGGCGTTCCCGGCCGCGAGCGTCTCGTTCCCTCACGCCGGCGCCGCCGTCGCCGCTCTCTACGGCGTCGCGTTCGTCGTGGCGCGCGTGCCGCAATTCCGCCGCCTGATCGCGATCGGCGTCGCCGCTCTCGTCGTCATCGGCATTGGCCTGGCCGCGAGCGCCGCATCGGCGCGAGAGCGGATCGTCGCGCTCGACGTCGGACAGGGCGATGCGTTCCTGCTCGAGGCCGGCGGCGTCCGCGTGCTCATCGACGGTGGACCTGAGCCCTCGCGAACGCTACGCGCGCTCGCGGCGGCGCTCCCGTCCGGCGTCGGCTACCTCGACGTCGTCGCGCTCACCCACAGCCATAGCGATCACGAGGCCGGTCTCGCCGCCGTGCTCGAACGGTACGACGTCGGGCTCGCGCTCGAGCCTGCCGGCCTCGAGCCGAACGCGGCCGCGGCCGAGTGGCGCGATGCGCTCACGCGTCGTCACGTCCCGGTTCGCGCCTTTTCGCGTGGTGATCGCGTCCGCGTCGGCGACATCGCCCTCGACGCGCTCGCGCCGTTCGGCGATCCGCTCGATCCGCTGCCGAACCTCGTCCTCCGTGCCACGGTCGGATCGCTGAGCGCGCTCTTCCTCGGTGATGCGTCGGAGCGCGGCCAGGAGGACCTCCTGCTGCATCCGGCCGAGCTGCGCGTGGACGTGTACGCGCCACCGCATCACGGCGCCGCGACGCCGTACGCAGAGGTGCTCGTCGCCGCCGCGCATCCGTCGGTCGCGTTGATCTCGGTCGGCGCCGGGAACCGCTACGGCCATCCAACGCCGCAGACGCTGCGTGCGCTCGCGCACGTGCCGACGCTGCGCACCGATCGCGATGGCACACTGGAGATCCGCCGCGATGGGGACACGATCCGCTGCGCCACGCGCGCGACCGCTCTACCTCATCCATGGGACGGATGGTTTTCGCGTCCGCCTCCGTGCGCATGAGCTCGCGTCGTCGCTCGCGCGCGGGATGGACGCGACGAGCGACCTGTCCGGGGTGCGACGTGACGTGATCGGCGGAAGTCCGCTCGCGCTCACGCGCCTCTCGGCGCGCGAGGCGTCGCCGGCGGAGCTGGTGATGGCGACCGCGTCGGGCGGACTCTTCGCCGCCGCGGACGAGACCAGGGTGCTGCTCGTCGAGGACGCCGAGGCGATCGATCCGGCGTCGCTAGGCGCGCTGGCGGACGACGCGGTGGTCGTGCTGCGCGCGAACGCGACGACCGGCGCCCTCGGCCGGGCTGTGCGGGATCTCGGCGGGACGGTCGAAGCGTTCGACGCGTTCGATGCGCAGGCCCTCGAGGAGTGGGTGCGACGCCGCTCGCGCGCGCTCGGGCTCTCTCTCGACGCCGAGGCCGCGAGCGCGCTCGCCCTCGCGGTCGGATCAGACCTCGAACGGCTGGATCACGAGCTCGAGAAGCTCGTCGCGTACGCGGGCGGCGCGCCGGTCAGCGAGCGGGACGTGCGGCTCCTGGTGTCCGGCGCCGTCGAGCAGGACGTGTTCGACCTCACCCGAGCCGTCGTGCGACGCGACGTGCGGACGGCGCTCGGCACGCTCGAGCGACTGCTCGATAGCGGCGAGCCGCCGCTACGGCTGCTCGGTCTACTCGTCTGGCAGTTCCGCCTCTTGCTCGTCGCGGCGGGCGTGCGGAACGACGAGGACCTCGAACAAGCGGTGGCGAAGACGGGGCTGTCTCGGGGCGCGCTCGCGCGCATGCGGCGCGAGGCGGCGGGGATCCGTCAGGCCACGATCCGCCACGCGTACGAGTCGCTCTACTTCGCCGACCTCGCGATCAAGACGAGCGTCGATGCCCGCAGCGTGTTCCAGCTGCTCGTCCTCGACCTCTGCGGGGTCGAGGGCGCCGACCTCGAGCCGCTCGCGGAGCGCCCGCCGAGCTGAACCGCTAGCGGACCTTCGCCGCCGCTTTCGCCTCGCGCTCCCGCTCGGCCTTGGCCTGCTCGTAGTCCTTGAGGAAGCGCTCGATGCCGATGTCGGTGAGCGGGTGCTTGAACATCGCCTCCATGACCTTGAACGGCATCGTGGCGACGTCCGCGCCGGCGAGCGCGGCCTCGGTGACGTGCACCGGATGACGGAGGCTCGCCGCGAGCACCTGCGTCTTGATGTTCTGCGCGCGGTAGGCCTGGACGATCTCGCGGACGACCTGCATGCCGTCCTGGCCGATGTCGTCGAGCCGTCCGACGAACGGGCTGATGAAGTACGCGCCGATCTCGGCGGCGAGGAGCGCCTGGTTCACGGTGAAGCAGAGCGTCACGTTCACGCGGATGCCGTCGGTGGCGAGCACCTTGCCCGCGGCGATGCCCTCCGGCGTGCTGACGACCTTCACGATGACGTTGGGGTGCCACTTCGCGTAGCGGCGACCCTCTTCGACCATCTCGTTCTTCGTCTTCGTGATGGTCTCGGCGCTGATCGGTCCGTTCACGATCTCCGCGATCTCGCGGATCGCGTCCTCGTGCTGCTGGCCGGCGCGCGCGATGAGCGTCGGATTGGTCGTGACGCCGGAGAGGATGCCCCAGCCGGCGGCGGTGCGGATCTCGTCGATCTCGGCGGTGTCGAGGAAGAGCTTCATTCTGATATCCCCCCTAGCGACGCGACGTCCTGCATCCGCTGTGCCGCCTCGAGCGCGTGGGCCGACGCGATCGACGCCTGGACGAAGGCGAGGAACAGCGGGTGGGGCTTGCCCGGTCGCGATTTGAACTCCGGATGGAACTGCGTGCCGATGAAGAACGGGTGATCGCGAAGCTCGACGATCTCCACGAGCCGCCCGTCCGGCGAGGTGCCCGAGAAGCGCATCCCGTGCCGCGCGAGGAGCTCGCGGTAGGCGTTGTTGAACTCGAAGCGGTGCCGATGCCGCTCGAGGACGATCGGCTGCCCGTACGCCGCGAGGGTGCGCGAGCCGGGCTCGAGCACCGCGGGGTAGCTGCCAAGCCGCATCGTCCCGCCCTTCGCGTTCACGTCGCGCTGCTCCGGGAGCAGGTCGATGACCGGATGCGCGGTGAACGCGTCGAACTCGGTGGAGTTCACGTCCTCGGTGCCGAGCGCGCTGCGCGCGAGCTCGATGACCATGCACTGCATGCCCATGCACAGCCCGAGGCACGGCACCCGGCGCTCGCGGGCGTACCGCACCGCGCGCACCTTGCCCTCGATGCCGCGGTACCCGAAGCCACCCGGCACGACGATCCCGGGCAGGCTGAGGAGCGGCTCGAGCTCCTCGTCGCGCTCGAGTCGCTCGGAGTCGATCCAGTGGATCTTTACGTCGACGCCGAGCGCCCATCCGGCGTGCTTGAGCGACTCGGCCACCGAGACGTACGCGTCGGGGAGCTCGACGTACTTGCCGACGAGGCCGACGTCGATGCGCTCTCCGGCGCCGCGGATCGACTGCACGATCGCGCGCCACTCCGAGAGATCCGGCTCCTTCGCCGCCAGGCCGAGCCCTTC
>DASQXO010000114.1:0-10020 GCA_035639655.1 Candidatus Dormiibacterota bacterium
CGAGGAGATGTTCAACAAGATCCTCGAAGAGGATTCGGTCACGATCACGCGCGTCGAGCGGCAGCGGCTGCTCGAGCAGATCTACCACGAGGTCCTCGGCTACGGACCGATCCAGCCGCTCCTCGACGACGACTCCGTCACTGAGGTCATGGTCAACGGCCCGTACCGCGTGTACATCGAGCGCAAGGGCAAGGCCATGCTCAGCGAGGTCACGTTCGCGAGCGACGAGCACGTCATGCGCATCATCGAGCGCATCCTCGCCCCCATCGGCCGGCGTGTCGATGAGACGAAGCCGCTCGAGGACGCGCGCCTGCCCGACGGCTCGCGCGTGAACGTCGTCATCCCGCCGCTCTCGCTCAACGGGCCCTGCATCACCATCCGAAAGTTCCCGAAGTACCGCATCTCCCCGGCGGACTACGTGAAGTGGGGCACCGCGACCGACGAGATGATGGAGTTCCTGCGCAGCTGCGTGGAAGCGCGGCTCAACGTGTTCATCTCCGGAGGTACCGGCTCCGGCAAGACGACGCTGCTGAACATCCTCTCCGGGTACATCCCGGGGAACGAGCGCATCGTCACCATCGAGGACGCCGCCGAGCTGAAGCTCCAGCAGGACCACGTCGTGCGGCTCGAGTCGCGTCCGGCGAACATCGAGGGGAAGGGCCAGATCCGCATCATGGATCTGCTCATCAACGCCCTCCGTATGCGTCCCGACCGCATCGTCGTCGGTGAGTGTCGTGGTGGCGAGGCGCTCGCGATGCTCCAGGCCATGAACACCGGCCACGACGGGTCGATGTCCACCGGCCACGCCAACTCGCCGCGCGACATGATCGCCCGGCTCGAGACGATGTGCCTCATGGCCGGGACTGATCTGCCGCAGCGCGCGATCCGCGAGCAGATCTCCTCCGCCGTCGACCTCATCGTGCAGATCGCGCGTCTGAAGGACGGCTCGCGCAAGATCGTGAACATCACCGAGGTCCAGGGCATGGAAGGCGACGTGATCGTCATGCAGGACGTCTTCGTCTTCGAGCAGACCGGTTACGTCGACGGCAAGGTCCAGGGCCGGCTGCGCCCGACGGGCATCCGGCCGAAGTTCGCCGCGAAGTTCGAGGCCGCCGGCATCAAGCTGCCGCCGGGCGTCTTCGGAGAGCTCAGCTAGTGGGCATCGTCACCTACGCCGTTCCGGCGGCCGCCTTCATCGGTGTGCTGCTCTTCTTCATGGGCCTCGCCGGCTTCTTCACGCCGAGCGCGTCCTCGGTCGAGGAGCGCATGCGCGCGTACGCCGGGGCGGCGGACGCCCCGCGGAAGAAGAAGAAGGAGAAGAAGGAGAAGAAGCGTCGCGAGATCGACCCGTTCGCGACGCTCTCGGCCGACGTCGAGGACAAGCGCTTCGAGGCGCGCGTGCAGCGCTCCCTCGCGCGTGCCGACGTGAAGCTCCGTGTCTCCGAGTACTACTACATCCGCTCCGGTCTGGCGTTCGGCATGTTCGTCGTCATCGGGCTGTTCCGCGGGTTCCTCCCGATGGGCGTCGTGGCCGGGATCATCGGCTACTTCCTGCCGCGGATCTGGGTCAGCCGGCGCACGGCCGCGCGACTCAAGGCCTTCAACCGCCAGCTGCCGGACACGATCTCGCTGCTGTCGAACTCGCTCCGCGCCGGATCGTCGTTCCTCCAGTCGTCAGAGCTCGTCTCGCGCGAATCGCAGCCGCCGATCTCGATCGAGTTCGGCCGCGTCGTGCGTGAGGTGAACCTCGGTCTCGCGATGGAGGAGGCGCTCGCGAACATGGTCCGCCGCATCCGCAGCGACGACCTCGACCTCATGGTCACGGCGATCAACATCCAGCAGCAGGTCGGCGGCAACCTCGCCGAGATCCTCGACACCATCGCGTTCACCATCCGCGAGCGCGTGAAGATCAAGGGCGACATCAACACGCTCACCGCGCAGGGCCGCTACTCGGGCTACCTCGTCGCGTTCCTGCCGATCGGCATCATGCTCGCGCTGCAGATGATCAACCCCGAGTTCATGCAGCCGCTGTTCAACGAGACGATCGGCCGCATCCTCCTCGGCGTCGGCGGCGTGATGATGGCGATCGGCTTCTTCATGATCCGCAAGATCACGGACATTCAGGTGTAAACGATGGAACTCGCACTGTCCGCGCTCATGTTCTTCGCGATCCTGCTCCTCGTGATCGGCTACAACGCCGGCAACGCGCTCGACCCGGTCCAGGCGCGGCTGCAGCAGATCGCCGCGAAGCCGCGCAACCTCGAGGAGCTCGAGCTCCAGCGCCCGATGTCCGAGCGCACGCTGAAGCCGCTCATCCGGGCGCTCTCCGGGCTCGTCGCGCGCTTCTACCCGGCGAACACGGCGCGCGCGCTCGAGCTGAAGCTCAAGAAGGCCGGCATGGAAAACACGAGCACGGATTCGTTCCTCGGCATCAAGGGCCTCGTCGCGCTCGTCGTCGCCGTCCTCGGCTCGCTCCTCGTGAACGCGCTCACGCTGGACTCGACCCTTACCGCCGGCGCGGTACCCCTCGGTCTCATCCTCGGGTTCATGCTCCCCGACTTCTACCTGACGAACCGGGCGAAGTCGCGCAACGACACGATCCTCCGCTCGCTCGCCGACGCCCTCGACCTCCTCACGATCAGCGTCGAGGCCGGTCTCGCCTTCGACGCCGGCGTGCAGCGCGTCACCGAGAAGCTGAAGGGCCCGCTGTCGGACGAGTTCAAGCGCGCCGGTCAGGAGATGCGCATCGGAAAGTCGCGCGCGGAGGCGCTCCGCGGCATCACCGAGCGCACCGACTGCAAGGAGCTCGCGAACTTCATCTCCGCGGTCATCCAGGCCGACCAGCTCGGCGTCTCGATGTCCAAGGTGCTGCGCGTGCAGTCCGAGACGCTCCGCGTCGAGCGGCGTCAGCGCGCCGAGGAGAAGGCCGCCCGCACGCCGGTGCTCATCATGCTGCCGACGGTCGGCTGCATCTTCCCCTCGCTGTTCATCGTCATCCTCGCCCCCGCGGCGTTGACGGCGATGCACAGCTGCGGTTCCTTCTAATCGCCCGCAGCGTCCGCATTCGCAACCGGACCCGCGGGACGGTCGTGTGCGAGCGTTGCCGCGTCGCCGAGGATCCGCTCTCGCGCGGCATCGGGCTCCTGCTCACGCCGTCGCTGCCTGCGGGATCCGGGCTGCTGCTCTCGCGGACGAACGCCATCACGATGCTGTTCATGCGCTACGCGATCGACGTCGCGTTCCTCGATGCCGCGGGGACCGTGGTCGCGCTCGCGCCACGGCTCGCCGCGTGGGTCCCCGCGCGCATCGCCCGCCGCGCCCGGGACACGCTCGAGCTTCCCGTCGGGGCTCTGTCCGCGAGCGGCACGCAAGTGGGTGACGAGCTACTGATAGAGGAAGCGTGAGTGAGCGACCCTTTCGCTCGAGTCGAAACAGTCTGCTCCTCGATCTGCTCTTCCCGCCGCGCTGCGGGGGCTGCGAGGCGCCCGGCGCCTGGATCTGCGCGGCCTGCCGGGCGCGTCGCGAGCCGGCGCGCCCGCCGCGGCTCGCGCACGTGCGCTCGGTGGCGGCGCTCGGCGTGTTCGCCGGCCCGCTGCGCCAGGCGGTGCACCGGCTGAAGTACGCGCACGAGTTCGTGCTCGCCGAGGCGCTCGGCGCAGAGCTCGGTGACGCGCTCGCCGCGGGCCTCGCGCGCGGCTGGCGCGTCGACAGCGTCGTGCCGGTCCCGCTCGCGCCGGCGCGCGCTCGAGAGCGCGGCCACGACCAGGCCGATCGCCTCGCCGCCGCCTGCGCGGCAACGAGCGGCGTGACCTTCCGTCGCGCCCTCCGCCGCGTCCGCGACACGCGATCGCAGGTCGGGCTCGGACGCGACGAGCGGCGCGCGAACGTACGCGGCGCGTTCGTCGCGGAGCCCCTCGACGGCGGCGTCGCGCTCGTCGACGACGTGTTGACGACCGGTTCGACGCTGGCCGAGTGTGCTCGCGTGTTGAAGCGCGCCGGCGCGAGGGAGGTCCGCGCGCTCGTCGTTGCCGTGGAGCGATGACGCTCCTCACGCGCACCGCGCTCTTCGCCGCGCTGTCGCTCGCGAATCTCGCGATCCTGTGGTCTCCCGACGTGCTGCCGAACTCCTGGTTCGCCTGGACCGTGCTCCGCGAGGGCAACGTCGACTACGACGAGTTCACTCGCGCGCCGGTCTCCGTGCAGCGCGACGCGTACTTCTTCCGGGCCTGCGGCGAGTCGCACTTCACCGGCACGCCGAGCGCGGCGCGGTCGATCGGCGGCCCGCCGCCCCCCGGCCCCGACGATCACGTCTGCTCGGTGTTCCCTCCCGGCGCCGAGATCCTCGCGCTGCCGTTCTTCGCGCCCTTCGTCGTCGCCGGCCTCGGACCGGATCAGCTCGCGGCGATCCTCGGCGTCGGGAAGGTCATCGGCGCCCTCGAGGAGGCCTTCGCGGCCGCGCTGCTCGTCGCGGCGCTCACGCCCCTCGCCGGGCGGCGCTGGTCGCTCCTGCTCGGCGTGCTCTACCTCCTCGCCACGGCGGTGCGGACCTCGTCATCGCAGGCGCTGTGGCAGCACGGCGCGGTGCACCTGCTCGAGATCGGGGCGCTCGCGCTCGTGCTACCGCTCTTTCGCGGCGAGCGCGTCTCGCGATCGCGTCTGTTCGCGGCCGGCCTCGCCCTCGGCTTCGCGATCGTCACCCGGCAGACGAGCGCGCTGTTCGCCGCGGGCGTGCTCGCCGCGCTCCTCGTCGCGCGGCTGGAGTGGCGCGCCGTCGCGCTCGGCGCGCTCGTCGGGCTCGTGCCGCTGCCGCTCTACGACCTCATCGCCTTCGGCAGCCCGGTCGAGCAGGGCTACGGCATCAAGGCCTTCGCCACGCCGCCGCTCCTCGGGCTCTACGGCGTGCTCCTCTCGCCCTCGCGCGGGCTCTTCGTGTACTCGCCGTTCCTCCTCTTCGCGATCGGTCCGCTCGTCCGCGCGTGGCGCTCCCGCGACGGCCTCGCGCCGCTGCTCCGCTGGCTCGGCCTCGCCACCGTCGCGCTCGTGGCCGCGTATGCGCTCTACGCCGAATGGTGGGGCGGGCGCGTGTTCGGCGCGCGGTTCCTGACCGACGCGCTCCCGGCGTTGTTCCTCGCGCTCGCGATCGCCGCGCCGCAGACGGCCGTGTCGCGCCTCCTCTTCGCCGTGACCGCGGCGTGGGGCCTCCTGCTTTACGGCGCCGGTGGCTTCGCCTACGCGCAGACGTCGAGCGGCGGGGGCGCGTGGGACACGGCGCGCAACGTGAACTTCGACCAGACCGCGCTCTTCTCCTGGACCGACACGCAGTGGCTCGACACGCTGGCCCACGCCGCCGGGTTCGACGCGCGCGAGGTCGTGGCGATCGTGCTGACGCTGCTCGTCCTCGGCGCGCTCGCGTTCGTCGAACGCGACGCCCTCCGGCCCCGCCGCGTACGCTCCTGAGCGCCGGTGTCCGTCGCCTTCGTCCTCTTCTTCGGCGGGAACGCGAGCACGACGATCGAGCGACGCCTCGATGCGGTGCGGCTCGCGATCGCCGTGCACGCGCTCCGCGCCGCGGCGCAGGCCGGCTTCGTGCCGCTCCTCACCGTCACGCCGGACGCGGCGGTGCGCGAGGCGCTCGCGTCCGAAGCCGAGGTCGTGCGCCCGGCGACGGCGCCGTTCCACCTCGGCGTCGAGCTGCGCCGTCTCGCCCGCGACCGGGGGATCGAGCGCATCTGCCTCACCGGCGCGGGGTACGGCGCGCTCCTCACCGCGGCCGACCTCCGCGGCGTGCGCGAGCGCGTCGCGGCCGCGGAGCAGATCCTCGTCACGAACAACTACTACTCCGGCGACCTCGTCGCGTTCGCGCCGGCGAGCGCGCTCGACGCGGTGGACCTCCCCGCGACGGACAACCCGCTGCCGCGGCTCCTGCATCAGCAGGCGGGTCTGCCGACCCACGAGCTGCCGCGCAGCGCGCCGTGGCTCCTCGACGTCGACACGCCGACGGACGCGACGATCCTCGCGCGCGATGCGCGCTGCCCGCCGGAGGTCCGCGCCGTCGGCGCCTGGGAGCGCGAGATCGGCCCGCGCATCGACCGCATCGCCGCGCTCCTCGTCACGCCGGACGTCGAGGTCGTCGTGGCCGGGCGCGTCGGCGCGCCGGTGTGGGCGTTCCTCGAGACGCAGACGGCCTGCCGCATCCGCATGCTCGCGGAGGAGCGCGGCATGCAGGCCGCGGGGCGCGACGCGAGCGGCGCGGCGCGCACCGTCCTCGGCTTCCTCTACGAGCAGCTCGGCCCGCGGCGGTTCTTCGAGCGCATGGGCGAGCTCGGCCAGGGACTGATCCTCGACTCGCGCGTGCTCTTCGCGCACCTCGGCTTGCGGCTCTCGGCGGCGGACCGCTTCGCATCCGACGCCTTCGACGTCGCGGCCATCGACGATCCCGCTCTGCGCACCTTCACCGAGGCGGCCGCCGCCGCGCCGATCCCGGTGCTGCTCGGCGGCCACTCCGTGGTCGCGGGCGCGCTCTTCGCGCTCGCCGAGGTCGCGTGGCAGCGCCCGCTGTCGAGCGCGCCGGGAGCATCCGCCCGATGACGCGGCGCAGCCCGTTCGACCATCACGTCCACGGCGTGCTCTCCGGCGACAGCGACGTGCCGCTCGAGGAGCGCGCGCGAACCGCCCATAGCGAGCGGCCGCACGGGATCTCGGAACACTACCCGTCGACGCACCTCGATGACGACGACGACGTCCTGCGCTACATCGAGCGCGCGCGACGGCTCGGTCTCGCCGTTGGCCTGGAGTACGACATCGGCGTTGCGCCCCGTCTGCGGCCGTCGACGCGCGACGAGCTCGACTACCTCGTCGGCGGGGTGCACCAGGTCAGCGTCGGCGACCGAATGGTCTCGTACGACGCGGCGGGGGACTTCCTCAAGTCTCGGATGCTTGCGTACGCCGACGCCGCGCTCTTCGCCGACGACCCGTCGCTCGGCGCGCGCGTGCTCGAGGCGATCCTCGCCGCGCTATCCACGTCGTTCGAGCGCGATCGCGTCGACGTGCTCGCGCATCCGACCTTCTCGCCGCTCCTCGCGCTCGACGATCCGGAGTCGGCGTACCCGCGCGAGTGGCAGGAGCGCCTCATCGCGCTGTGCGTCCGCGCCGGCGTCGCGATCGAGGTGAACGAGGCGTACCGAGTGCCCCACCGGGCGTTCGTCGAGCGCGCGAGGGCGGCCGGCGCGCGATTCTCCGTCGGTTCCGACAGCCACGCCGAGCTCCTGCCGCTCCGTTACACGCTCGACCTCGTCGACGCGACGGGCATCGGCGACCGGCTACGCGATCAGGCCGCCTCGGGCTCCTCCGCGGCCAGCTCGTAGATCAGCAGCGCGATCGCGGCGAGCACGAGCACATGCGACCAGTTGCCGCCGAGGTCCAGGCTCTGCGCAAGGAGCCACAGCGCGACGAGCAACCACACCGCGATCCAGCGCGCGCGAGAGGCACTCATGACGAGGACGATTGCCTATAGTAGGCGCGGGGAAGCGTCCGCCCCCCACTTCCTCCAAAGGAGCGTCGGTGGCGCGATACGCGGGACTCTCCATCTACACCGGCAATTCGCATCCCGCCTTCGCTCGACTCATCTGCGACTACCTGAAGATCCCGCTCGGCGACGCCGAGGTGTCGAAGTTCGCGAACGACAACATCTTCGCGAAGTACAACGAGAACGTCCGCGAGCGCGACGTCTTCCTCGTTCAGTCGCTGACGCGCTCGTCCGACGGCATGGGCGTCTCCGACGCGATCCTGGAGCTGCTGATCATGATCGACGCTGCCCGGCGCGCGTCGGCCGGACGGATCACCGCGGTCATGCCGTTCTTCGCCTACGGACGGAGCGACAAGAAGGACCAGCCGCGCGTGCCGATCACGGCTCGGCTCCTCGCCGACATGATCGAGGTCGCCGGCGCCGACCGCGTCCTCACGATGGACCTGCACCAGGCGCAGATCCAAGGGTTCTTCACCGTCCCCGTCGACGAGCTCACCGGTTTTCGCATGCTGCGGGAGTACTTCCGCGACCTGCTCGAGGGCGGCGACGCGGTCGTGGTCGCGCCGGACCTTGGCTTCGCGAACGAGGCGCGAAAGCTCTTCGCCGAGCCGCTCGGTCTGCCGCTCGCCGTGGTGCAGAAGAAGCATCTCGGCAACACCGGCGAGACCGAGGCGATGGTCCTCATCGGCGACGTGCGCGACCGCCGGGCGATCATCGTCGATGACGAGATCGACCTCGGCGGGACGGTCCTCAACGCCGTGAGCCTCCTGCTCGACGACGGCGGCGCGACCGAGGTCCACGCCGCGGTCGCGCACGCGACGCTGTCGCGCGACGCCGCGAGCCGGGTGGCGCGGAGCCGGCTGCGATCGCTCGTCACGACGGACTCGGTGCCGATCCCGCCCGACAAGCTCAGCGACAAGCTCGAGGTCCTCTCGGTCGCGCCGCTCTTCGGCGAGGCGATCCGCCGGATCCACGAGGGCGAGTCGGTCGGCGCGCTGTTCGACTCAGCTTCGGTGCAATTGCCGCTGCGGCTCACCTGGGGGAGGGGAAGGCGGCCCTCGCGGGACCCGGCTGGCTCACACTAGGTAGAGCGCCTTGAGCTTCATCGGCCGGCTGTTCGGCTCCAACGACAGCGAGATCGCCAAGTTCCGCCCGCTCGTCGAGCGCATCAACACGCTCGAGCCGGAGTACGAGCGGCTCGACGACGCCGCGCTGCGGGGGAAGACCGCCGAGTTCCGCGATCGGCTCACGGCCGGCGAGACGCTCGAGGACCTCCTGCCGCACGCCTTCGCCGCGGTGCGTGAAGCGGCGAAGCGCACGATCGAGCAGCGGCACTTCGACGTCCAGCTCATCGGCGGCATCGCGTTGCACCAGGGCAAGATCGCGGAGATGAAGACCGGTGAGGGCAAGACGCTCGTCGCCAGCCTCCCGCTGTACCTCAACGCGCTCGCCGGCGAGGGCGTGCACCTCATCACGACGAACGACTATCTCGCCAAGACCGGCGCCGGCTGGATGGCGCCGATCTACCACGCGCTCGGCATGAGCGTCTCCTACATCGCGCACGAGAGCTCGAACGTGTACGACCCCGCGGTGGAGATCGAGTCCGCCGTCGACTGGCGTCACCGGCACTGGCGGCAGATCACACGCGCCGAGGCGTACCGCTGCGACATCACGTACGGCCAGAACGCCGAGTTCGGGTTCGACTACCTCCGCGACAACATGGTCGTCGACCTCAAAGACGTGGTGCAGCGCGGACACCACTACGCCATCGTCGACGAGGTCGACTCCATCCTCATCGACGAGGCGCGCACGCCGCTGATCATCTCGCAGCCGGCCGAAGAGGCGGCCGAGACGTACTACAAGTTCGCGCGGCTCGCGGCGCGTCTCGTCCCGGATACGGACTACATCGTCGAGGAGAAGCACCGCGCCGTCTCGCTCACCGAGGAGGGCATCGCGAAGGTCGAGCGGCAGCTCGGCGTGCGCAACCTCTACTCCGACAACCTCGAGCTCGTCCACTACATCGACAACGCCGTCAAAGCGCGTGCGCTGTACCGCCGGGACAAGGAGTACGTCGTCAAGGACGGCAAGGTCGTCATCGTCGACGAGAACACCGGCCGGCTCATGCCCGGACGGCGTTGGAGCGAAGGGCTGCACCAGGCCGTCGAGGCGAAGGAGAACGTGCCGATCGAGCGGGAAACGAAGACGTGGGCGACGATCACGCTGCAGAACTACTTCCGGATGTACGGGAAGCTCGCCGGCATGACCGGAACGGCGCTCACCGATGCCGAGGAGTTCTGGAAGGTCTACAAGCTCGACGTCATCGCCATCCCCACGCACCGCCCGATGGTCCGCGCCGACGAGCCCGACCTCGTGTATCGCAGCGTCGAGGGGAAGTACGCCGCGGTCCTCGCCGAGGTCAAGGAGCGCAACGAAAAGGGGCAGCCGGTGCTCATCGGCACGACGTCGGTCGCGAACAACGAGCGGCTCTCCGCGCT
>DASQXO010000115.1:0-2849 GCA_035639655.1 Candidatus Dormiibacterota bacterium
TGCACTGGTTTCTGCACGAGCGGCTCGGGCGCAAGGGATCTGCCGAGACGACGTGCGACCGCTTCGCGCTCCGCAACTACCTGAAGAAGAGCGTCACGCTCGAGGACGCGACCGCCGCGCTGCGCCGACGCGAGGAGGACGTGCCACAGCCGCCGCTCGCGCGCTGAGCGCCGGATCTCCGCGATCTTGCCGGCGTCCAGGTCGCTCCAGATCAGGCCGCGCGGCCGTTTCCGGCGCATAGGCCGCCACACCTCGGTGGGCGTGACGACGAGGTCGACGCGAAAGTCGTGCGCGGTCTCCGGCAGCTCGTCGTCGGTGACCTGGAGATCGTGCACCGTCGTCGCGATCGTGGTGCGGCCGGAGACTCGGCCCGTCTCCGCGAGAAGCGCGAACTCGAGATCGGAGTAGCCGCCGCCCTTCCCGACCCGCACGCCCTCGCGGTTCACGGCGACGGTCCCGCACACGATCAGCTCGATGGGTTCGACCTCCTCGATCGACACGGCGCGACCGTGTCGCGCTGCGCCGGCGATGCTCGCCGCCGCGCGCGGCGAGACCCGGATGCGCTTCGGATCGAGGAGTAGGAACGGGCGCGCGGAGCGCAGCCGCGGCACGGCCATGTACACGCGCTTCCCATCGGCGAGCGCCCGCGCTCGCACGGCCAGCTGTGGGGCATCTGGGTTCGCCTTGATGACGCGCGCACGCGTCCACTCGCGCTGTTCCGCGAGGCGCTCGGCCGCGCGCTCGGCGCCGACGAAGTTCGGGATCCGACCGCGCGCGCCGGGAAATCGAGCGATCCGCTCGCGCTCGAGCGTCCGCCACATCGACTCGCGGACGGCGGACTTGCTAATCAGCGGGACGGTTCGCGACGACGAGCGCTCCGACGAGAAGTCCCGCAAGCGCCCCGACCGCGACGAGGCCGCACCAGAAAGTGACCGTCCACGACGCGGGCCTGGCGGACGCGACCGCGATCACATACCCCGCCTCGAGGATCGCCGGGACGAGCGCAGCGAGGACGAGCAATGCGCTCGGACGCGCGACGGTCTGACGAAGCCACGTCGACGCGACGGCGATGAGGACGCCTCCGACCAGCGCGACGGCGAGCAGCACCGGCGCGAGAGCGCCGAGGAGCGGCGCATTCGGGAGCGTCATCACCGCGGCGTTACCGCCCGCGATCGCGCCGATGGCCCACCCTGAGGCGCCGCCGCGCACGGCGAGGAGCGTGGCGCCCGCGAGGAGCGCGCCGTAAGCGGTGAACGCGAAGAGCGCGAGCCCCTGGTCGGCGCCGACGACCATCGCGAACGGATTCGCGTAATCGAGGATGACCGTCAGCATCGAGAGGGCGTAGAGCAGCGACAGCGTCGCCGCCACGCCGAAGCCTGCGCCGCGGCGCCACGCAGGGCGCGCCGGACCGGAGACGACGAGCACAATCGCTGCCGCGATGATCAGGTGCGACGGGCTGACCGCGGCGTCGAGGTCGAACTCGATGCCGAACAGCGTGTGCCAGATCGCGTCGGTGATCCCGCCGATGCCACCGACGGCGACGCCGAGGAGCGAGAGCGCGTAGCCGTCGTCGAGGAGGCGACGCCCCGATCGCGCCTCGACGAGGCGTGCGCCGACGAGGAACGCGCCGCAGGCGAAGAGCCCGGAGTAGAGCACAGCGTGCCAGGGCGTCCAGAACGTGTCGGGAAGCCGGCGGATGTGTGCGCCGGCGTCGAGGAACACGCCCGTCATGAGCCATCCGGCGAGCGCGACGAACACGACGTCGATCGTCGCGCGCCGCACGAGCGGCGCGGTCGCGGAGAGGCCCCGGGCGATCTCGGTGCCGGTCACTGCGCAGAGGCTAGGGCACGAGGGCGGCGGTCGCGCGGCGGCGCGATACGCTGATGTCGTGAGCGGCACCACCGCCGCGGGCCGCCTCGTGCTCGCCGCGTGCGGGATCATCGTCCTCGTCGGTCCGCTCGTCGCCGCCGCGCAGGTAGCGCGACTCGTCCCGATCGACTGGCTCGCGTGGGTCCCGCTCGCGCTCGCCGTCGCGCTCAGCTGGCTCGTTCTCGCTCGCTAGCGGCGATCTGCAGGAAACGCTCGATCTCGTCCGCGGCGCGCGCGGCGCCGCCCGCTACGCGCAGCGTCGCGCCGGTCGCGTTCGCCCGCTCGCGGTACCGCGCGTCGTCGAGGACCTCCGCCGCGGCGCGACGGATGTCGGCCGCGTCCGGCCGCCCGTGCAGCGCCTTGCCGGCGCCGAGCGCCGCGACGCGGCGCGCGACGACGAGCTGGTCGTGCACCTGCGGGTACACGACGAGCGGGACACCGAAGTACAGCGCCTCGTTCACGCTGTTCATGCCGCCGTGGGTGATGAAGAGCGAGGCGCGGCGCAAGAGCGCGAGCTGCGGGACGAACCGTCGGACGATCGTGTTCGGAGGAAGCGGACCGAGGCTCGCGCCGTCGATCGCGTCGCCGACCGACAGCACGACCGGGCCGGCGTGATCCGCGAACGCCTCGACGGCCGCGCGGAAGAACTCAGGGCGCGCGTTGAACAGCGTTCCGAGCGAGACGTAGACGAGCGGTCCGGGCCGGAGCGCGTCGAACGCGAATCCGGATGCGTCCTCGTCACGCAGCGCCGCGCCGACGAATGCGTACTCCTCGCCGAACAGCGCGCCGAACGGTTGCAGCTCGCGTGACGTGAAGACGAGGTTCAGCCGTCCGCGGATCGAGGCCATCTCGCCCGCGCGAGGCGGGGTCACACCGTAGCGCGCCCGCAGCGCGCGGCGGCTGCGTTCGAAGCTGAGCAACTCGGGCCACGCCGCCGCCACCTGTCGCAGCCCGTAGAGCAGGAGCGCGGCGTCGCGCCG
>DASQXO010000116.1:0-12479 GCA_035639655.1 Candidatus Dormiibacterota bacterium
AGGACCGCCACGACGTGCCACACGACGAAGAAGAGCACGACTGCCGCGACGCCGATGAGCAGCGGCTCGTTGCGACGGAGCCACCGCTGACGCGGCAGCGCGGTCGTGAGGATCCTCGTGCCCGCGACGACGCGCGGCCGGTCCTTCGCCTCCGCCCACGGCAGCCACTTGAGCAGACCCGGGTCCACTACGCGGTCGCGGCCAGCGTGTCGCGGGCCGCCTCCTCGCGGATGCTCTCCCACACGCGCGTCTCGATCTCGAGGAAACGGGGGTCACGCTTCACGCGGAGATCGCGCGGCCGGGCGAGGTCGACGCCGAGGACCTCCTTCACGCGCCCGGGGCGCGCGGTGAACACGATCACGCGATCGGCAAGGTAGATCGCCTCGACGATGTCGTGCGTGATGAACACCGCGGTCTTGCGGGTCGCGCTCCAGATCCGCAGCAGCTCGAGCTGCATCGTCTCTCGGGTCTGCGCGTCGAGCGCGGCGAACGGCTCGTCGAGGAGCAGCACCTCCGGGTCGACGGCGAGCGCGCGCGCGAGGTTCACGCGCTGCTGCATGCCGCCGGAGAGCTCGAGCGGGAACGACTCCTCGAAGCCCTGTAGGCCGACGAGGTCGACGAACTTCTGCGCCCGGGCGCGCGCTTCCTGGCGCGGCACGCCCTGGATCTCGAGTCCGTAGATGACGTTGCCGATCACCGTGCGCCACGGCAGCAGGCTCGGCTGCTGGAACACCATCGCGCGATCGCGCCCCGGCCGATCGATCGAGCGTCCATCGATCGAGATCGCTCCGGACGTGAGGGGCAGCAGGCCGTCGACGGCGTTGAGGAACGTCGTTTTGCCGCATCCGGAGGGGCCGACGATCGAGACGAACTCGCCGTCGGCGATGTCGAGCGTCACGCCGTCGACGGCGAGCAGCAGATCGCCGTAGCGCTGACGCCGGTGATGGACCACGACCTCGCGCGCCTGTAGCCTCATCGTCCCCGCCGTCGAGGATACGCGCATCGATCGGCGCCGCACGCGCCCGTCGCGGTGCGAATCCGCGTTTGGTCCAATGGTATTCTCATTCGCGCTGGCCGCATCCTTGCCGCACGCCCGTTCCCTCGAGGAGGACTAGAGATGGCGACGATTCCTTCGACGACCACCGATCTCCGCACGTGGCTCGATGCCATGGATCGCCTCGGCGAGCTGCAGCACGTACGCGGCGCGAACGTCGACGAGGACATCGGCATGGTCACGGAGCTCCTGAGCCGGAACCGCCCGTCGAAGGCCACGCTGTTCGACGAGATCCAGGGACACCGCAAGGGCTTCCGTGTGCTCGTCAACGCGCTCGGATCGTTCAAGCGGATCGCCGCGACGTTCGCCTTGCCGCTCGAGGCGTCCCCGCACGAACTGGTGGCGATGTGGCAGAAGCGCGTCAAGAGCGTGACGCCGCTCGCGGCGGAGACCGTGAAGGACGGGCCGATCTTCGAGAACGTACAGAAGGTCAAGGACATCGACGTCACGATCTTCCCCGCCCCGAAGTGGCACGAGCTCGATGGGGGCCGCTACCTCGGGACGGGTTCCTTCGACATCACGCGCGATCCGGACGACGGCTGGGTGAACCTCGGCACCTACCGCGTGATGGTGCACGGCAAGGACCGTCTCGGGTTCTACATCTCTCCCGGCAAGCACGGCCGGATGCATCGCGACAAGTGGTTCGAGCGTGGCGAGAAGATGCCGGTCGCGTTCTGCGCCGGCGCGGACCCGCTGCTCTTCCTCGCCGCGTGCACCGAGCTCCCTTTCGGCCTCACCGAGTACGACTGGGCGGGCGGCGTGCGCGGCGTCCCCTACCGCGTGGTGAAGGGACCGGTGACCGGTCTGCCGCTGCCGGCCGACGCGGAGATCGTCATCGAAGGCTTCGCCGATCCGCAGGAGCGTCAGATCGAAGGACCCTTCGGGGAGTGGACCGGGTACTACGCAAGCATGGAGCGCCCCGAGCCGGTCCTGCGCGTCGAGGCGGTGTACTACCGGAACGATCCGATCGTGTTCGGCTCGCCGCCCAACGTGCCGCCCGACGAGCAGTCGTTCTACCGCGCGTTCATGCGGAGCGCGCGACTCCGGGCCGACCTCGAGGCGGCGAACATTCCCGACATCACCGGCGTCTGGTGCCACGAGGTCGGTGGCTCGCGCCTGTTCAACGCGATCTCGATCAAGCAGCGCTATGCCGGACACGCGCGGCAGGTCGGCCACGCCGCGGCGAGCGTGCACGCCGGCGCGTACCTCGGACGCTACGTCGTCGTCGTCGACGAGGACGTCGACGTCATGGATCTCGAGCAGGTGCTGTGGGCGATGTGCACGCGATCCGAGCCGGCCGAATCCATCGACATCATCCCGCGCATGTGGTCGGGGCCACTCGATCCGCGCGTGCCGGCGGAGCGGAAGGGCTTCAGCTCGCGCGCGATCATCGACGCGACGCGGCCGTGGGAGTGGCGCGACAAGTTCCCGCTGTCACAGCTGCCGCGTCCGGAATGGAAGCGACGCGCGATGGAGAAGTGGGGTCACCTCATCGGGAAGGGCGAGCCGCCGAAGCCGAAGCAGACGAGCGAGTCGTAGCCGAACCGCTTGACGAACGCGGCTTGACGTCGCAAACGCGGCGAATGGTATAACAATTCGCCGGTGGGCCGGCCTGTCGTTCTCGCGCTCGTCGCGATCTTCGCGCTCTCCGCCTGTGGTGGTGGGACGGCTACGCCGTCGGGATCCGGCGCCGCGACCTCGCCCTCGCCCGCGACACTCGTCAAGGTCAAGTCGAGCTACGGGAACGTCACGCCGGCAAACCTCGCGCCCTTCATGGCCAAGGAGCTTGGCCTCTTCGAGAAGCACGGCCTGGACGTCGACCTCCAGCTCATCGACGGCGGCGCGCAGTCGGCCGCGGCGCTCCTCGCCGGACAGGTGCAGTTCGCGAACTTCGGCGGCACCGAGGCGATGAGCGGCGTCGCCGGCGGCGCGGACGTGCAGGCGATCGCGCTTTTCGTGCCGGTGACGCCGTGGCAGCTGCTGGCGAAAGCGGATTACAAGCAGCCCTCCGATCTGAAGGGGAAGTCGGTCGGCATCGCGACGAAGGGCGGCTCGAGCGAGGTCGCGCTGAACGTGTCGCTGCAGAAGCTCGGACTCGATCCAGCGAAGGACGTGAACGTCCAGGCGCTCGGATCCACGGCGAACCTGACGAAGGGCATGCTCGGTGGCGCCGTGTACGCCGGACCCGGCCACCCGCCGGACACGGTGCAGCTGCTCGCGAACGGCTTCAAGGTCATCGTCGACCTCGCCGCCGACAAGATCCCCGCGACGGACAACGGCACGATGGTCCTCAAGTCGTACATCGCGGCGAACCGCAAGGCCGTGCAGGGCTACATCGACGCGGAGATCGAGGCGATCGCGGCGGCCAAGAAGGACAAGGCGAAGACGGTCCAGGTCCTCGCGAAGCTGCTCAAGCTCGACGCGACGAAGGACGCCGACGCGCTCAGCCAGACCTACGACTTCTACGTCCAGCAGATCATGCCCGCGTACCCGCACCCGGTGGCGAGCGCCTTCGACTACACGAAGCAGTCCCTCGTCCTGACGAACCCGAAGGTCAAGGACCTCGACGTGAAGACCGTCATCGACGACTCCTTCGTCGCCGACGCGGAGAAGCGCGGAGTCGGCAAATAGCCGTCCGTCGCGCTGTCGCGCTGCTCGCGCTCGTCCTCGCCGCGTGCGCGCCGGCGCCTTCGGCGAGCTCGCCGAGCGCGTCCGGCGCCGCGACGGCGACGCCCGCGCCGGTGAAGCTCTCCGTCGCGTACAGCAACATCACGCTCGACAACCTCTCGCTGTGGTACGCCTTCGAGAAGGGCATCGCCAAGCAGAACGGGCTCGACCTCGACATCGTCTCGGTCAACGGCGGCGCGCAGACGATGGCCGGGCTCATCGCCAACACCTACCCGATCGCGCAGCTCGGCGGCTCCGAGGTCTGCTCCGCCGCCGCGGGCGGCGCGGACCTCGTCATCGTCGGTACGAACACGCAGGTGTTCCCGTACGTGCTCGAGGCGCGGCCGGAGATCAAGACCGCCGCCGATCTGCGCGGCAAGAAGGTCGGCATCTCGAACGCGGGCGGCTCGGCGGACATCGCGACGCGCGTCGCGCTGCGCGCGCTCGGGCTCGATCCGGACAAGGACGTGACGATCGTCGCGCTCGGCTCGCACTCGCAGCGCACCGCCGCGCTGCAGGCCGGGTCGATCCAGGCCGCGGTCGACGATCCGCCGAACACCGTCGACGACGAGGCGCTCGGGATGCATCCGATCTACGACCTCGCGGCGAAGAAGATCCCTTCGGCGCAGACGACGATCGCGGCCCAGCGACAGTGGGTCGCGGCGAACAAAGCGACCGTCCAGCACTACGTCGACACGATCGTGCAGTCGATGTCGGCGCTGCGGAAGGACAAGGACGCGACGATCGCGGTGCTGAAGAAGTACTACAAGTCGAACGACGATAGGGCCATGGGCATCGCGTACGACTTCTACGTGAACGAGGTGCTCGCGCCGCTGCCGTACCCGCAGGTGGAGCAATTCGCGAGCGCGCTCTCCGAACTGAGCAAGACGAACCGGGCGCTCGTCGGATTCGACGCGGCGAAGATCATCGATCCGTCCTTCGTGAAGAGCGCGGAAGACCGCAACGTCGGCAAGTGACGGCGTGCCGGCGCGCTTCGGTTCCGACGTCGTCGTCGACCTCCTGCACGCCTTCGACGTTCCGTACGTCTCGCTGAACCCGGGAGCGACGTACCGCGGCCTGCATGATTCGCTCGTGAACTACGGCCGCGGCAAGCCCGAGATCATCCTCTGCACCCACGAGAAGATCGCCGTCAGCCTCGCGCACGGATACGCAAAAGTTACCGGCCGGCCGATGGCGGCGATCGTCCACGACGTCGTCGGGCTGCTGCACGGCTCGATGGGCATCTACTACGCGATGCTCGATCGCGCGCCGGTGCTCGTGCTCGGCGCGACCGGGCCGCTCGATCGCACGCGCCGGCGGCCGTACATCGACTGGATCCACAGCGCGAACGTGCAGGGCAACGCGGTGCGCGACTTCGTGAAGTGGGACGACCAGCCGGCGACCGTCGACGACTTCCCCGCCTCGTTCGCGCGCGCTTACCGGATCGCAACGACCGAGCCCGCCGGCCCGGTGTACGTCTGCTACGACGCGGGCCTCCAGGAGGACCGCCTCGCGCGCCCCGTCGACGTGCGCGACGTCGCGGAGGCCGCGCTCCCCTCGCCCGTCCAGGCCGACCCGAACGCGCTCGCGCGCGCGGCGGAGATCCTCGCTCGCGCGAAGGCGCCGGTGATCGTCGCGGAGTTCGCCGGCCGGCACGCCGAGGCCGTCCCGGCGCTCGTCGCGCTCGCCGAGGAGCTCGGCGCGGGGGTGATCGACCTCAACGGCCGCGTCAACTTCCCGAATCGCCACCGGCTCAACGTGACCGGCGGTGACGCGCTCGCGGACGCCGACGCGGTGCTCGCCGTCGACGTCGGCGACCTCTTCCGCGCGCTCAACGAGCTCGATCGCGAGACCCACGCGAAGCGATCGCGGATCCGCGCGGGCACGCCGGTCGTCGACCTCGGCCTCGCCGAGCTCCGCCAGTCGAAGTGGTCCGAGGACCTCGGCCAGTTCCAGCCGGTGGCGCTGTCGATCGTCGCCGACACTCGCCTCGCGCTGCCCGCGCTGCGGGACGCGCTCCGCGGGCGCATCGATACCGCCGCGCGCGACGCGCGGTGCGCGCGGGTCGCGGCGGAGCACGAGCGGATCGAGGCGCAGTGGCGATCCGAGGCGCGCAGCGACTGGGACGCGTCGCCGATCACCGCGGCGCGACTGGCGAGCGAGATCTGGGACGTCGTCGGCCGGACCGATTGGGTCCTGACCGCGAACACCGCCGAGGATTGGGCGCTGCGCCTGTGGGACGTCGACGGCCCCGCGCGCCATCCCGGCCGCAGCTTCGGCACCGCGACGCAGATCGCGACCTCGCTCGGCGTCGCGCTCGCGTACCGCGGGACGGACAAGCTCGTCGTCGACATCCAGCCCGACGGCGACCTGCTGTACGACCCGGGCGCGCTCTGGACGGCCGCGAAGCACGGCCTCGCGATGCTCGTGGTGATGTACAACAACCGCGCCTACTACAACGACTGGGAGCACCAGCTGCGCGTCGCCCGCCACCGCGGCACTGATGCGACGAAGGCGAACATCGGGATGGAGATCGACGACCCGCCCGTTGACTTCGCCGCGCTCGCGCGCTCGATGGGCTGGTGGGCCGAAGGCCCGATCGCCGAGCCGGCGAAGCTACGGTCCGCGCTCGAGCGCGCGGTCGAGGTCGTCACGCGCGAGCGGCGGCCCGCGCTCGTGGACGCGATCGTCCAGAAGCGCGAGGAGCGCCGCTACCGGTGAGCGCCACGATCGAGGTCCCTGAGCGCCTCAACCTCGCCGCCGATCTCCTCGATCGCCACCTCGAGGCGGGTCGCGGGGCGCGGCCGGCGCTCCGTTACCGCGGTCGGACGCTGAGCTACGCCGAAGTCGCGGCCGAAGCGAATCGCGTCGGCAACGCGCTCCGCTCGCTCGGCATCGACGTCGAGCAGCGCGTCGCGATCGCGCTCCCCGACTCGCCGGAGTTCGTGGCGAGCTTCCTCGGCGCGATCAAGATCGGCGCCGTCGCGCTGCCGCTGAGCACGCTGCTGTCCGCGAGCGAGTATGCGTACCAGCTCGACGACAGCCGCGCGAAGGCGCTCGTCGTCGCCGACGCGATCCTGCCGCGGATCGCGTCGATCCGATCGGAGCTGCGGCACCTGCGACACGTCGTCGTCGTGGGCGAGCCGAGCGAGGGGCTGTCGTACGCGGAGCTCGTCGGCGCCGCGTCGAGCGAGCTCGCGCCGGAGGACACGAGCAGGGACGACATGTGCTTCTGGCAGTACTCGAGCGGGACCACGGGCCTGCCGAAGGCTGCGGTGCACCTGCAGCACGACCTCTACCTCACGACACGGCTGTACGGGCGGCACGTGCTCGACCTCGCCGAGGGCGATCGCACATTCAGCGTCTCGAAACTCTTCTTCTCGTACGGCCTGTCGAACTCTCTCGCGCTGCCCTTCAGCGCCGGCGCGTCGGCCGTGCTCGTGCCCGAGCGCGCCGAGCCGCGCCTCGTGTTCGAGACGATCGCGCGCGAGCGGCCGACCATCTTCTTCGCCGTCCCGACCGCGTACGCGGCGCTGCTGCAGCACGGCGACGACGCCGACCTGTCGTCGGTGCGCCGCTGCGTCTCGGCGGGCGAGGCGCTGCCGCCCGCGATCCTCGAGCGCTGGCGGCGGCGGTTCGGCCTCGAGATCCTCGACGGCATCGGGTCGACCGAGGTCGGCTACATCTTCATCTCGAACACCGCCGGCCGCGTGCGCGCCGGGACGTCCGGCCGCGTCATACCCGGATTCGAGGCGAGGGTCGTCGAGGGCGACGGCGCGTCGGGCGAGCTCTGGGTGAAGGGCGACTCGACGATGGCGTATTACTGGCGGCAGCACGAGCGCACGAAGCGCACCGTCGTGGGCGAGTGGATCGCGACCGGCGATCGCTACCGCGTCGACGCCGACGGCTACTTCACGTACGCGGGCCGCGCCGACGACATGCTGCGCGTCGGCGCGCAGTGGGTCTCGCCGATCGAGGTCGAGGCCGTCCTCCTCGAGCACGAGGCCGTCGCCGAATGCGCCGTCGTCGGTCGCGCGGACGAAGACGGCCTCACGCGCCCGGTCGCGTTCGTCGTCCCGCGCGCTCAGCGCGGCGCGACGGCGGAGCTCGCCGCCGAGCTGCGGGCGCACGCGACGGCGCGGCTCGCTGGATACAAATCCCCGCGCTGGATCGAGTTCGCAAGCGAGTTACCGAAGACGGCCACCGGTAAGATTCAGAGATTCAAGCTGCGCGAGCGGGAGGTCGGGTGATGTCGCAGTTCACCGATCGGATCCAGCCGAAGGACTACCCGAAGATGCCGAAGGAGTACCAGGAGCTCCTCTCGCGGCTGCTCGCGATCCAGGCGGACTGCGAGATCGGCGGTCCGCACATCTACGTCGATCACTGGACGCTGCGCGCGCCGACGGTCGACGATCAGTGGCGCGTCGCACGGATCGCCGCGGAGGAGATCGACCACTGCCGGAAGTTCCTGCGGCTGCTGCAGCTCCTCGGCATCGATCGCTCGGACATCCTCACCCGACCGCGCTCGCAGCGCGAGGTCGACGCGTTCAAGGAGGACATGCCCTCGTGGGCCGACTTCGCCGCGTTCGGCATGCTGATCGACAAGGTCGGCCAGTACCAGCTCGACGAGATGCTCGAGTCGTCGTACCTCCCCATCGACGACTACTTGCCGACGATCCTCCGCGAGGAGAAGGGCCACATCGCGTACGGGCAGCAGCAGCTCGAGCGGCTCATCGCGAGCGGGCCCGAGGGGAAGGCCGAGGCGCAGCGCGCTGTCGATCGCTGGTACATCGTCGGTCTGGACATGTTCGGGAAGTCCGAGTCGGCGCGCACGGAGCGCTACATCGAGTGGGGCCTCAAGCGGCGCACGAACGACCAGGCTCGCCGCGAGTACATCGCCGAGGTCGAGCCGCAGATCGCCGCGCTCGGGCTCCAGGTCCCCGATCGCCTGCAGGGTCGCAAGTACCTCTAGATTCGAGGGATCGGCACGTGATCAAGCGCGCGCTCCCGCCCGACGAGCTCATCAAGGAGCTGTGGGGCTACGCGAACGAGGTCCCGATGATCGAGCACCCCTGGTTCAAGGGGATCATCGACCACGTCTGGACGCGCGAGCAGATCATCCTCGGCGAGATCCAGCACTACCTCCGCGTGCGCACGAACCCGATCTTCTTCGGCTACATCGCCGTCAACGCCGTCAACGAGAAGGCGTATGGGCTGATGGAGACAGTCGTGGACAACTTCATGGAGGAGCTTGGCGGCGAGAAGACGCACGTCGACATCATGCTGCAGTTCCTCGAGGAGGCCGGGATCACGCGCGAGCAGGCCGACGAGGCCGAGCCGACGCCGGGCACGATGGCGGCGATCGAGATGATCGTCGGCGGCTGCCAGCGCCGCAGCGCGATCGAGGGCATCTCCATCGTGACCTTCGCCGAGGCGCAGCACGGCGGCGCGAACGGCGTCGCCGCGAAGGTCTTCCGCGAGCTCACGAAGTACTACGGCTTCTCCGCGTACGCCGCGGGTACGTACGAGCTGCACGCGGAGCAGGACGAGGGACACGGTGACCGCCAGATCGAGGCGATCGAGAAGTACGCGACCGACGCCGAGACGCAGGAGAAGGTCCGCCGCGCGGTGAAGCTCGGCGTCAACGCGTTCAACTTCGAGTGGGACGGCCACGTCCAGGCGATGACGCGCAAGCGCGAGTACTGGAGTGGCAAGACGCCGCTGCGCATGCGGGAGCTCGAGGTCAGGCTGAAGGCGCAGGCTTAAGCCGGAACGAAGATCTGCAGCGACTGGCGCGGGACCACCTCGTGCGCGCTCGCGAGCCGGTATCCCGCCGCCTCCATGTCCTGACGCACCGCTTCCGGCGGCGTGGCGTGTCCGAAGACGCGCGCGAAGCCCTCGCGCTTCGCCTCGAGCACCGCGATGCGACCGCCCGGCCGCAGCAGCGCGCGCGTGCGGCGGAAATACTCGCGCGGCTCCGGCAGGTGATGGAACACGAGCGAGACGAACACGAGGTCGACCGCCCCCGGGAGCGCGGCGTCATCATTCCTCGCCGCGACCGTCCGCACGTTCGCCAGTCGACGCTCGCGAGCGCCTTCGTCGACGGCCGAGCGGAGGTCGGGATCGGTGTCGACGGCGTAGACGACGCCTGCCGGTCCGACCGCGCTCGCGAGGCGGAACGTGAAGTAGCCGAGACCCGCGCCGAGGTCGGCGACGCGCATGCCCGGAGCGAGCCCGAGCGCGGCGACGACGGCGTTGGGCCGCTGCCAGCGATCGCGACCGAGGCCATAGGCGATCGTCGCGAAGGCGAGCTTGAGGCGGCGACGCACGCGCGCGATCGGCGACAGGCGACCGTCGCTCACATCGGCCACGACTTCGGAAATCCCTTCCGCCACTCGCGGTACTCGGCGTCACTGCCGTGCTCGCGCTTGATGCGCGCGAGCGTCGCCACGAGCTCGTCGAGCTCGACGCCGATCGTGTTCGAGACCATGCCCGTGGTCTCCTCGAAGCTCGCGCTTCAGTTACGGCGTCAGCCGCGCATCCGCTGCATGACGTAGCGGTCGCGTTCAGGGATGGCCATGCGAAGGCGACGGTACCAGCGCTCACTCCGCCACGCCGGAGAACCCGGCGCGCTGCGAGCTGACGTCGACGACCTCGGCGCGGGGGACGGCGTCCTCGTCGAAGCGGATCCGCAGACGCGCGAGGATGCGCCAGCCCTCGAGCCGCAGGATGAGGAACGCGTTCTCGACGACCTCGCGCGGCGCGCCCGCGGTCGCGACGGGCAGCTCGAGCAGCACGCTCTCGCCGGGCGCGATGGCGCGATCGTGCCGCCGGACCGCTCCGCGGAACCTGCCGTGCGGGAGCCACGTCTCGACGAGACGCACGCTCGCGTCGCCGTCGTTCGTGATGCGCCAGCGGTCGACCGCGAGCGGCTCGACGCGGAGGCGCGGGACGCCGTTCACCGCGCGAGCGCCGCGTGGACCTTCTCGGCGGTCAGCGGGAGCGAGCGCACGCGCGCTCCGCTCGCGCTCGCGACCGCGTTCGCGATCGCCGGCGCGACCGCCGGGTTCGCGAGCTCGCCGACCGACCGCGCGCCGAACGGCCCTGGTCCGGCCTCGCTCTCGACGAGCACGACCCGCAGCTCGGGGACGTCGACGATCGACGGGACCTTGTAGTCGCCGAGGTTCGTCGTGACGACGCGGCCGTCCTCCATCGCGAGCTCTTCGGTGAGCGCCTGACCGAGGCCGAACGCGAAGCCCCCGACGAGCTGTCCGCGCGCGCTGACCGGATTGATGACCGTCCCGACGTCCGCCACGAGCAGCGCGTCGACGATCGCGATCGCGCCGGTCTCGCGATCGACGTTGACGTCGATGACGTACGCGCACACGGAGTGATCCTTCGCGTGCGCGTCGTGCTCGCCGACGACGCGCGCGCCCGGACGGATGCCCGACTCGCGGAGCGCGCGCGCCGCCACTAACGCCGCGCCGCCGGCCGCCGGCGTGACGCGCGAACCGCCGACGCCGGGGTCGTACAGCGCTTCCGCCGTCGAGCCGCGTCGCACCCGCACGCGCTCCGCCGGCAGGCCGAGCTCGGCGGCGACGACGCGCTGCAGCATCGTGTGCGCGCCGCCGCCCTGATCGCTCACGCCGGTGAGCACGTCGAGCGATCCGTCGTCGGCGACCTCGATGACGACGGATGTCTTCCCGACGCCGACGTGCCGCACGCCGAGCGCGACGCCGCGACCGCGCGGCGGCGCTCCGGCCTCCGCCCGCGCGCGCTCGAGCACGCGCGCGACGCGATCGGTGTGCCAGCGCTCGCCGAGCGCGTCGACGTCGCCGGCGCGCAGCGCGTTGCGCAGGCGGAACTCGAATGGGTCGAGGCCGAGCTCGCTCGCGATGAGATCGACGTGCGACTCGGCGGCGAACGCGTTCTGCGGCTGACCCGGCGCGCGCATGTGCCCGGCCGGGACGGTGTTCGTGTACACCGCCGTCGCCTCGATCCGCGCCGCCGGCACGCGGTAGCCGGCGAGCGTGAGCAGCGCCTCGCCGGGAAGGAGCGACGCGACCGGTTTCGCCGCGGCGTACGCGCCGCCGTCGAACAGCACGCGCGCCTCGTGCGCGACGATCCGCGCGTCTCGGTCCACCCCGGTGCGCAGGGTGATCCGCGCGGCGTGGCGCGTGTTCGTCGCGGTCAGCTCCTCGGCGTACGTCGCGACGTGGCGCACCGGCCGTCCCGCGGCTCGCGCGACGAACGCGAGGATGAACTCGTCGATGGAGAGTCCCTTCCCGCCGAAGTCGCCACCGATCGTGCCGTTGTCGACGACGATCCGTTCCGCCGGGATGCCGAGCGCGACGGCGAGCTGCTCGCGCAGCGCGAACGGCGCCTTGTTCGTCGAGACCACGCGGAGGACGCCGTCCTCGTACCACACGACGCTCGCGCGGGGCTCGATGAACGCGTGGTGCACGCGCGGGACGGTGAAGGTGTGCTCGAAGACGCGCGCTGCCGCGCGCATCGCCCCGTCGAGGTCGCCGTGCTCGTGCCGCGAGTGTCCCTGCACGTTCGGATGCGGGACCGGCGCCCGGGTGCCGCCGCGGTACGCGAACTCGGCGGCGTCGGGATGGAGGATCGGCGCGCCGGGCGCCGTCGCGTCGTCGACGTCGAGGATCGCCGGCAGCTCCTCGTACTCGACCTCGATCGCGGCGGCGGCCTCGCGAGCCGCCTCGACCGTCTCGGCCGCGACGGCGGCGACGCGATCGCC
>DASQXO010000117.1:0-6016 GCA_035639655.1 Candidatus Dormiibacterota bacterium
GACGCTGTCGTCCGCGAGCGCGAAGTTCGTCTCGCCCGCGGCGCGGTAGAACACCGCTTGCGCGATCGGCTCGAGCAGCGCGATGCCTGTCCTCGACGATGCGTTCAGCACGCTCGACGCCATCGCGACGACCGCGACGACGCCGACCGTGCCCGCAAGCACAGCCAGCCGCAGCTGCTGCGTGGTGAAGCGTCCGCCCAAGTTGTTCCGGCCCCCTCCTCCCCAGGAAAAAGCCAGTCGTGCGCCTGACAGCGTGCGTCTCCTTAACGGGGGACAGGCCACCCTCATAGGGGTACGCACGACGCAGCGAGGTATCAGGCGACGATTCGCCGACAAAGCGTCGCGATCGCTACATCAGCTGCGGTACGTCACGCTCCGTCAAGCGGATGTGATGCGGCGCGGTGTTCGGATCGGCGACGCGATCCGCAGTCGCGCGACATCGCACTTGCGTGCGCTCGCACATGCTTCACGAGGGCGTCGTCGCGCCGCGCTCATCAGCTAGGCTGATATAGCGGCCGGCAGCGCTTCGAGATCGATCGCGAGCGGCGCGGGCGTCGTCGGCGCGGGCGTCAGCGTGCCCTTCGGCTTCGGCGTCGGATGCGTCTTCTGCGTCGGCGTCGCCGGCGGGGTCGTCGCCGGAGGCGTCGTCGGCGGCGTCGAACTCGGAGGCGTCGTCGGCGTGGGCGTCGCGGTCGGCGCCGGCGTCGGCGCCGGCGTGGGCGCGGACGTCGGCGCGGGGATCGTCGGCAGCGGGAGCGTCCCGAGGAACCCAGGCGTCGGCGTCGGCGCGACGGCGACCGGAGCCGCGGTCGGCGCGGTCACCGTGGGCCACTGGTACAGCGGCGCGGGCAGCGGCGCCGGCGTCGCCGTCGAGGGCACGAGCGGCGCCGGCGTCGAATCCGGTTTGACGATCGTCCCGTTGCCCGACGTCACGACGACGGTCTCGCCGCGCGAGGTCGTGTCGACCGCGCCGACTGCGGCGGTGACGTTCGCGCCCTCGTCGGTCACCTCGACCTGCACGATGGAGCCGGCGCGCACGACCGCCGCGAGCGACCCGGAGTGGACCTCGTAGCGCAGGCCGGGACTGAGGCTCTGCGAGATCTGGTACCAGACGCGGCCCGCGTTCTGCGTGATGAGCACGAACAGATCCGGCCCGCTCGCGCTCACGTCGATCATGAGCTGGCTGTTCGGCCCGACGACGAGGATCGTGCCGTCGGCGTACGCGATGAGCGCGTGTCCCGTCGCATCGGTGCGCACGGAATCGCCGGCGCGCAGCACCAGACTGCTCGCGACGCGCACGTCCGCCGAGGCGCCGGCGGTCCTCGCGAAGACGCCCTGCGCCGTGGGCTCGAGCAGCGCGATGCCGCCGTTCGATGACAGCGTCGCGGTCGCGGCGAGCGCGACGAACGCCAGCGTCGCGAGCAACGCGACGAGTGCAGCGATCCGAAGCCGACGGAACCTTCGGCGCACAGCCCTCGCCCTCCTCCCACGAAGCAGCCAGCTTCCACCTGAAGCTGCGCTTGCTTGAACGGGACAGTGCGGTCCCCCGTTGGGCGGAGGTGCGTCAGCGGGGTATCAGCGCCCGCCGAAGCACATCGAGCGAGATGAGCACCGCACGGCGGCGGAGCTCCGTGGCAGAGGCGACGTGCATTCGCGCGCGGCGCTCGCCACTCGGCGCTCGCGCGACGACTTCGATGGCGTCGTCGCGCGCGGCGACATCCAGCGTCACGTCCGCGTCGGGCGCCGCGAGCGGACCGATCACGCCGCCGGCGAACCATTGCGGCACGCCGCTCTCGCAGAGCGCCGCGGCGACGACGCCGCCCGACGCATCCTCGTGGATCGCGAGCTTCCAGCCGCGCCGCGCGAGCGTGGTGCCGATGAGCGCGACGAGTGAATCGTCGTCGATGCCCCAGACGTGTTCGCCGAGCCGCTCGCGCACGACGCGCTCGACGCGCGCGACCGCTTCGGCCGCGCGCGCGCGATCGTTCTCCTTCGCCGCGATGCGCACGTGGACGCCATCGCTCTTCGCGTACGTCGCGAGCGTCGGGAACGTTGCGCGCACGAGATCGCCGAGCGCCTCCTCGACGGCGGACTCTCCGATGCCGAGCACCTTCAGTGTGCGTACGACGAGCGGCGTGCCGCGCGCGGCGAGCTCGGGTTCGACGCGCTCCTCCCACATCGCCGTCATCTCGCGCGGCACACCGGGCATCGCGACGATCTCCTTCTCCTTCGAGCGGACCCACCAGCCGGGCGCGGTGCCGTTCGGGTTCGGGATCGCGCGCGCCGAGGGGATGAGCCAAGCCTGCTTGCGGTTCCGCTCCGGCATCGTGAGCCCGCGCCGGCCGAACCACTCGCGCAGCTCGCGCTCGAGCGCGGGGTCGACGTGCGGCTCCTCGCCGAGGACGGCGGCGATCGCCTCGCGCGTGAGGTCGTCCTCGGTCGGGCCGAGCCCGCCGGTACACACGAGCAGCTGCGCCCGAGACAGCGCCCGCTCGATCGCTTCGATCGCACGCGTCAAGTTGTCGCCGACCTCTGAGATGTGGAAGAGGTCGATCCCGAGCGACGCAAGCCGCCTTGCCAGGTACGCCGCGTTCGTATCGACGATCTGTCCAAGCAAGAGCTCGGTGCCGACGGAGAGGATCTCAGCCCGCATGTCTGGCACGGAAGATGCTGCCCTCCTGCTTGCTCAAGGAGCGACGGAGTTTAGGAAAGTGACACACGAGCATCGTGACGACGACGTCGTCACCGAACGCGAGGTCGTACGCGAAGAACCCGTCGCGCGTGAGCCGGTGCACGAGCACGACGGCGGATTTGGCTCCGGCGTGCTGCTCGCGCTGCTCATCCTGATCGCGATCGTCGCGGTCCTCCTCCTGTTCAACTTCGGTCCGGCCGTCTTCAACGTCCGTACCAACCCACGCTCGTTCATCGACGTACTGGAGCTGCTGCCGATCTGAAATAGAAACCCCCACCCATTCCCTTCCCCAGCAAGGCCCCGCTTACCTCAGAAGAGCGGGGCTTTGCATTTCCAGCCGGGCTAGGATGGGCGCGGCCCCCACCAAAGCGGAGGTGATCGAGACGATGGCGCAAGGCTACTGCGTGAAGTGCAAGGCGTCCCGCGAGATCAAGGATGCCAAGCAGATCACGATGAAGAACGGCCGGCCGGCGACGGAAGGCACCTGCCCGGTCTGCGGCACGAAGATCTTCAAGATCGGCGCGGCGACCTAGCTCCCGCGTGTCGAAGACCGCGCTCGTGACCGGGATCACCGGTCAGGATGGCACCTACCTCGCCGAGCACTTGCTCGACCAGGGCTACCGCGTCGTCGGCGTCATCCGCGGCCAGAACAACCCCAAACGCTCCGAGGTCGCGACGCAGATCCCGAAGCTCGAGTTCGTCGAGGGTGACCTCACCGACCTCGCCTCGCTCATCGCCGCCTGCGAGGAGGTCCATCCCGACGAGATCTACAACCTCGGCGCGATCAGCTTCGTCGCGCTGTCCTGGAAGCAGCCCGAGCTCACGGGGGACGTCACCGGCCTCGGCGTGACGCGGATCCTGGAGGCGATGCGCCGCGTCGTCCCGGAGGCGCGGTTCTACCAGGCCTCGTCCTCGGAGATGTTCGGCAAGGTCCGCCAGACCCCCCAGAACGAGCTCACGCCGTTCCACCCGCGCTCACCCTACGGCGTCGCCAAGTGCTACGGGCACTACATCGCGGTGAACTACCGCGAGTCGTACGGCCTGTTCACCTGCGGCGGCATCGCCTTCAACCACGAGTCGCCTCGTCGCGGCACCGAGTTCGTGAGCCGGAAGATCACGCACGCGGTCGCGCGCATCGCGCACGGGCTGCAGAGCGACGTCGAGCTCGGCAACCTGGACTCGCGCCGCGACTGGGGCTACGCGCCGGACTACGTCCGCGCGATGCACCTCATGCTCCAGCAGCCGAAGGCGGACGACTACGTGCTGTCGACCGGCGAGACGCACTCGGTTCGCGAGTTCGCCGAGCTCGCGTTCTCCCTCGCCGAGATGCCGATCCATTGGGAGATCGAGAAGCCGAGCGGACGCGCCGACAAGCGCTCGGACGCGATGCGTGAGGTCGGCGTCAACGATGACCGTGGCGTCGTCGTGCGCGTCTCCGAGAAGTTCTTCCGGCCGGCCGAGGTCGACGTGCTCGTCGGCGACGCGACGAAGGCGCGCGATCGGCTCGGCTGGACGCCGACGGTCCGGCTCAGTGAGCTCGCGCGGATCATGGTCCAGGCCGACCTCCGGGAGGTCCGCGACCAGCTCCGCGACTGACGAAACCCCGCGCTGGGCGCGGACGAAACGTCCGGCCGAAACAGGCTCCTAGTACCCCCCGTTAAGCATGCGGCTGCCTGTTCGGTCGGCGGCGAGGGGAGGGTGCTCTGGACCGCAACTGGGAGCTCGACCGCGCTCTGGACGAGCTCTTCTCGGGGCGTCTGCCGCTGATGTCGGATCAGGAGATCCGCGCGCTCGTGCGTGTCGCGATGGACGTCCGCGGCGTCAGCAGCGCGCTCAACCGGGAACGGCGCGAGACGCTCCGCGCGCGCGTCATGCGGCAGCTCGACGCTGCGCTCCGCCCGACGCTGCGCGAGCGCGTCGGCGCCGCCGGCGCGCTGCTCGGACGTCCGTTCCCGGCACTCTCGCGCGTCGCGACGATCGCGCTCGTCTTCGTGTCGCTCGTCGCGGGCGCATCCGCCGCGAGCGCTGACTCGCTCCCGGACGACCCGCTGTACGGGCTGAAGCTCAGCAGCGAGCAGCTGCGGCTCTCGCTCGCGCATGACGCCACCGATCGCGCCGCCGTCGAGCTAGGCATCGCCGAGAACAGGCTCCGCGAAGCGTCGGCGCTGGCGGCGCAGGACCGCGACACCGAGGCGGACGCCGCGGCGAGCGCGTTCGGCGAGCACCTCGCCAACGCCGTCGCGAGCCTCGAGGAGTCGACGGCGGCGCCGTCCGATCTCGTCGAGCAGCTCCGCACGCGCGTCGCGCGACAGCGGGAGCAGCTGAAGCCGGCGACGCCCGACGCCGAGCCCAACGCGGTGACCGTACTCGCCTCGGCGACGCTCGAGATCGCCACGCCGGGCGCGGACGGCGGCACGATCGCCGACGCGGCCGCGCGTGCCGCGGAGCAGGCGGCGACCCTCGCGCACAGCCCGACGCAGCGCATGCTGTCACCGGAGCAGCGCGCGAAGGTCCAGGCCGCGGCAAAGGCGGCAAAAGACGCCGCTGGCCGCGCGCGGGCCGCGGCGGAGCGCGCGAAGAAGGCCGCGGCGCAGCGCGCGAAGCGCGAGAAGGCCATGACCGACCGGAGCGATCTCGCCGATCGCGAGGACGACGGCCGCTAACACATCGCGCGTCGCGCCACGTCGGTCCGCGCATCCCCTGATCGTCCTGATACCACCCGGATAAGCCATCTACACCATTTGATAGACGACACGCGGTACTGGGTCATGCAGGCTATGACCCCGGTGGGTCTCGGGGAAAGGGCGTCGCGATTCTTCTCGGTCGTCGCCATCGCGCTCGCGGTGGCGCTGCCGGCCGCGCCGCGCCAGGTCGCGCGCGTCGACCCGGCCCTCGACGGCGACGCGATCGTCAGCGTGGCGCACGGCGAGTCGGCGCACGTCGCGGACTTCGCGCGCCGCGCCGGCGCGCAGGACGTGCGCTCCCTCGACGGCCTCGACGTCGTCACGGCGCGCCTCGACGCGACGGCGACACGAGCGCTCGCCGCGAACGTCATGGTCAAGGCCATCGAGGCCGACGGCGAGATCGTCGCCTCGGGCATCGTCGCGACGGGCGGGCCGTTGCCGACCGGCAGCGGCGAGCAGAACCTCATCGGACCGTACTTCCGCCTGCTGACGGCGACGCGGCCGCTCGCCTCGGTGACCGTCGCGGTCGTCGACAGCGGCGTCGACGACAACCGCGAGCTCGCCGGCAAGGTGCTCACACGGGTCGACTTCGTCAACGACGACGCGAGCTCGTTCGACCCGGGCGGGCACGGCACGTTCA
>DASQXO010000118.1:0-11003 GCA_035639655.1 Candidatus Dormiibacterota bacterium
GCGAGGCGAGCAGGTCGACGGCGAGCGCATCGGCCGTGACGACCTCCACGTTCTCCGCGCCACGGAGCACGTCGTCGCGCAGGATCGCCGCGAGCCGCGCGTCGACCTCGAAGGCGACGACACGGTCGGCGGCGGCCGCGAGGCGCACGGTGAGCGCGCCGAGCCCGGGCCCGATCTCCACAACGCGATCGGCCGGCGTGATCTCGGCGGCGCGGACGGCGGCGTCGAGTACCGCCGGTGACGCCAGGAAGTGCTGGCCCCGCGAGCGCGACGCGCGCAGGCCGTGCCGAGCGCGCAGCGCGCGAAGGGTCGCGCGCTCGGCCGGGTCGATCAGGGCGCGAGCAGGTACACCGTCACGTAGCGGCGGCCCCACCAGGCACCGTCCCCGTCGTCGAACGCCACGTCGATATGGTCGCCGATGATGGCGCTGCCGACGTCGCGTGCCTGCGCGATGCCGTAGCCGGGGATGTACAGCCACGAGTACATCGGGATCACCCGCGGGTCGACGGCGACGATGCCGCGCGTCGCGCGGGCGCCCGTGGCGGTGATGCCGTACAGCGGCGAATCCGGGGTCTTGCCGCAGTTCGCGGGGGTGTAGTACGTCGCCAGGACGTTGAGGCTGCGCACGTACGAGACCGGGCCGAGCGGAGTCTCGAGCGTCAACGGACGCGTGCCGAGGGCGACGCGCCCGGCGACCGCCGGATCGGTGACGACCTCCGCGACGAGCTCGCGGGCGACGACGACGCCGTCCTCGGTGCGGACGCGATAGGTGCGCTCGACGGTCCCGTCGTGGCCCGGCGACACGACGCGCGAGTCGCCGATGTAGAGGTCAGGGTCCTTCTGGTACATCGTGCCGGCGAGGAGCGGCTCCGCCGTCGTCTCGAGGCGCACCGCACCGCGGAAGACCCGCACGATCATGCCCGGCGCGAGCTCGGCCTCGAGCGGCGCATCGATCCGGTCGTCCGGCCCGAGCGCATCGACCGCACTCTCCACGAGATCGAGGACGGTCCCCCCTCCGACGCGGAATTGGAGCGGCCACCCGCCGTCGACGACCGTCACGAGGAACCCCTCGGTCGAGCTCGATCCGACCCGCATCCCGGGGATCCCGCCGCGGCCGGCGAGCATCGCGCGGGCCTGCGGCTCGTGCGACGTAGCTGACGCGGTGACGCCGCCGCCCAGATCGAGCGCCGCCCACGTGCAACCGGCCACGATCCAGGCGGCGATACCGAGTGCGAACGCGCGCAGGATGACGTCGAGCAAGGGGGTGCGCCCCACCGAGCACCTCCGCGTTCTCGCTGAATCCTTCCGGCCCACCCGCCGGAGCCCCGCTTGGCCTGGGGGCACTCATGCTAACGACTGGCGCGTTGCCGCCGTTAGGAGCGCTGACGCTTGTCCGAAATCCTTACACGAAGCCAGTCGGCGAGGCCGGGGCCGAGGTCATCACGCGACAGCGCCGCGTGGACCACGGCGCGTACGTACTCGCCGCGGTCGCCCGTGTCGAAGCGCTCGCCGGTGAAACGGTGTGCGTACACCGGCGCGCGCTGCGCGAGCGCGTTCACCGCGTCGGCGAGCCAGATCTCACCGCCTTTCCCCGGCGGCGTGCGCTCGAGCTCGTCGAAGATCTCCGGCTCGAACACGTAGCCGTGCACCTGCGCCAGTCCGGAGGGCGCCTCCTCCGGCCGCGGCTTCTCGATGAGCCGCCGCACGCGCCACGTGCGCTCGTCGAGCTGCTCGCCGTCGGCGGCGCCGTATCGCGAGATGGCCGCGCCCTCGACGCGCATGACGGCGGCGACGCTCCCGCCGCCGAGGCGCTCGCGCGTCCGGACCAGCTGCGCCGCCACCGGCGGCTCGCCCATGACGATGTCGTCGCCCCAGATCATCACGAACGGCCGGCGTCCGACGGCCTCGCGCGCGCAGAGGACGGCATGCCCGTTCCCCCGCGGCTCCTGCTGATGCACGACGGTGACCCGCTTCGCGATCCGCTCGCCGCGCCGCGCGAGCTCGAGGTCGCGCTCGCGCCGCTCGGCCAGGAGCCGTGACTCCAGACGCCGGTTCGGCGCGAAGTACTCGTCGAGCGCCGACTTCCCGGGCGCGCTCACGACGACGACCTCCTCGACGCCGGACGCGACCGCCTCGGAGATGACGACGTCCACGATCGGACGATCGACGAGCGGCAGCATCTCCTTTGGGACGGTCTTCGTGACGGGCAGGAATCGCGTGCCGAGCCCAGCCGCCGGGATGACGGCGACGCGGACCGGCGCGAGCGTCACTGCCTCGTCACGCGCAACTCGAACGATCCCGGCTGCGTCGTCTCCGCCGCGAACGCCGTGATCGCGAGGAGGCCGCCACGGTCGCCGACGGTCGTGTCGAGGTGGAGCTTGCCGTCGGCGCCCGTCGTCGCGCGCGTGACGGAGGCCGAGGCCCCAAAGCTCAGCACCTGCGCGGCGAACCGCTCGCGGACGACGTTGCTCGAGCGGACGAACCCCGCCGCGGTCCAGTCGCGGTCGGCCTCGGCGTCGTCGCTCCAGCCGATCTCCGGTATCGCGAGATCGTCGACGGCAAAGCCGTCGCGGTTGTACGCCTGATCGGTGACGTACTCGAAGCGCAGCTGGATCTGCTTTCGCGCGAAGGCGGAGAGGTCGATGCGGTCGTTGATCCACTTCGGCGCGGAGCCGCCGCCCGACTTGCCGGTCATGCCGTTGCCGAGATTCGTCCCGTTGGGATCCTTGTCCGTCGATGACGTGGAGCGGAGCGTCTGCCAGGTCTTGCCGCCGTCATCGCTCGCCTCGACGTACGCGTAGTCGAACTGGTCCTCGATGTCGAACCACGCCCAGTACTGCAGCGTCGCCTTGTCGGTCCCGCGCAGGTCCACCGTGCGCGTGAGCGACATGTCCGAGCCGTCCCCTCGATTCGACCACCACAGTGCTTTCCCGGAGTGCGGGTCCGTGGGCAGCAATCGCACCGACGTCGCGCCGTTCAGATCGATCGCGACCCGGCCAGCGGGAATCTCGAAGTAGCGCACCGCGTACTGGTGCACGGACGACCGCACCGGATCGGGGCCCGAGCTCATCTGCGCGCGCGCGACGCGGAGCGTCACCGGCAGCTTCAGCGCGGTGAAGCGGTACGGCGCGGGCGGATCGGTCTGGTCGAGCATCCCCGCCGTCGCGACGAAGTCGAGGTACGCATCCTCGACGCCGGTCCCGCCGGCGGCGCGGATCGCGGCGTCGAGGTCGAGCGGCGTCATGACGCCCTTCTCCATGAGCTGCCGGATGATCCGCGGGCCGCCGAAGCGCTCGGCGAGGTACTGCAGGAACAGGAACGCGTGACCGTAGTTCGCGCCGGCCTCGGACGCGGACTCCTTCCAGTCGGTCAGCTGCGTGTCCGGCTCGCGGAGGAACTGCGCCGACGTGCCGAGCGGCGTGAAGCCGTTGTTCTGCTCCGCGGTCTGCGCCTGCCCCTCGTTGAACCACACCGCCGACGGCCGGCGCTTCGCGTACTCGATCATGTGCGAGAACTCGTGCGCGAGGGTGGACAGCAGCGCCGCGCTGCCGATCGGCGCTCCCTCGATGTTCACGTAGATCATCTCGCGCTCGTTGCTGAACGGGTTGATCCAGCGTGGCAGCTCGTCGGCCGCGCTGAAGTACCCGCCGACGTTCGGGATCCGCGCGATGAGGATGGTGAGGCGCGGGTCGGCGTCGATCCCGGGCGTCCACTCCTCGCCGAACAGCGCGTGATCGGTCGGGTAGATCTTGCCCTCGAACTCGAGGATCGTCTGCTGCAGCCGCGCCGGATCGACGGCGATGCCCTCCTGCACGTACCAGTAGGCGTGATCGCTGCGCTGCCGCACGACCGCCGTGAGGCGCTCGTTCATCTTCGTGCGGTCGTTGTAGAAGTAGAACTCGTCGCGGTCCCCCACCTGCCGCGCGAGCGGCGAGGAGCGCGCCGGCTCGAACGGGCCGGGCGTCCCGGTCCTCGCCCGGAGCGCCGGCGTGAGCGTGAACGGATCGTTGATCGGGAGGGCGGTCCGCGCGAGCACATCCGTCATGTCGACGCCCTGCGGCGTGGCGGAGAGCGTCGCCGAGCTCGAGGGCGACGCCGTCGGCGGCGTCGTCTCGCAGGCGACGAGGAGGACGAGGAGCGCGAGCGCGATGCCGCGCAGGCGGATCACGTGCGCGAGTATCCGGCCGCCGTCTTCACCGCGACCGCTCGCGCGCCGCGCAGGTAGACGCGCGGCACGCGCGGGTGGAGGTTCGTGACGACCTCGTAGTTGATCGTGTCGATCTCGCGCGCGAAGTCGTCCGCCGTGCGCGACGCGCCCTGCTGCGTCCCGATGAGGACCACCTCGTCCCCCTCGCGCGCACCCGGGATGTCGGAGACGTCGAGCATCACGAGGTCCATGCAGACGCGTCCGACGATCGGGGCGGGGCGCCCGCGGACGAGCATCGCCCCGCCCGGCGACGCGCGGCGAGGGAGGCCGTCGCCGTACCCGAACGGCACCGTCGCGATCACGCGCTCGCGATCGGTCACGTAGCGATGGCCGTACGACACGCCGGTGCCGGCCGGCACGCGCCGCACGCGGGCGAGGCGCGACACGAGGCGGAGCGCCGGACGGAGCTCCGCGGGCGCGAGGTGCGGCGCGGGAGGGAGGCCGTAGAGCGCGACGCCCGGCCGGACCGCGGTGAACGAGCCCGTCGGCGCGAGCGCGAGGATGCCGGCGCTCGCGAGCACGTGCTGCCATCGCGGACGCTCGTGCAGCGCCGCGAGCATCGCCGCGAAGCGGTCGACCTGCGTGCGCGCGAACGCGACGTCGAGCTCGTCCGCGGTCGCGAGGTGCGTGTACACGCCGGCGAACCCGAGGTGGCGGCGCGACGCGATGTCTCGCGCGAGATCCGCCGCCTCGTCGGGCATGACGCCGAGGCGAGTGAGGCCGGTGTCGACCTTGAGGTGCACCGCGATCGGCTCCCCGCCGCGCGCGGCATCGTCGAGCGCGTCGAGCTGGTCGCGGCGCCAGACCGCGACGTGCAGTCCCGCGTCGGCCGCGGCGCGCGCTTCGCCCGGCGCGGCCCCGAGGAGGACGAGGATCGGCTCGCGGATGCCACACGCGCGCACGAGCAGCCCCTCCTCGACGGTGGCGACGGCGAGCATCTCGGCGCCGGCGGCGAGACACACCGGTGCTGTGGCCTCGGCGCCGTGTCCATACCCGTCCGCCTTCACCACGGCGATGAGCGGCACTCCCGCGCGCCGGCGGAGGTACGCGACGTTCGACTCGATCGCGTCGAGGTCGACCTCCGCCACGCTCTCGCGGAGCGGCATCCGGCTCATGCGGAGAGGCTCTCGAGCGCGCGCGGCAGGCGCGCCGCGAGGTCGCCCGCGGTCGCTCCACGCACGCCCACCTCGCGCGCGACGAGATCGCCCGCTTCGCCCTGCAGCACGACCGCGGCGCACGCCGCGCGGTACGGGACGAGGCCGCCCGCGGCGAGCGCGGCGATGCAGCCGGAGAGAACGTCGCCGCTGCCCGCGGTCGCGAGCGCCGGATTCGGGCGGTCGTGCGCGAACACGTCGCCGCCGGCGGAGGCGACGACGGTGCACGCGCCCTTCAGCACGAGGACGGCGCCCCACGCTCGCGCGCGATCGCTCGCCCATTCGACGCGCGGCTCGCCGACATCGCCGCCCGCGAGCCGCGCGGCCTCGCGCGCGTGCGGCGTGAGGACCGCGTCCGGCGGCAGACGCTTCGGCCAGTCGCTCGTGCGGGCGAGCGCGTTCAACCCGTCGGCGTCGATGACGACCGGAACGGTCGCGCGGGCGAGCGTGCCGAGCACGAGCGCGTCAGTCGTCGGATCGTGCCCGAGTCCGGGCCCGACGACCATGGCCCGGTAGCGGCCCTCGCCGAGGCCGGACGCGATCTGGCGCGCGGCGCTCGAATCGATGACACCCGGCGAGGCTTCGTCGAGCGGCAGGAACGTCAGCTCCGGGACGCGTCCGGCGAGCGCCATTGCGAGCGATCGCGCGACCGCGAGCGTCACGATGCCGGCCCCCGTCTTCAGCGCGCCGGTCGCGACGAGGAGCGGCGCGCCCGAATAGCGCAGCGATCCGCCGACGACGAGGACGCGGCCGCGCGCGTCCTTGTCCTCGCCGGGACGCGGACGAGGGAGCCACGCGCGAACCTCGTCGCTCGAGGTCACCGCGCCGCGTCGCCGACGGCGGCCGCGACCGCGAGGTCGTGGATGTGCGAGATGCTGACGGTCATCGCGCCGAGGCCGAGGCTCTGCCGCCGACGCTCGGCGTTGCCGTGCAGTTTCACGATCGGCTGGCCCAGCGGCGTGCGCAGGATCTCGATCTCGCGCCAGCCGACGCCGTGCACGCCGAGGCCGAGCACCTTCGACACGGCTTCCTTCGCCGCCCAGCGTCCGGCGAGGTGCAGCACGTTGCGCCGGCAGTAGGCGCGCTCCCAGTCGGTGTACACGCGGCGCAGGAAGCGATCGCCGAACTTGTCGAGGACGCGCTTGATGCGCGCAGTCTCGATGATGTCGACGCCGACCTCGGCCACGCGGCTTACTGTATCCGCGTCGACCTCATTCGACGGTGACCGTCTTCGCGAGGTTGCGCGGCTGATCGACGTCGGCGCCGCGGCGATCGGCGACGTGGTAGGCGAAGAGCTGCAGCGGCACGACCGCCACGACCGGCGTGACGAGCTCGTGGCACTCGGGCAGCGGGATGATCTCGTCGGCCTTCGCGCGAAGCTCCTCGTCGTCGGCGTTCGCGAGCGCCACGACGATGCCGGCCCGCGCGCGCACCTCCTCGATGTTCGAAAGCATCTTGCGCCGGACCGAGTCGCGCGGCGCGATCGCGAGCACGGGCAGGTTCTCGTCGATGAGCGCGTTGGTGCCGTGCTTCATCTCACCGGCTGCGGTCCCCTCGGCGTGCGCGTACGAGAGCTCCTTCAGCTTGAGCGCGCCCTCGAGGGCGGTCGCGTAGTTGAGGCCGCGACCGAGGTGCAGGAAGTCGCGCGAGGCGTAGTAGCGGTGCGCCAGCGCGCGGACCTGGTCGTTCGTCGCGAGCGCCTGATCGACGAGCGTGGGCAGGTGGTACGCGGCGGCGAGGATCTCGCGCGACGTCGGCTCGTCGAGCCTCCCGCGGCGCTGGCCGAGGAACATCGCGTAGAGCAGGAGGCACACGAGGGTCGTCGTGTACGTCTTCGACGCCGCGACCGCGATCTCCGGGCCCGCGTGCAGGTACACGACGTCGGACGCCATCCGGCTCGCCTGACTGCCGACGACGTTGCCGATCCACGCCAGGCGCGCGCCACGGCGCTGCGCCTCTTCCATCGCGGCGAGGGTGTCGACCGTCTCGCCTGATTGCGTCAGCGCGAGCGTCACCTGTCCGGGCACGACGGCCGGCTCGCGGTAGCGGTACTCGCTCGCGAGCTCGACGTCGGTCGGGATGCCGGCGAGCCGCTCGATGAGGTACTTGCCCGCGACGCCCGCGTGGTACGACGTGCCGCACGCGACGATGGACACGCGCGTCACCGCGCGCGCCTCCGCGTCGGTCATCTTCACGTCCTCGTCGAAGACGACCCGCG
This sequence comes from Candidatus Dormiibacterota bacterium, assembly GCA_035639655.1. Taxonomy (GTDB): domain Bacteria; phylum Chloroflexota; class Limnocylindria; order P2-11E; family CF-107; genus CF-107. The sequence goes on from DASQXO010000118.1 coordinate 7,580, forward strand.
AGTTCGCGCGGTCGACGCGCGCGAGGAGCGCATCGGAGATCGCGCGCGGCTGCTCGAAGATCTCCTTCAGCATGAAGTGCTTGTAGCCGCCCTTCGCGGCGCTCACCATGTCGAAGGCGACGTTCGTGCGCGGCTTCTCGATCGCCGTGCCGTCCAGGCGCATGAACCGCACCGCGTCCGGCCGGACGATGGCGATCTCGCCGTGATCGAGGAAGGAGAACGAACGCGTGTGCTCGAGGAGCGCCGGTATGTCGGAGGCGACGAAGTTCTCGCCCTGGCCGTACCCGACGATCACGCCGCCCGCGTTCGAGATGCGCGCCGCGACGATCGTGCGCGGATCGGCCGCGGACACGAGCACGACGGCGGCCGCGCCCTCGATGCGGTTCAGCGCGGCGCGCGCGGCGTCGTCGAAGGACTGCTTCGCGCGCAGGCCGTCCTCGACCAGATGCACGATCACCTCCGTGTCGGTCTCGCTGCGGAACGTGTGTCCCTTCTGGATCAGCCCGTCCTTCAGCTCCTTGTAGTTCTCGACGATGCCGTTGTGGATGACCGCGGTCACGCCGTCGCAGTCGAGGTGCGGGTGCGCGTTCGTCTCGTTCGGCCGGCCATGCGTCGCCCAGCGCGTGTGACCGATGCCCAGCGTCCCCGCCGCCGGGCGGTCGACGAGGACGCGGTCGAGGTTGCCGAGCTTGCCTTCGGCGCGACGCAACTCGAGGTGCCCGTCGACGGCCACGGCGACGCCCGCGGAGTCGTAGCCGCGGTACTCCAGGCGGCGGAGGCCGTCCATGACGATGGGGACGGCGTCCTTGTCGCCCACATAGCCGACGATGCCGCACATCTACGAGAGGAGCCTTTCCGCGGCGCGCGCGAGCTCGTCCGCGCTCGACGCGGCGACGGCCTTGTCGCGCGCCTCGACGTAGATCCGCAGCACCGGCTCGGTGCCTGACGGCCGGACGATGACGCTGCCGCCCTCGCCGAGACGCGTGCGCATCGCCGCTACCGCGCTGGCGAACGGCTCGATCCGCTCCCACTCCTCGCGTCGCGGCGCGTGCACGTTGCGGAGGATCTGCGGCCAGATCTCGATCGTTCGCGCGAGCTCGGATACCGGCACGCCTCGCTCGCGCACGACGGCGAGCAGGCGCAGCGCGGTGAGGATCCCGTCGCCCGTCGTCGACAGGCGCCGGATGATGACGTGGCCGCTCGTCTCGCCGCCCAGGCTCGCGCCGCTCTTCACGATGCCGTCGAACACGTGCTTGTCGCCGACCGGCGTCCGCACGAGCCGGACGCCCTCGCGCGCGAGCGTCGCCTCGAGGCCGCCGTTCGTCGTCACGGTGCCGACGACGACGTCGCCGCTCAGCTCGCTGCGGCGGCGCATCTCGAGCGCGAGGATGCCGATGAGCGCATCGCCGTCGACGAGCGCGCCGCGTTCGTCGACGACGATGACGCGATCGCCGTCGCCGTCGAAGGCGAATCCGATCGCCGCGCGCTGCTCGACGACGGCGCGCTGGAGCGCACGCGGATCGGTGCTGCCGCAGCCGGCATTGATGTTCGTGCCGTCGGGCGAGTCGAAGAGGACCCGGAGGTCCGCGCCGGCGGCGCGGAAGAGCTTCGGTGCGACGCGGAACGTCGCGCCGTTCGCGCAGTCGAGGACGATGCGCATGCCCGCGAGCGACGGCGCGTACGAGAGCAGCCGCCCGACGTACACGTCGACGAGATCGCGACGGTCGCCGACGCGTCCGATCCCGGCCTCGGTCGGTCGCGGGAGGACGTTCGCGCGCTGCGCCGGCCGCGCGCCGTTCCGCGACGCGTCCATCAGACCCTCGATCTCTTCCTCGGTCGCGTCCGCGAGCTTCAGGCCATCGCCGTCGAAGAACTTGATGCCATTGTCCGGTGCGGGGTTGTGCGACGCGGAGATGACCGCGCCGGCGACGAACTCCGGCAGCGTCGCGAGGAACGCGAGTCCGGGCGTCGGGATGACGCCGGCGAGCCAGACCTCCATCCCGACGGAGCAGAGCCCGGCGGCAAGCGCGCTCTCGAGCATTCGGCCGGACCGGCGGGTGTCGCGGCCGACGATCACGCCCTGACCGACGCCGCCCTGTGCCGGCGTCTCTGCCTCGCCGACGTATCGGCACAGCACCGCGCCCGCGGCGCGGCCGAGCGCGAGTGCGAGCTCGGGAGTGAGGTCCATGTTCGCGACGCCGCGCACGCCGTCGGTGCCGAAGAGACGAGCCATGCTCACTTCGAACGCACGACGACGACGATCCGTGCCGATCCGCTCGCCGCCGCGGTCACGCCCGCCGGCGCGCGGATCTGCGCGTCGACGAGGTACGTTCCCGCGCCCTTCCCAGTCAGATCGACGACCGCGGCGATCTGCTCCGGACGGAGCGACGCGAGCGTTCCCAGCGGCCCCGACACGATCACGTCGATCGCCTTCGGATCGAGATCGGCCGCGAGGTTGCTCCCGAGACCCTGCGTCTGCACCGCGACGGAGAAGAGCCGCGTCCCCGACAGGGGACGGACGGAGATCGCGACCTGGACAACGTCGCTCTCCTGAGCAAGCGATGTGCCGGACGGCAGCACGACCGGCACCCGGACCACCCTATCGCCGGTCACGCCGCTGATGTCGATCGTTGCCGTCGCGATGTGGTCGACCTTGTCCAGCGACTGCGGATCGCCTCGCACCGCGATGACGGCGGGCGTCGACGTCGCCCCCGCGACCCAGAATCCCGGCGCGGGCTGACCTGTCAGCACGGGGATGACGCCGACCGTGCGCGTCGGCGTCGCTTGCTGGACCGCGATCGCCACGGCGACGTTCTGTGGCTGCACTTCCACGTCCGGGACCTCCTGGCCGGCGCCGTCGACCGGGACCGCGCGCGGGGTCAGGTGGAGGTCGTTCGGCGCGTCGCTGAAGCGCACCTGCACGATCACGCTGACGACCTCGCGCAGGGCGTCGGCCGGGCCGCGGACGTCGACCGTCGCCGGCGTCAGGTTCGCGTCCGCTGCCTGATAGCCGGACGCGGGCTGGTTCTCGTAGCGCACCTGCACGGACATCTGCTTCGACTCGACCGGCACGAGCTTCGCCGCGACGACGCTCGGATGGACGTCGACCACGCGGAGCGAATCGGGGACAACGCTCACGTGGACCGGCAGGTCCTGGAGGTCACCAACGCGGGTCACGTCGTACTGCGAGAGATCGACCTCGGCGCGGAAGCTCGAGGCGGCGAGGCCCTGCACCTGGCCGGTCGGCCCGCGCACGCTCACCTTCACCTCGCCGAGCGGTCCGCGCAGGACGTAGCCGCCGGGCATGTTCTGGCGCTGCACCGGGATGGCGCCGTCGAAGGGCATGGTCTGCTCCTCGGGTTGCTGCGCCTGCGAGAGCGCGAGCCACACGAGGAGCGCTAGGCCGACCGCCGTGAGCTTCAGC
>DASQXO010000119.1:0-20746 GCA_035639655.1 Candidatus Dormiibacterota bacterium
CGCCTTGCGCAGGCCCCACTGACCGAGGCCGCCGCCGCTGAACGGATCGGCGGCGAAGTACTGATCGTTCGGCGTGAAGCGGAGGCTCACGCGCGCGTCCGGCTCGGCGGCGACGACGCCCGGATCGGCGGCCACGGCCGCGACGGCCGCGGCGACGGACCGCGCGCTGAACTCGAGGACCTCGAAGCCGGTCCGGCCGACGGCGCCGCGCTCGATCGCGCCGTGCCGCGCGATCACGCGTTCCCGCGCGCTCGCGTCGGCGAAGCGCACGAGGACGCGGGCGGTGACCTGCTCGAACGTGGCCTCCGCCGGTACGGCGCTGGCGGCGAGCGGCGCGGCGAAGAGGAGTGCGATCGCGAGGCACGCGATGGCGCAGACCCTCATCCGCCGCCGCCCTATTGCGTCTTCAGGACGAGCACGCGCTCGAGCTTGCGGAAATCGACCGCGGGCGTGACGACCGCCTTCTGGTAGGCCTGCACGTCGGCCTTCTGCACGTCCACGACGGTGCCGACGACGAGGCCCTTCGGATACAGCGAGCGCACCTCGTTGTTCAGCGCGAGGCCGGCGGTGATGACGACGTCGCCGGGCGCGATCTGCTCGGTCTGCAGCACCCACTCGAGCGAGAGCGTCTCGCCGAACACGCCGTGCACGATCCCCGAGGCGCGCGAGCGCTGGACGGTCGCGACAATGGACGATGCCGAATCGGTGATCGGCAGCACCCGCGCGTACGTCGCGAACACGGCGGTCACCCGACCGACGAGGCCCTGCTCGGCGACGATGACGTCGCCGAGCGCGACGCCCTGATCGCTGCCGGCGTCGATCGTGAGCGTACGGACGAAGCCGGCCGGATCGCGCGCGATGACCTGCGCGACGATCGTCTTGTACGGCAGGCCCGCGGCGATGCCGTTGAGGTTGGCGACCTGCTGCGCGGCCGCGGCCTGCTCGCGCAGGCGGACGTTCTCGAGCGTCAGCGTCTCGACCTGCGTCCGCAGTCGTTCGTTGTCGCCGCGTAGCGCCTCGAGCTCGGCGATCGAGCCGAAGAACCCGGAGACGGCGGCACCCGCATCAGACGCGACGCGCTCGATGGGGATGAGCGCGCGCGACGCGAGCGACTGCGCCGCGACGATCGGCGGCGTGTCCCGCGCGAGGAGCAGGAAGAAGGCGATGCCGAACAGCGCGAGGAACGGACGCAGCGCGCCCTGCGTGCGCCGCGTCGACGCGATCATTTATCTCGCGGCGGCGACGGCGTACGTCTCGGAGGCGAAAGAACGCTCGTAGCGCGGCAGGTCCTCGAGCATCTTGCCCGTCCCGCGCGCGACGCAGGTGAGCGGATCGTCGGCGATGTGCACGAGCATCTGCGTCGCTTCCGAGATGCGGCGGTCGAGCCCGCGCAGGAGCGCGCCACCGCCCGCGAGGTAGATCCCCTGATCCATGATGTCGGCGAGCAGCTCGGGCGGCGTCTCCTCGAGCGTGTCCTTCACGATGTCGACGATCTGCTGCACGGACGGTTCGATCGCCTCGCGGATCTGCGTGCTGGTGACCTCGATCGCGCGCGGCAGTCCCGTGAGCAGGTCGCGGCCGCGGAAGTACGTCGAGATCTCCTCATCGAGCGGGTAGGCCGAGCCGATCGCGATCTTGATGTCCTCGGCGGTGCGCTCGCCCATGTGCAGATTGAATTCGCGGCGGGCGTATCCAACGATGTCCTGGTCCATCTCGTCGCCCGCGACGCGGATCGAGCGCGAGACGACGATGCCGCCGAGCGAGATGACGGCGACCTCGGTGGTGCCGCCGCCGATGTCGACGATGAGCGAACCTGAGGGTTCGCCCACGGGCAGCCCGGCGCCGATCGCGGCCGCCATCGGCTCCTCGACGAGCTTCGCCCAGCGCGCGCCGGCGGAGTACGCCGCGTCCTGCACCGCGCGCTTCTCGACCTCCGTCACGCCGGAGGGAATGCCGATGACGACGCGCGGGTGCGGGAACAGCGCGAAACGATCGTGCACCTTCTTGATGAAGTAGCGCAGCATCTGCTCGGTGATCTCGAAGTCGCTGATGACGCCGTCCTTGAGCGGTCGAACCGCGACGATGTTCGCGGGGGTGCGGCCCACCATCCGCTTCGCCTCGGCGCCGATGGCGAGGATCTGTCCCGACTTGAGGTCCTTCGCCACCACCGACGGCTCGCTGATGACGATGCCCTTGCCGCCCACGTGGACGAGCGTGTTCGCCGTGCCGAGGTCCACGCCGATGTCTCGCGAGAACAGGTTGAATAGGTCCTCGAACACAATCCCCTTCCCAAACATGCGCTCGCCTGGCCGCCGGGCGTCCCTGCGCAAGATAACGCAGGCACTAAAGAAATCGCACTCGCGCCCGGCTCGGTAAGGCGACAGATGGCTTCTGACGCCGCGCGGTGGCGCGAGCTGTACGAGCGGGAGTACCCGCGCCTGGTCCGGGCCCTCCTCGCTCTCGGTGGCAGCGCCGACGCGGCGGAGGACGCGGCGCAGGAGGCGTTCATCAAGGCTTTTCGGCACGGTTTGGCGCGCATCGAGAGGCCGTCGGCGTGGCTGCTGACGGTCGGCTCGCGCCAGCTCTTCCGTGACCGGCGCCGCATTCGCCGCGAGGAGACGATGCCCGATACCGAGCCCCCCGGACAGGGGACGCCCTTCGAGACCGCGATCGCCGACCGCGCCGAGCTCCTCCCCGCGCTCCGCAAGCTGCCCGAGCGGCAGCGCGCCGTCGTCGTCGCCCGCTTCTACTACGACCTTTCGTATGCGGAGATCGCGCGCGCGTTCGACATCAAGTCGGGCACCGTCGGCGCGACGCTCTCACAGGCACTCGCGAACCTCCGTCAATGGCAGCTCGCGTCGAAGCTCGCGCGGGAGGCATCGCAGTGAACGAGCAGGATCAGCAGACGCTCGGCAAGGCGCTCGCGCGCGCCGTCGACGCGCAGAGCATTCGCGAGACGCGGTTCGAGGACTCGCGCCTTGCGGCCGAGCTCACGCATCCAGGGGGCTTCGGCTTCCCGCTGTTCCGCTACGCCGCGCTCGCGGCGGTGCTCGTGCTCGCGCTCGGCGCGCTCTACGTCTCACAGCTGCGTCCGCAGGTCGGCCCGGCCGCGACGCCGACGCCGTCCGCCTCCGAGAGCGCGCCCGCCGTGATCACGTCTCCGACGCCCACGCCGCGACCGACCGGCACGCCGCTCCCGGGCCGGCTCAACCACTCGGTCGTGTACTGCGCGCGTGATGGCGCGCCGCCGTTCGCCATCCCGGTACAGGGCATCGACGGCGCGACGCCGGAGCAGCGGATCTTCCAGCGGCTGCAGGCGCTCGAGAACCTTCCGCGCCTCGCGTCGCAAGACCGCCCGTGCGCGGACGGCTTCCAATCGACGGCTCGCATCGCGAACGTGACGGTGACCGGCGACGTCGCCGCCGTCGAGTACAAATTCCCTGTCGCGCCGGACAACTGGGGACACATCGCGAAGTCCGCGAGCGATGCGGTCCTGCAAGAGATCGTGTACACGGCGAGCGAGGAGCCAGGTATCCGTCGCGTTCGGATCGCGCAGATCGCGACGCTCTATCCGACCACCCTCGTCTGCCAGCACACGGACTGTGACGTGTTCAAGCGCGAGGACGTCTTCGGCTATTCGGTGCCCGCGGCAACGTCCTTCACGGACGGCGGGAGGCCCGCGCCCGCGACGGTGAGCGCCGTCCGTCTCTCCGTCGATGCGGTCGCGCCGGGGCTCGCGCGAGTGACGCTCGAGTTCGCCGACGCCGCGGTACCGACTGTGCGGGCCTCGGCGGCGCAGAACGACGAGGTGAAGAATCCCGATCTCGCGAAGTGGGCACTCACGGTGACGATCGACGGCGGCCGCGACCCGAATCTGCAGCCGGGCCAAAGCGTCACCTATCAGGGACTGACCGAGAAGACACCGCTGCGCTCGCTCGTCTCGTCCGCCACGCAGAACGCGGTCTCCTACACCGTTGGACTCGACGACCTGCGTCCCTGGCGAGTTGCGGTGCTCACGCAGCCGACGCGCGTCATCCTCGATGTCGGCGGGCCGACCGCGTGGGTCCAGCAGAGCCTCGCCGTGTACGCGGCGGACGTCAGTGGACACCAGATCCATCTCGTCGGTGCGGCGCAGGCGTTCGAAGCGCACGTCTCGTGGCGCATCAAGGACGCGTCGGGCAAGCAGATCGCGAGCGGCTTCACGCTCGCGAGCATCGGCACGTCGGCGGTCTTCGGCATCTTCGATACGACCATCTCGGCGCCCTCGAGCTACTCGGGCAGCGCGACCCTCGAGGTGTTCCTCGTGAGTCCGCGCGACGGCTCGGACACGAACCTCGTGTCGATCCCGATCCGGCTTCAATAGCGCCGTCCGTCGTGTCACACTCGCGCGCGGTGTTTCCGCGCGCGGTCGTTCTCGTCGCCTTGCTCGCGCTCGCCGCTTGCTCGCAGCAGGCGGCGCCGTCCGCGCGCCCATCGCCGACGCGCTCCCCCGCGCCGACGCCGTCGCCGACCGTCGCGACGACCATCGACCACAGCGTCGTCTACGTCGCGCGGCCCGACCTACCGCCGCTTGCAAAGCGGATCGCGCCCATCACCGCGCCGCTCGCCTCGGATCGCGTGACCGCGCGGTTCGCGGCTCTCCGCGCGTATACGGCGGCCGCCCCGGACGAGATCAACCAGTACGCCGTGGCGAACGTGAAGCTGCAGCAGGTGAAGGTCGACGGCGCGCAGGTCGGCCTCGACTTCGAGCTCGGCGGCGCGAGCTGGGGCGTGAGCGGCGCCGTGGCGCGCGCGCTCGTCCAGCAGATCGTGTACACGGCCACGGAGGAACCGGGTATCGCGCGCGCCTACATCACGCAGAACCTCGGTCAGCCGGCTACGCTCGCGTCCGAGCCGTCTCTCGCGGGACCGGTGTCACGAGAGGACGTCGCGGGCTACCGGTACGCGCAGCCAGACCTCCTCGCGTTCGCCGGCGAGGCGAAAGGCCTCGCGCTCACGCAGCGGTTCGCGGTCGAGGAGACCGCGCCGGCGATGGCGCGGCTCGTCATCGACACCGGAGCCCGCGAGCCGAAACCGAGCACGACCACGCTCCCCGGCATCCGGGCCGAGATGGCGCGGAACGACGAGGTGAAGCAGCCGACGCTCGGCAAGTGGACGCTCTCGATCGAGGTCGCGGACGCGACCGCTTCCGACGACGGGGTGAAGGCGGTCGAGCCCGGCCACGCGATGGCGGCGGTCGATCGCACGCCGCTCCGCGCGGTCCACGTGCGGCGCGCCGCGAACGCCGTCCGCTACGAGCTCGCGCTCGACGACCTCCGGCCGTGGCGCGTGTCGGTGCTGCCGGACCCGATCCGCATCGTCGTCGACGTCGGCGGCGACCCGCGCTCGATCGCGCGCGCCACCGCGCTGTACCTGCCCGCGGCGGGGATCGCGGTGTCGCACGCGTTCACGCTGTCGGGATCGGCGAAGGCGCTCGACGGCAACGTCCCCTGGCGGATGAAGGATCAGGGCGGCGCGGTCGTCGTCAGCGGCACGCTGCGCGCGGCGATCAGTGCGTCGGCGCTGTGGGGTGTGTTCGAGCAGCCGATCGTGATCCCCGCGTCGGTGATGGGAAGCGTGACCCTCGAGGTCTACGCCGGAAACCCCGGCGACTCGGCACCCGATATGGTGCGCATCCCGCTCACCGTGCGGTAGCCGAGCGCGCGGCGTCGCGAGGCGCCGCGGCGGGGCGCGCCGCCGTCCTCGGGACGGTGAAGTGGAAAGTGCTGCCTTTCCCGAGCTCGCTCTCGACCCAGATGCGTCCGCCCTGCAGCTCGACGAGACGCCGCGTGATCGCGAGACCGAGACCGGTGCCACCGTATTTCCGCGTCGCTGAGCTGTCGACCTGACGGAACTCGTCGAAGATGTAGTCGCGCGCGTCGGCCGGGATCCCGATGCCGGTGTCGCGAACGGTCACCGTGACCCAGCGATCGTCCGCGACCGCATCGATCGCGACGCCGCCCCGCTCGGTGAATTTGACCGCGTTCGACATGAGGTTCGCGATGATCTGACGCGTCTTCGACGGGTCGGCGAAGACCGTCGGCAACGCCGCCGTGATCGACGACGTCACGCTGATGTGCTTCGCGTTCGCGGCCGGACGGACGAGCTCGACGACGTCGCTCGCGACCGAGACGAGGTCGACCTCCTCGGGGCGGATCTCCATCCGGCCCGCCTCGATCTTCGCAAGGTCCAGCAGATCGTTGATGAGGACGAGCAGGTTGTCCGCGGCACTCGCGACGCGTTGCAGGTCCGTCGCCTGCTGCTCCGAGAGCTCGCCGTCGATGCCGTCGAGCATGAGCTTCGTGTACCCGATGATCGCGTTCATCGGCGTGCGCAGCTCGTGGCTGACCGAGGCGAGGAACTCGCTCTTCAGCCTGCTCGCGCGCTCGAGCTGCTCGTTGTTCTCGCGGAGCTCGATGACGAGATCGGCGTTCTCCTTCGCGACGCGCTCCAGCTGGAGGTTGTTCGCGCGGAGCTCGGTGACGAGATCCGCGTTCTCCGTGGCGACGCTCACGAGACGCGCGAGCGTCCGCAGGGCACGTGCTTCCGACTCGTCGAGCGAGCGCGGCTCGGCGAAGTAGACGGAGAGGAGGCCGGTGATCCCCGCGCCGGTCGCGAGCGGCACGTGCGCGGCGAACCGAAGCCTGCCGGCCGACGCCGGCGACGTTCGGACGGCGTTCGCCGCGAGGTTCGGCGTCGCGAGGACCTCACGCGCGACGGCGAGCGCGTGCCGCGGGTCGACGCCGGTCGCGAGGGGCACCGCGATCCATTCCGCCGACCGCGGCGAGTCGGGAGACGGGAGCTCGCGGAGCGCGACCGCCGCGGCCGTCGTGCCGAGGAGCCCGATGATCCGACCGAGCGACTCGGCGAAGATCCGGCCGCGCTCGGTGACGCCGACGATGGCGTCGGCGACGGCGTTCATCGTGCGCGCCTCCGCGAGGTACGCCTGCTGGAGCCGTTCGCGCTCGTCCAGCGACGCGGCCATGTTGTCAAACGTCCGCTCGAGCGTGCCGATCTCGTCCTTTGACCGCCGCGGGATCCGAACGGACAGATCGCCGGCCTCGATCTGCTGCGCCGCGGTCGCGAGCGCGCGCAGCGGCGCGCTGATATTGCGCGACGAGCGGTACGCGAGGACCGCGATGACCGCCGCGCTCGCGGCGACGGCGAGGATGAGGAACGCGAGCAGGCTGCGCTCCGCGGTATCCACCGGTGTCGTCGGCTGCAGGACGCCGAGCATTCCCGGCGACGACGTCGTGAAGCGATAGATGAGCGTGAACACGCCGTAGTAGTCGCGGCCGTGGATGCGCACGGTCCGGTCCAGCGTGTCCGATGGAGCGGCATCGACCTCCGCGGTCGCGGGCAGGATCGCCCGATCGGCGACGTCGATGGTCGATGCCCGGAGCTGGTCGTCCCACAGGAGCACCAGCTCGACCGGTGATTGCCGGAGTCCCCGCAGGAAGTCGGAATCGAGATCCGCGCCGACCTCGAGCACGCCGGTCGGTTGCGTCTGCCGTCCGCGGATGAGCGCGATCGAGCGGACTGTGAGCCCGCTCGGTTCGTTCACCACCAGCGAAGATTGCTCGACGGTCGCCCGCGCCAGGCGAACGAGCTGATCGTTGAGGCGGTCGCCCGGGCTGAAGTCCTGCGCTCCGGCCAGGACGAGACCGTCGAGATCGGCGACGCGCACGCTGCCGGCGCCGATCCGTGACTTGATCGGCGTGAGGAAGCGCGAGAGGCTCGCGCCGTCGCGATCTTCCGTCGCGGTGCGGACGTCCGGGAAGTTGGCTAGGAACTGCGCGTTGCGCTGGTTCTCGACGACCTTGTTGTCGATCTCGTTCTGCAGGGTCGAAGCGATGAATCGCGTCTCGTCCTCGAAGCTACTGAAGATGGATCGGCTCGAGACCGAGATCGCCAGAGCGGTGACGAGCAGAACCGGGACGATCGCGACGAGCAGCGTGCGGACGAGCAGCGTCCGCATGAGACTCGGCTTGAACAGGGCCCCGAGCATCTCCGTCCCTAGCGCGGGTGCGCTCTAGAAATCCCCGCCGAGGACCGCCTGGCCATCCGGACCGCGCACGAACTCGAGAAACGCCTTGATCGCGGGCTTGAGCTTCGCTTCGTCCAGGTTCGTGATGAGGTACAGAGGCCGCCGGATCTTGTATGCACCCGAGAGGAGGTTCTCGCGCGTCGCGGCGACCCCGTCGATGGCCAGGAGGCGGATCTGCGAGTCGGTGAGCGTGCGCGCGTAGATGGAAGCCATACCGATCGCGTCCTTCAGCGAGTAGATCGCCCGCAACGTCTCGTCGATCTCGAAGATCTCGATCGCGTTGGTGGAGTACGTCGCCTTGCCGCCGAAGAAGAACGACTCGAAGCTCGAACGCGTGGCCGAGTTCGCCTCACGGACGATGACCTTGATCGTGCCGGGATCGCCGCCGACCTGCGACCAGTCGGTGATCTTGCCCGCGAAGATGTCGCGGACCTGATCTTTCGTCAGTCCGGTCACCTTGTTCTTCGCGTTCACGACGACGGCGCTGCCGGTGACCCCGAGCGGGTCGAGCCTGACCGCGCCCTGCTCGGCCGGTTTCAGCTCGCGGCTGATGAAGCCGAAATCCGTCTCGCCCTTCTGCGTCAGCTGGACGCTCGAGTCGGAGCCGACGTCGGTGAGATCCCACACGACGCCGGGATGCAGCTGGCTGAACTTCTTCGTCAGCGCCTGGACCTGAGGGAGCGCGCCGCCGCCGCCGTGGCCGCGGTACACGCCCGCGAGCGGATCGGGGGTCGGCGCGGATGGCGTCGCGGAGCAGGCCGTCGCGATCAAGGTCACGATCGCGAGCGACAGCGCTGTCGCGATCCGGTACCGACTCGTGCCGTTGTTCATTTCTTCGTCCGCAACCCCGGCGAGTGTCGCTAATCATGCCGGGCGCGACTATCCGTCCGTCGGGGGGACGCGTCGGCTACGCCAAATGGACTAGATGCGCGAACAGCCGCGCTCGCGCGGCACATCCTTTCTTATGCGGCGACGGCCGCTGCGGTCCCGAGGCTACGGTCGGACGCCGGCGACGAGCTGCGGCAGCACCGTGCCGACGAGGTAGCCGCCGACGCCGGCCACGGCGGCGAGCGCGACGATCTCGAGGCCCGAGCGGACCGGGTTCCCCCTCGTCCAGCGCGCCTTCACGACGCCGAGCGCGAAGAGCGCGACGGCCGATGCGACCACCGATACGACTAGCGCGGTGGGATGGGCGAAGAAGACGTACGGCAGGAGCGGGATGAGCGCCGCGATCGCGAGCGCGCCGGACAGGATGAACGCGCCTCGCGCCGGGCGGATATCGGCCTCGGCGGCGAGGCCGAGCTCCTTCTCCACCATCGTGCGCAGCAGCACGTCGGGATTCGAGGCGATCTCGCTTGCCGCCCGCTTCGCGCGGAGCGGCTCGAGTCCCTCGCGTTCGAGCATGAACGCGACCTCGGCCTCGGCCTCCTCAGGACGGTCCCGGACCTCTTCACGCTCGTCCTCGATCTGCGCCACGAAGACCTCATGCTGGCTCTTCGATCCCATGTACTCGCCGGCGGCCATGGAGAAGACCTCAGCGACGGTCGTCGCGATGCCGCCAATGAGCACGACGTGGTTATCCGCCGTCGCGCCGCCGAGCGTGCTGACGACCGTGAGGATCGACACGATGCCGTCCTGCGCGCCGAAGATCGCCTCACGGATCTCTGCGAGCAGGTCCGCGCGCCGGCGCTCCTCGTCGAGGTGCGCCTCGAGCCACGCCGGATCGTGGATGCGGCGCTCGTCCGCCAGCGGCTGGGCCACGAGGTAATTCTCCGCGCTCTAGCGGGCTTGCGTCGCGCCGAGGACCGAGTGCGCCCAGATCCGCTCGAGCGTCTGCCGGTACTGCGGCTCGCTCGCGCCGAGCAGCCGCGGCTGGAAGTAGTCGTCGATGATCGTCGGCATGATCCGCACCCCCATCAGTCGCCGGCCGACGAACGAAAGGCGCTGCAGCGATCCCTCTCGCGTCTCAGTCGACCACATCTGGTCGAAGACGAAGTTGCCGACGCTGTAGGTGATGTACGCGCCCTTGTACAGCTCGACCGACTGCACCCAGTGCGGGTGGTCGCCGATGATGATGTCCGCGCCCGCCTCGACCATCGCGCGTGCGGCTGCGACCTCGACCTCGCGCGGCCGGTCCTCGTACTCGATGCCCCAGTGCGTCATCACCACGAGGAGATCGGCCTGCGCCTTGGCGTCGCGGATCTCCTCGCGCAGCGCCGCGTACGTCGGGTCGTCGTGCGAGAGCCACGCGCTGCCCGGGCGCGCTGCCGTCGCCGCGTACTCGATCGGCGGCACGTCGGTGTAGCCGAGCACCGCGATGCGCTGGCCGCCGCGCTGCACGATCGCGGGCAGGTGCGCCGCGGGCAGATCGGCGCCCGCGCCGACGTGCGCGATGTGCGCGCTGTCGAGCACGCGCAGCGTGTTCATCACGCCCTGCGTGCCGCCGTCGCCGATGTGGTTCGCCGCGAGCGTGACGAGGTCGATCCCGGCGTCACTGATGCCGCTGATGTACCCCTCGTTCCCCACGAACACGAAGCACGCGTCGCAGTAGCGGTTGTGCGCTCCCGACAGCGGCGCCTCCAGCGTCGCGATCGCGAGCGTCGCGCCCTGCAGCACGTCGCGGACGTGGTCGAACGCGGGTCGCGCGTCGCCGGCGAAGCGGCCCTCGATGCGCCACTGGACGCCGCGCCCGAAGATCATCTCGCCGGCGGCGACGATGTCCCAGCGCGCGCCCGCCGGCAGCGCCGCGTCGGCGCGTCCGGGGAGCCGGAGCGGATACCGCGTGAGGTCGAGGCCCGGATCCCAGATGTACATGTCGTCGAGCGACAGCGTCTTCACGCTCGCGTCGACGAGCGCCGGCGGCACGAGCGCGATCCCCGTGGCGCGGCCGCGCACGCGCGCGAGCAACGCGCCGTCGGGCGCGACCGCAGTGACGCGGGCCTTCGGCAGGAGCCGCCTCGCGTCCGCCTCGTACGCCGGCGGCACGAGCACATCGCTGAGCTCGGCGAGACGCACGTCGTCGCGGAGCGTCATGAAGCCGGTGATCGGAACGAGGTAGCCGTCCGTCGCGGTGGAGCTCGCCGGCAGTGACGCGATCGCGATCGGCGCCGAGGGAGCGGGCTGCGGCGGATTTGAGTCGGTCGAGATGCAGGCAGCAAGAAGCAGAGCCCCCACCACGAGGTGGGGAATGGTGCCGTTACGTCGCGGCGCCGCGGCCTCCGGGGATCGCGTGCACGGTGTAGTCGCGCTCGTCGAAGTCCTTCGCGCAGAACGGGCAGATGTTCCATTCCGGGCGGATGAGCTTCGCGCACGACGGGCACACACGCTTCAGACGAGTGCGGCAGTTCGGGCAGAGGAGCCAGTCCTCCTGCACGCGCTCGTGACAGGTCGGGCAAACGATCCGCGTCTCGGCCTCGGACAGCAGCGACTCCTCCGCCAGCTGTCGCTCGTACGCCTCGGAGAGCGTCTCGCTCGGACGGACGATGAGGTACACGAACACGCCGAGGAACGGGATCGCGGCGAGGAGGCCCGCGAGGTACGGGACGATCGGGTTCTCGATGCGGCGCTGCGCGTCGCGCACGGTCCAGTAGATCGAGGCCAGGTAGAGGATGAGGACGTACAGCCCGACGAAGCGGACCGCGAACTGGACGATGGGGTTCGCGAGGAACGTCGCCCACAGGCCGCCTAGATCCACACGCCTACCTCTTTCTCAGGCGAGCACGCCACCACTCGAGCAGATCCGCCAAAGTGCGCTCCAAGGGTATCGCGGGGGTCCAACCGGTCCGCTCGCGGAGCTTGGTCGCGTCGGCGCACAAGATAGGAACGTCGCTTGGCCGCAGGCGTGCCGGATCCTCCTCGACGCGGACGCGAAGCCCTGGTGCGAGCGCGAGCAGCGCATCCAGCACGTGCCGTACCGAGCGCTGGACGCCGCTCCCGACGTTGTAGGCCTCGCCCGGCTCGCCCTTCTCGAGCGCCAGCCAGTACGCCTTCGCGGTGTCGCGCACATCGTGCCAATCCCGCTCGCTCGAAAGGTCCCCCACTCGGATGACTCCGGGCCGGCGCTCGCCCTCGATCTCGGCGATCTGGCGCGCGAAGCTCGATTCGGCGAAGACCTCGCCGCGACGCGGCCCGGTGTGGTTGAACGCGCGCGTGACGACGACGTACATGCCATACGAGCGGTGGTACTGCCAGCCGAGGCGGTCCTGGGCGACCTTGCTGACGGCATAGGGTGAAAGCGGTCGTAGCTCGTTCGTCTCCCGCACGGGTAGCTCTTCCGGGCGCACCGCGCCGTACTCCTCGCTCGAACCGGCGATGAGGAGGCGCGCTCGCGGCGCGAAGGCGCGCAGCGCCTCGAGGAGGTGCAGCTCGCCGATGACGTTCGTCGCGAGCGTGGCGCCGGGCTCGGCGAACGAGACCGGCACGAACGATTGCGCGGCGAGATGGAACACGCGGTCGGGTTCGACGGCGCGCACGACGTTCGCGATCGCGTACGGATCGGCGAGGTCGCATTCGACGAGCGTGAGGCGACCGGCGCGTGAGGGATCGCGCAGCGACCCCTCGCGCGGCGCGCCCTCGACGACCTCGAGCGAGCCGGCCGCGCCGAGGTCGTCGAGATTGTCGAGACGACTTCGCCACCGGTACGTTCCGTAGAGCGCGACGTCCGGATGTCGAGTGACGATGAACTCGGCGAGGTGACTTCCGGTGAACCCAGTAACCCCTGTCAGGAGGACGCGCACCGCCCCTAATCTACGCGGCGAAGCTCATGAGTGACATCGCGCGCGAGCGTGACGCGAACGGCACCGAGATCCGGCTCGCGTCCGAGGTCGCGACGCTCGGGATCGGCGTCCTCTTCCTCGTGTCGGCGGCGCTGCCGACGACGGACGACGCCGCACGCGTCGGACTCCTTACCTCGGCCGTCTTCCTGTTCCTGTTCGCGGCGGTGTGGTTCCATGTGCTGCCCGAGAGCGTCTTCGGCCAGCGCCGCTTCCTCGCCGGCATCATCCTCGTGCAGGTTGACTGCTGGTTCCTGCTCTTCGTCACCGGCGGCGTCGACTCGCGGTACTACCCGTACTTCCTCCTCCCGCTCGTGGTCTCGAGCTTCGCGCTGCGGCTCTCTGCGTCGCTCGTCGTCGGTGCTGTCGCGTCGGGCTCCTACTTCCTGCTGCTGTTCCTCGATCCGAACTTCGACGCGTCGGAGCGCGACATCGCGGTCGTGCGGCTGTTCGGCCTCATCAGCATCACGCTCGTCATCGCGCTCATCACCCGCGCGATGGAGACGACGCGCTCGACGCTGCGGCGCCGGAGCGGCGAGCTCGCCGAGCAGAACCGCGAGCTCGAGGCGGCACGCAGCATCGCGCTTCGCCTCTCGCAGCTGCGCGAGCGCGACGAGATCATCCGCGCGCTCTTCCAGGCCGCTCGCGACGCGATCGGCACCGAGCGCACTTGGCTGTTCCTCGACGCCGAGCACGAGTTCCGGGATGGGTACACGCTCGCGGCCGACGGCGTGATCGAGCGCTTTCAGGTCGACCAGTCCGTTCCGGACCCCGTGCGGCTGCGCGCCGTGCGCGAGATGCGCAGCGTGGTGATCGAGGACAGCGCGACCGAGACCGGCGTCAGCGCCCGGGTGCGCGAGCAGTACGGGCTACGCGCCGCCGTCGTCGTGCCGCTCGTGTATCGCGGCCAGGTGATCGCCATCACCGTGTTCTCGTATCCGGAGCCGCGGCTGTGGGAGCCGCTCGAGGTCCGCCTCGCGGAGACGATCGCCGAAGGTTCGGCGCCGGCCGTGGCGACGCACCTCGCGCTCGACGAGCTGCGCGATGGGCGCGAGCGCCTGGCGCAGCGCACGAAGGTCCTCGAGGGTCTCGCGAACCTGTCCGAGTCGCTCGGCATCGCGACCGACGACAAGACGGTCGCGACGAGCGCCGCGCGCAACCTCCACCGTACCTTCGACCTCCGCGGCGCGACGGTGCTGTTCTCCGACCCGTCTCTCGCGCTGCTCGAGCCGCGCGCGACGGCGGGCGAGACGAACGGGCATCCGGTGGTGAGCGGACCGGGTAACTGCCCCGCGATCCGGAGCGGCCGCCTCTTCCGCGTCGCCTCGGCTGACTCGCCGGTCATCTGCCCACACGTCTCGTTCGTCGAAGGCACGCTTGGCTACGTGTGCATGCCGCTCGTCGCCGCGGGGCAGAGCGTCGGCGCGTTCTTCCTCGAGCCGACAGACCGCTCCATCCTCGACGAGGCGCTGCTCCGTGGCGCGTCGGAGCGGATCGCGCTGACGGTCGCGAACCAGCGCGTCCTCGAGACGGCGCAGCGGCAGGCGATCACCGACGGCCTCACCGGTCTGTACAACCGTCACTTCATGAGCGAGCAGCTCCGGCTGCTGCACTCGCTCGCGACGCGGCACGCGCGCGGGTACAGCGTCATCGCGATCGACGTCGACCACCTCAAGCAGGTCAACGACACCTTCGGCCACGAGATGGGTGACGCCGCGCTGCGCGGTCTCGCGAACGCGCTGAAGCGCACGCTCCGCGCGTCGGACGTCCCGGTGAAGACGGGCGGCGACGAGTTCCTCGTGCTGCTGCCCGACACCGAGCTCGCCGAAGCGGCGCGCGTGGCGAAGCGCATCCGCGACGCGGTCGACGAGCAGGGCAAGCTCGATCCGGACAGCGCGATCACCGTGAGCCTCGGCGTCGCGGGCTGGCGTGCTGGACGCGACGCGAAGGCCGTGCTCGAGGCGGCCGACTCCGCGCTCTACACCGCGAAGGGCGCCGGCCGCGACCGGATCGCGGTCGAGCCGGATCCGGTGCTCGCCGACTAGCGCCGCCCCAGCATCACCTCAAGCGCTCGCACGAGCTCGGGGAGGTCGCGCGAGACGGTCGCAGCAAGGACCCGAAGATCGAGAGCGTCGTAATCGTGGTAGATCCGGTTCCGCATTCCCGCTATCTGCGTCCACCGCACGTCGATCTGTTTGGACTTCGTCCCGCTTGAGACCCGTCGGGCGGCCTCTCCGACCTGGGCGAGCATATGCGCGACCGCGGCGACCGTCTTCGCGTCCTCCGTCCAGCTCGGTCCGCCTTCTTTCGTCCACGCCATCGCCTGACGAGCCGCGCGAAGCATCGCATCGAGCGCGGCGCGGTCGCGCTCATCCATAGAGGCTGACGGCGTCGCGCTCCACGCGTCGACGGATGTCGTCACGTAGCGCATCAGGTGTGACGACGTCGACGTGGCGGTCGAACAGCTCTTCGAGCGCCCCCTCGAGCTCAGCCAGATCGAGCAGCGTGAGGTCGCGGTCCGCGAGCGGCTCGACCACGACGTCGACGTCGGACGACTCGTGCATCGTTCCGCGTGCGGCAGAGCCGAAGACACGGATGCGCGAGAGACCAGCTGCTCGCGCGAGCCGCGAGATGGCGCGCCGCGACGGCAGCTGTAGGCGCTGGTTGCCACTGCGACGTCGCGGCACCGGGAACGACCGCGCGAGGCTGCCCTTGATGATCGTCGCGCGACGAGCCCGCTCCCGCAGCTCGGGATCCTCGCGGAGGCAATGCACGACGTCGGCGTGTGAGGTGCGCTCGAGCAGGATCGCGCCGTTGATCCGCGCGAGTCCCTGGTCGAGCAGGAGGACGTCGCGGGGATCGGCGAGCGGCGACTCCACGAGAAGGTATCCGCGCCGGTCGCGCGCCGCGAACTCGATCGACGGGTTCGCACGGACAGTGACGTCGATCGCACGCGACGGGTCAGCGGCGCGTGCGGCGAGGGCGAGCAGCGCGTCACTCGCGCGATGCCCCGCACTGGTCCGGTACCGCGGCCGCCGCTGCCTGTCTTTCGACAGGAGGCCATCTTCGACGAGCAGCCGAACGGCGACCTGGACCGAAGGAAGTGGCGCATCGACGGCGCGCGCGATCTCACTCAGCGACGCGCCGTCGCGCCGCTGACTGAGCGCGAGCAGGACGTCGAGCGCGAGTGGCGACGAGACGATGCGCACGAAGCTATGTTAGCGACATAGTAAGCGTCTTACTCGTGCGAGAGGCGACGAACGGTCCGCACGAGCGTCTCATGCTCCGCCTCGAGGACACGGGCCTCGAGCGTCTCCGGCGTGTCGCCGGCGACGACCGGGACGCGCGTCTGCGCGAGGATCTCGCCTTCGTCGATCCGGTCCGGTCGCGTGCGGAACACGGTGCAGCCGGTCTCGAGGTCCCCCGCCGCGAGCACCGCCTCGTGCACGCGGCGACCGATCATCCCCGGCCCGCCGTACTTCGGCAGCAGCGAGGGGTGCGTGCTCACAAGCGGCGCGGCGTTGTCCAGCGTCGCGAAGAACTCCGCCGAGAGGAGCCGATCGAAGCCGGCCAGCACGATGAGATCGGCGCGCGCCTCGCGGATCGCGCGCGCCATCTCGACCTGTGCCGGTCGTCCCTCGAACACGAACGCCGGAACGCCGGCGCGGCGCGCTCGCTCGAGCGCCGGCGCGCCCGCACGGTTGGAGCAGACGAGGGAGACCTCGTAGTCCGAGCTCTGATGATCGAGGAGCGCTTGTAGGTTCGTGCCGCGTCCAGACACGAGAACGGCGAGGCGCAGCACTTACGCGAAACGGACGCGACGATCGCCGTGCGGGCGCTCCACGACGCCGATGCGCAGCGCGTCGGACGGGACCATCGCCGGATCGAGGATCGCGACGAGGCCGATGCCCATGTTGAACGTGTCCCACATCTCCCGCTCCTCGATCTCGCCCATGCGTTGGAGCAAGCGGAAGAGCGGGGGCACCTCCCACGCGCCCTGGTCGACCTTCGCGCCGAGTCCCTCCGCGAGCGCGCGCGGGACGTTGCCCTCCCAGCCGCCGCCGGTGATGTGCGCGACGCTGCGAAGCCCGCCCGTCTCGCGCAGGCGCCGGATGTCGTCGCGGTAACTCCGGTGGACCGTGAGCAGCGCAGCGCCGAGCGGCGTGCCACCGAGCTCGTCGTACGGAGTGCGGTAGAGCTCGCGCGGGTCGCGTCCGCTGCGGGCCGCCTCGCGCGCGACACAGGCGCGCGCGAGCGAGTAGCCGTTCGTGTGCAGGCCGCTGCTCGGCACGCCGACGAGCACGTCGCCCTCGCGCGCGTCGTCGGGTCGCAGGAGCGCGGTTCGCTCGCAGGCGCCGACGATGAAGCCGGCGATGTCGTACTCGCCGTCGACGTAGAAGCCGGGCATCTCGGCCGTCTCGCCGCCGAGGAGCGCCATGCCGTTCTCGCGGCACGCGAGCGCCATGCCCGCGACGACGCGCTCGAACCGCTCGGCGTCGAGCTTCCCCGTGGCGAAGTAATCGAGAAAGAAGAGCGGCTCGGCGCCCATTACGGCGACGTCGTTGACGCAGTGATTGACCAGGTCCTGCCCGATCGTGTCGTGCGAGTCGAGGAGGTCGGCGAGCCGAAGCTTCGTGCCCACGCCGTCGGTGCTCGCGACGAGGACCGCATCGGCGAGGCCCGCAAGCCGGAACAGTCCGCCGAAGCCGCCGATGTCGCCGATGACCTCGGGACGCCGGGTGCGCTCGACGTGACGCTTGATCTTCGCGAGGGCGTCCTCGGCGACGCGGATGTTCACGCCTGCGTCGCGGTAGCTGATCCCCCTCGCCATCGACGGGGAGCGTAGCGCGCCGCCGAACTCGGGCGAGGTCGCGTTCATCGATCGAGGTAACGCGCGAGCGCCTCGATCCGGAGCGGCGCGGTCCGGAGCTCGTGCGATCCGTCCTCGGCCGCGATCTCGAAGTAGATCCGGCTCGCGTCGGGCGTCGCCGCGACGTAGCGGAACGCCCCGCCGCCCGGGGCCTCGAGTGCGGGCGCGTCGGGCGTCCGGCGCTCCCACCGGACGAGGTCGGCGCTCGTCGCGATGCCGGTGCGCTCCTCGTAGTTGCCGGCCACCGTCCGAGCGCCGTCGTAGACGCCGACGAATCGCCCGCCGACCTCGAGCACCGCGGTGAGCCGCGACTCGAACGCGTCCCAGGCGTCATCCGTTGGACGCAGCACGACGCCGGCGTAGCGCCAGGCGATGCCGTCGCGGCTTGTCGCGAGGCCGGTGAGCGACCGCACGCGGCCGGTGTTGAACGCATCGCCCTCGGCGTGGAGCGCATCCTCGTCCGGGATCGCCGAGGTCGTGCTGACGAACATCAGCCACTCGTCGCGGCGCCGGACCACGACCGGATCCTTGACGCCGACCGAGCCGGCCTCGGCGGCCGTGAGCGCAACGCGCCGCTCCCCGGGGTCGATATCTTCGACGCGCGCGGCCTCGAGCGTCGCGATGCGCCAGTGGCGGTCGACGCGGTCGACGAACGACACGTATAGACGAACGCGGCCGTCGAGCGCGACGATCGCGCAGCGCTCGATCGACTCGGCGGCGAGGTCGTCCTTCGTCGCGGCCCAGACGTCGCGGAACGACAGGCCGTCCTCGCTCGCCGCGAGACGCGTCTCGAAGCCGCGCCGCTCGGGCGAGCGCAGCCGATACGAGAGGAGCATGCGCCCTCCCGCGACCGCAACCGAGGGCGCGCCAGCCCAACATCCGGGACCGCCGCAGGGCGCGCGGCGAACGAGCGTCGAGCGCTCGACGACCTCAGCTAGCCGCTGCGTACGGGGGACCGGACCTCGACTTCGAGCGACGTCTTGTCGAGCTCGAGCTGGATCGGGATGGGGTACGCGCCGGTGAAGCACGCCGAGCAGAAGTCGTTCGCCGTGCCGCCGGTCGCGCGGACGAGTCCGTCGAGGGAGAGGTAGCCGAGCGTGTCGGCGCCGATGTGCGCGCGGATCTCCTCGACGCTCTTGTGCGCGGCGATGAGCTCGCCGCGTCGCGCCATGTCGATCCCGAAGTAGCACGGATGCTGGATCGGCGGCGAGCAGATCCGCATGTGCACCTCGGTCGCGCCTGCGCGCCGCAAGAGGCGCACGATCGGTTCGCTCGTCGATCCGCGGACGATGGAATCGTCGACGACCACGACGCGCTTGCCGTTGAGGACGTCGCCGAGCGTGTTGTACTTCAAGGCGACGTTGTGCTCGCGCAGCTCCTGGCTCGGCTGGATGAAGGTCCGCCCGATGTAGCGGTTCTTGATGAGGCCCTCGCGGAACTCGACGCCGCTCCGGCGCGCGAAGCCGATCGCGCTCGGGATCGCGCTGTCGGGGACCGGGATGACGACGTCCGCGTCGATGGGGTGCTCCTCGGCGAGGATCTCGCCCATGCGCGGCGACGCCGCCGCGAGGTACACGTACTCGAACACGCAGAGCGCGCGGCGGTCCGCACCGGCCTCGGCGATCACCGTCGCGCCGTCGCCGTCGAGCCGGAGGACCTCGCCGGGCTGCACCTCGCGCACGAACGACGCGCCGATCGTCTCGAGCGCGCAGGTCTCGCTCGCGACGATCCAGGCGGGGCCGCGCCGTCCGAGCACGAGCGGACGCACCCCGAGCGGATCGCGCGCCGCGTAGATCGCGCGCGCGCTCATGAACACGAGCGACCACGCGCCCTGAAGGTGCGGCAGCGCGGTCGTGATCCGCTCGTCCCACGTCGCGCCCGGCGCGTGCTCGATGACCTTGAGGAGGACCTCACTGTCGCTCGTCGTCTCGAAGATCGCCCCGCGGTCCGCGAGCTCGGCGCGGAGCTCGCGCGCGTTGATGAGGTTGCCGTTGTGTCCGACCGCGAGCGACCCGAGCGCCGGATCGTGCACGACCATCGGCTGCGCGTTCTCGATCCGCGAGCTCCCCGTCGTCGAATACCGCGTGTGCCCCATCGCGACGTTGCCGACGAGCTGCCCGAGATCGGGCTCGGTGAAGGCCTGGCCGACGAGGCCCATGCGTTTGATGACGCGGACCTGCGCGCCGTCGCCCGACGCGAGTCCGGCGGACTCCTGACCGCGATGCTGCAGCGCGTAGAGCGCGAAGAACGCGAGTCGGGCCGGCTCGACGGTGGCGGTGCCGGGCGGCATCCAGATGCCCGCGACGCCGCATTCCTCGGCGACGAGCCGCGTGTTCGCGGGGATCGCGGCGCGCGTCATTCGGCGAGACCCAGCGCGCGCGGGAGTCCGGCGCGGTACTCGCGCTCGCAGTCGGCGATCGCCACGTCGAGGACGCCGTCGATGACGAGACGATCGCCGCGCACCGTTCCGATTATCGCCGCCGGAACGGCGTCGCGGGAGCATCGCTCGAGCACGCGCTCGGGCTCGCGCGTCGCGACGACGATGCTGCCGAGCGCGCGAGCGAAGACGTCGGCGCCGCCGGCGGACACCTGCGCGCCCCGCCGCCCGCGGATCGCCATCTCCGCGATCGCGGTCGCGATGCCGCCCGCGCCGACGTCGTGGGCCGCATCGATCCATCCGCGCGCGGCGAGCTCGAGCACCGCATCGTGCAGGCGGCGCTCGCGCGCGAGATCGAGGTCGGCGCCGCCGAGCACCACGAGCGTGGCGCCGTCGCCGCCGATGCCCGCGGGGACAGCGCGGGCGACGTCGTCGAGACGGCCGACCGCACCGACCACGGCGGTGGCGAGGATGTCGCGTCCCCCCGCCGCGTTGTACAGCGAGACGTTGCCCGACACAAAGGGCAATGCGAGCGCACCGGCGGCGTCGGCGAGACCCTCGATCGTTTGCGTCAGCTGCCACGCGCCGTGCGGCCGGTCCGGATTGCCGGCGTTGATGCAGTCGGTGAGGCCAAGCGGCCG
>DASQXO010000120.1:0-9267 GCA_035639655.1 Candidatus Dormiibacterota bacterium
CCTGTCGGGCGATGAAGAGAATCGCGTGCAGGAAATCGGGTCGATCACTCGGGGACTGAAAGCTGTCGCAAGAGAACTCGAAGTGCCTGTCGTTGTACTGTCGCAGCTGTCACGTCAGATCGAACGACGCACCGGCGGCGAGCCGAAACTGTCAGATTTGCGCGACAGTGGGCAAATCGAGGCCGATGCCGACGTCGTCATCTTCCTCTGGAAACGCGATCGCGCGCGCGCCGGCGAGCCGATCAACCCGATCCTCGACGTGCGTGTGGCGAAGCACCGCCACGGTCCGACGGGAGACTTCCAGCTGTACTTCGACTACGAGTACACGCGGTTCCGCGAGCTGACGACATCGCCGTCCTAACCCCTCGATACTTCGCCGGCGTGGACACCGACACCGTCATCCGCGAGATGGCGCTACCGGATGTCCTCGCCGCGCAGGAGCTGCTGCAACGCGCGTTCGGCGAGGCCGTGCGGCAGCGCACCGGTCGGCTCGCGGGGCCGCCGTTCGGTCCGCGGCTCGCGACCGTGCGCTTCCAGAAGGAGCCGCAGGGCGCGTTCGTCGCGCTGCGCGGCGGGCGCGTCGTCGGATGCGTCTTCAGCGTGCGCTGGGGCAGCGTCGCCTACTTCGGGCCGATCGCCGTCGCGCCCGAGGCGCAGGGCCTCGGCATCGCGCAACGCCTCATCGACGCCGTCCACGCCCGCTGGCGGCGCGGGCGCGTGCGGTTGTGGGGCCTCGAATGCATCGGCGATGCGCCGCAGCTCGTGCACCTCTACACGAAGATGGGCTACCTCCCACTCTCCGTCGGCGTCGCCTTCGTCGCGGACGCGACGGCCGTGGCGATGCCGCGGGGCTTCGGGGTCGAGCGCCTCGGCGAGCTCGCGCTCGGCGATCGCGAGGCGGCGCTGCGACACGCGAAGCGCATCGCCGGCGAGAACGTGCAGGGCCTCGATCCCACCGTCGAGCTGAGCGCGGCGCTCGAGAGCGAGATCGGCGATACCGTCCTGGTCCACGATCGACGCGGCATCGTCGGCTTCGCGGTCGCGCACTGGACGCCGCTCCTGCGCGCCGACGGGCTCGCCGTGCCGATCGCGGCCGTCAGCCGGCGCGGCGGAACGCGCGCGACGGCCGCGCTCCTCCGCGGGCTGCGGACGCTCGCGCTGGAGCGTCAGCTCGCGCACGTGTGGATCCGCGTCGCCGGACGACGCGTGAAGGCCCAGGAGGTCTTGCGCCGCGAGGGCTTCCGCGCCGACCAGTCACGCCTGCGGATGAAGCGCGGCCGTGACGAGGAACGCGCGAATCAGCTCCTCTTCGATTCCTGGCTCTGAAGGCTTGCCGGTCGATCTGCTTCGATCACCCGTCACGTCGAGGAGCGTTCCGCGCGGAGGCCGAATGCGAGCTCGATGATCGCGCGCACGTAGCCATCGTCCGCGTTGCGGTTCTCGTCGAGGAGCGCGGTCTCCGCGGCGCTGATCCACCGGAATTCGACTTGCTTCGGGCGCTCGAGGACGGGACTACGGAGGTCTCCGTCGACCTCGACGACGAAGTCGAACTCGCGGCGCTTATCCGGTCCCGTCGGTCCCGGCGTCTCCCAGTCCTCGACGTGCAGGAGTCGGGGCTCACCGCGCAGCCACCAGCCGGTCTCCTCATGGATCTCTCGCGCCAGCGCGCCGAGGAGCGTCTCGCCGCGGTCGACGTGTCCGCCGACAAGGTCCCAGCAACCGGGGAGGAACCGCCGATCCGGTCCACGGCGGTGCACGAAGGCGCGGCCCCGTTCGTCGAAGATGATCGCGGCAACGACCGAGCGGCGGCCCTCGGCCTCAGCTCGACGCTGGAGCGTCTCGAGATCGCTCAACGGATCAGGACCCGGTGACCTCGACGACGATCTCCGCGCGAACGTCCGGCAGCAGCCGCGCCTCCACCCGGTGCGTGCCGAGCGTCCGGATCGGCTCGGCGAGATGGATCTTCGCGCGATCGAGCACGATGCCACGCGCGGCGAGCGCGTCGGCGATGTCGCGGTTCGTCACTGAGCCGAAGACTTTTCCCTGTGCTCCGGTCTTCAGCGCGAAGGACAGTCGCGTCTCGCCGATGCGCCGCGCCTGCTCGCGCATCTCGGCACGCTCGCGCTCCGCACGCGATCGAGCGGAGTCCTGCTGCCGCGCGACCGCGCGCAGCGCCGCGTCCGACGCAGCGACGGCAAGACCGCGCGGGAGGAGGTAGTTCGTCGCGTATCCGTCGGCGACGTCCTTGACGTCGCCGGTCTTGCCGACGCCCTGCACCTCCTTGCGGAGGATGACGCGCAACTACGCGGGCTCTTCGGCGGGCTCGGCCTGACGCGTCTCGCGCTCGCTCTTGCGGAGCTCCCACTCCCACGCGAGCACGGACGCCACGATCGCGAGGAGCCCGAGTACGGTCAGCGCGCCGACCACTGCGAGGACCGCCTCGATGGCGCCGAACAGGCCATCGCTCTTCTCGTCGCCCATCAGTCCTTGTCTTCCTCCCACGTCTGCAGCCCGCGTGCGGCGTCGTTCGGAGAGCGGAACCGCGTGCCGCCCTTGACCAGGATCCCCTGCAGATTATCGCGGACCTTCGTGTACGTACTGCCGAGCAGACGCTCGGCCTGTTCGAGGTCGTGTCGGAGGTCATCCTCGTTCCGCGCGATCCGGGCGAGGTGCTCGTCGACGACCTCCTTGGGTGCGCTGCGGATGAACAGATCAAGGACGAGGAGCGTGACGGCGATGTCGTCGAGCTGTCCGATCACCGGGATGAAATCGGGGATGATGTCGATCGGGTTCACGAGGTAACCGGCGAGGAGCACGAGGAGGCCTTTGCGCGTCGCCGGCACGCGCGGATCGCGCAAGAGCGCCCACACCAGCCGGGCGTACATCGGCAGCTTGCGGACGAGATCGAACATCTCCTTCGGATTTCGCGAGCCCGTGCGCCTAGGCACCGCGCACCTCCGCCTTCGGGAAGCGGGCCCGGAGCGCGGCGAGCGCCTCGCTCTTCGCGGCATCGACGTCGGGCGCCCAGTACGTGACGCCGAAGCGGATGCGTCCGTCTGCGGCACCATTGAGCTCGACGCGCGGCGCGGGATCCTGCGAGACGAGCGACACGCTCGAGAGCGCGGCACGGACCGTGCCGACGACGTCGCCGGTCACCTCGCCCTCCGGGAGCACGAGCGCGAGCTCGCCGCGCCGAACGGGGTACGCGGTGTGGTTCACGACGGGCGTGGTCATGAGCGTGTTGTTCGGCAGGACGACCTGACGGCCGTCAGGCGTACGCAGCATCGTCGTGCGGAACGTGATCTGTTCGACGACGCCCGTATGCGCCTCGACTTGGATCGTGTCGCCGATGCGGAACGGCCGCTCCACGAGGATCCAGATCCCGGCGAAGAAGTTCTTCAGGATGTCCTGCAGCGATAGGCCGATGACGAGGCCGAGGATGCTGAACGAGGTGAGGATCGCGCCGAAATTCGGTCCGGTGAAGATCGCGAGGATGACGAGGAGTCCGATCGTGAGGATGGCGAGCTGCCCCAGATTGCCGAGCAGGATCACCGCGTTCGAGTGCGCGCGACGCCGCTCGAGGACGCGCATCGTCGCGCGGCGCACCGACCGCGCGAGCAGGATCGCCGCGAGGGCGACGACGGTCGACCACAGCGCTCGATACCCGTAGAACACGAGCAGGTCGCGCAGCTGCGGGTCCACCGCGGTTGAGTCTCGCAGGGCTTGACAGACAGAACATTTGTTCGCTAGAGTGTTCGCCACAGTGCGACCGAAGGCATCTCGCGACCAGCCGCGCGGGGACCGCATCCTCGCGTACATCGAGCGGACCGTGGCCGAGCGGGGCTATCCCCCGTCGGTACGCGAGATCGCCTCCGCGGTCGGCCTCGCGTCGACCTCGGCGGTCCACCACCACCTCCTCCGGCTCCAGAAGGAGGGGCGTCTCACGCGCCAGCCGACGCGCTCGCGCGCGCTCACCATTCCCGGCGCGCGGCAGCTCCGGTCGATCCCCGCGCCGATCGTCGGGGAGATCGCCGCCGGCCAGCCGATCTACGCGTACGAAGAGCATGAGGAGACGCTCTCGATCCCGTCGGAGTGGGCGCGCAACGAGGACACCTTCGTCCTCAAGGTGCGGGGCAAGTCGATGATCGAGGACCTCATCGATGACGGGGACTTCGTCGTGATCCAGCCGCAGCACACCGCCCGTGACGGCGACATCGTCGTCGCGCTGCTCGAGGACAACACCGCGACGTTGAAGCGTTTCTATCGAGAGCGGGACCGCGTGCGGCTGCAGCCCGCGAACAGCACGATGGGCCCGATCTACGCGCGCGATGTGAAGATCCAGGGAAAAGTCGTCGGCGTAATCAGACGGCTCTCCTAGCATCCGCGCCATGCCCGCGCGATCCACCGCTGACGTTCGGACGCTGACGCTGCGCGACCTCAACCGGGCGCTGCTGGCGCGGCAGATGTTGCTCGAGCGGACTCGGGTGCCCGTCGCGACGGCGGTCGAGCAGCTCGGCGGGCTGCAGGCGCAGTGGGCGCCCTCGCCGTACGTCGCGCTGTGGTCGCGGATCGCCGGCTTCACCCGCGAGCAGCTCGAGACGGCGATCGATCGCGGCGACGTCGTGAAGGGCACGCTCATGCGCGCGACCCTGCACCTCGTGTCGGCTCGTGAATACGCGGCGTACTCGCTCGCCACGCTCGAGGGGCGGTTCGGCGCGTGGCGACCGCCCGGCGGTCCCGCGTACGACGATCTGGCCGAGGTGCACGCGCGTGTCGTGCGCTTCGCGACGCGCA
The DNA here is from genome assembly GCA_035639655.1 of Candidatus Dormiibacterota bacterium. Lineage (GTDB taxonomy): Bacteria > Chloroflexota > Limnocylindria > P2-11E > CF-107 > CF-107. The sequence goes on from DASQXO010000120.1 coordinate 4,795, forward strand.
TCCCCAGAACGCGCGACGAGATCCGCGCGCACATCGCGGAGCACATGCCGGCTCACGCGACGGACGAACGGCTGCGCAACTGGCTGCTCTGGGCGGCCGTTGCCACGAGCGGCCTCATCTGGGAACCGGCCGGCGCGCACTGGGACCACCGCAAGCTCGCGCGGTTCGTCGCCGCTCCGGCGGCGCTGCGCAGGCCGCCGTCCGCGGAGGCGGCGTACGACCTCGTCGTGCGGCGCCACCTCGGCGCGTTCGGTCCGGCGACGGTGCAGGACATCGCGACCTGGAGCAGCGTGCGCGTCCCGCACGTGCGCGCCGCGCTCGCGCGCCTGCCGGGTCTCGTGCGGTTCACCGACGAACGCGGACGCGAGCTCTTCGACCTCGGGGATGCGCCCCGCCCGCCGGCCGAGCGCGCCGCGCCGGCCCGGTTTCTCGCGCGCTTCGACGCGGCGATCCTCGGGCACGCCGCGCCGGAGCGGACGCGCATCCTCCCCGAGGCCTTCCGCAAGCAGGTCATCTTCTCCGCGGAGGTGTGGCCGACGTTCCTCGTCGACGGGTTCGTCGCCGGCCGCTGGCGCATCAGCTCTACGCCCCGCGAGGCGATCCTGGAGCTCCTGCCGTTCCGCCCGCTCGCGCGCGCCGATCGCACGGCGCTCATCGACGAGGGCGAACGCCTCGCTCGGTTCTACGCGCCCGAGGCGGCGGCGCACGGCGTGCGCGCATGAGTGGCGCCGCCGCGACCGCGCCGCAGCTCAGCGCGCGCCGACTCAACCGCGCCACGCTCGCGCGGCAGCTGCTGCTCGAGCGTGCGCGACTCGACGTGGTCACCGCGATCGAACGCCTCGCCGCGCTGCAGGCGCAGTGGGCGCCGTCGCCGTACCTCTCGTTGTGGTCGCGGCTCGTCGGGTTCCGTCGCGAGACGCTGTGGTCGGCGCTCGAGGACCACCGCGTCATCCGCGCGCGGCTGATGCGCGGCACGCTGCACCTCGTCAGCGCTCGCGACTTCTACGCCTACGCCGTGGCGACGCAGGACCTCCAGCGCGGCGCGTGGAATCGCCTGCAGATCGGCCGCGGCGTCGAACCCGGCGACGTCGCGCGGCTCGCGATCGCCTTCGCGCGCGAGCCTCGCGCGAAAGAAGAGGTGCTCGCGCACATCACGAAGCGTGTCCCGAACCTCGGCGGGCCGTACCGCTGGCTCATCTGGCGCTTCGTGAGCGCGCACGCCGACCTCGTCTCCGCTCCGCCGGGCGGCCGCTGGGACTACGGCGGCACCGATGCGCCGTACGTCGCCGCGCGCCACTGGATTCCGAACCGGCGTCGACCGTCCGACGACGATGCGCTCGAGCTGCTCGTGCGCCGGTGCGTCGCGGCGTTCGGACCGGTCAGCCTCGCGGACATCGCCAAGTTCGCCGGCCAGGTTCCGGCGCGCATGCGCCCCGTGCTCGAGCGGCTGCGACCGTCGCTCCGCGCATTCGTCGATGAGGAGGGTCGCGCCCTGTTCGACCTTCCGCGCTCGCCGCGTCCCGCCGAGGACGTGCAGGCCCCGGTGCGGCTGCTGCCGCGCTACGACGAGGCGCTCATCGCGTATCAGCATCGCGACCGCATCGTCGCGCCGGCGCATCGGCCGGCGATCTACGCGAAGAACGGGATCATCGAGGCGACGATCCTCGTCGACGGCATGGTCGCCGGGACGTGGTCGCTCGAGCGGACGAAGACGGACGCGATCGTGCGCATCCGTCCGTTCGCGAAGCTGGCGGCGCGCGATCGCGCCGAGGCGATCGCCGAGGCCGAACGTCTGGCGCGGTTCGTCGCGCCGGAGGCGCGAACGCACGGCGCGCGCGTCGCGTGAGCGATCCCCGCGCGATCCTGCACTGCGACCTGGACGCGTTCTACGCGTCGGTCGAGCAGCTCGACCATCCCGAGTGGCGCGGCAAACCGGTGATCGTCGGCGGCCGTCCCAATGAGCGCGGCGTCGTCGCCGCCGCATCCTACGAGGCGCGCGTGTTCGGCGTGCACTCGGCGATGCCGCTGCGCGAGGCGGGGCGCCTCTGCCCGCAGGGGATCTTCGTCCCAGGAAACCACGAGCGCTACGGCGAGCTGAGCGATCGCGTCATGGCGCTCTTCGACGAGTACACCCCGCTCGTCCAGCCGATCTCGCTGGACGAGGCGTTCCTCGACGTCACCGAATCCGAGGCCCTCTTCGGCAGCGCCGAAGCGATCGGCCGCGCGCTGAAGACGCGCGTGCGCGAAGGCCTCGGCCTCGTGCTCTCCGTCGGCGTCGCATCGAACAAGCTCTGCGCCAAGGTCGCATCCGATCTCGGCAAGCCCGATGGATTCGTCGTCGTCCCGCGCGGCGGCGAGGCCGAGTTCCTCGCGCCGCTCGACGTCCGCCGCCTGTGGGGCGTGGGCGAGCGGACGCGCGAGACGCTCGCGGCCTGGGGGCTGCGCACCATCGGCGACCTCGCCCGCCTCGAGGTGCGGCAGCTGGAATCCCATTTCGGCGCGTTCGGCCGAGCGCTGTGGGAACGCGCGCAGGGGCTCGACCCGGACGTCGTCGTCGCACGCGAGGCGGCGAAGTCCGTGGGACACGAGCGCACCTTCGACGTGGACGAGGAGGACGACGCGCGCGTCGAGGCGACGCTCCTCCACCTCACCGAGTCGGTCGCCTCGCGGCTGCGCGCGGCGGGAGGCCGCGGCCGCTGCGTCACGTTGAAGCTTCGCCTTGCGCCCTTCGAGACGCTCACGCGTCAGCGCACGTTCGATGAGGCGACCGATGACGCGCGTCGCATCTTCGCGGCGGCGCGCGACCTCTTCCGGCACGAGCGCACCGCGGATCGGCGCGCGGTGCGGCTGGTCGGCGTCTCCGTCTCGGCGCTCGAGCATGCCGACCGCGGCCGTCAGCTATCGCTGTTCGGCGACGAGCGTCGCGAGCGTTTGAACGCGGCGATCGACGCGGTCCGTTCGCGGCACGGCGATGCCGCGATCGAGCCCGCAACATCGCGCGATGCGGATCGCCGACGCCGCTTCAGCGATCGTCCGCGACGCTGACTGTGGATAACCGACGCACGGGAGCGCGCGCGCAGTGTGGACAAGTCGGTGGAGAAGTTCGTGGACGACTTTGTTGAGCCCGCGCGTGTCACGCCGGATGATGCCGCGCGTTCTGATGGCGAGGGGATGGTTTGAGGGATGTCCGAGGTTGGGGAGAACACGCTACGCGACTTCGTCCTCTTCTGTTTCGAGCGTCGGCCCGTCCCCTGGCCGACGCTCTATGACGAAATGTGCTACGTCGCGGGTCGTCGCCTCTTCCGCGACATGGGCTATGAGGAGCTGAGAGAGGCGGGACTCGACTTCACGCTGCTGGGTCTGTCGCGCATCGCCCGTCTGGCGCAGGAGCTCATCGCGAAACGGCCGCTGCCAGCGGCGATTTGAGACCTCGGCCACACCGGCAGGGCGGCGAGTGAAAGGAAGCGCACTCGCCGCCTTTTTCTTTCGCGGGAACGTACCGGGTAGAATCTGTAACGAGGCGGCGGGCGGATCGCCTCAAACCCGGTCCCGTGGTGCAGCGGCCTAGCATACGTCCCTGTCAAGGACGAGATCGCCGGTTCGAATCCGGTCGGGACCGCAGTATCGAACAGTCGACTGCGGGCAACGGCGCTGTCGTGGCTCGCGGTCGCACGATGACGATCCCGCCATCGCGGATTCGGATACCGTTCGACGTCGGCGATGTCGCGTACTTGATACAGGCGACCCTCGTGGCGGCAGCCATAAGCGCCGCTCGCTGCGGAGCCGCCTCTTACTCGATGTCCGCATCGTCGGCGTCTGGGCGGCTCTCACGAAGATGAATGTGGTGCGGATCGCGACGCTCAGTTCGGGCTTTCGCTGCGGCCGCTGGGGCCTTGTCGCTGCGGACGGCGCGCCTGCATGACTGGTATCGAGTTCGCGAAGAAAGTCCGTGCATGGCGGCCGGCGGGACTCTGGCGGCACCACGATTTTGTGCGGCTGTGGACCGCCGCAGGGATCAGTGCTGCGGGCACTCAGGTGACTCTCCTTGCGCTCCCGCTGACGGCGATCCTCGTGCTTCACGCGAGCGCATTCGAGGTCGCGGCGTTAGCGACGGCAGCAACGGTCCCGAATCTTGCCCTCGGGATCGCGGCCGGTATCTGGCTCGATCGTGTGCAGCGGCGTCCGGTGATGGTCGCCGCGGACTTCAGCCGGGCCGGCGTGCTTGCGTCCGTGCCGGTCGCGTATGTGTTCGGCGTGCTCAGTCTGCCGCAGCTCTACCTGGTCGCGCTCATCGGCGGCTCGCTCAACGTTCTCTTCGAGATCGCATCCGGTGCCTACTTGCCCTCCGTCGTGCCGCGTGCGCAATTGGTCGAAGCGAACGCGAAACTGCAGGCGGCCATCGTCACGGCGCAGGCGGCAGGCCCGAGCATCGGCGGCGCCCTCGTGACGCTCCTGAGCGCGCCGATGGCGATC
>DASQXO010000121.1:0-4448 GCA_035639655.1 Candidatus Dormiibacterota bacterium
AGACCAGGACGCGCGGCCTCTACTGGCTCGGATACGGAAAACGCGATTCGACGACGCTTCTGCTGGCGCTCTATCACGACAGTGAAGGTCGCAGACTCGAACGGAAACGGAAGATTTGGGATGCGTATCTGCGAACTAACTGTGCCGAAGGAGGGACTTGAACCCTCATGGCCTTTCGGCCACACGGCCCTGAACCGTGCGCGTATAGCCAAATTCCGCCACTTCGGCGCGGATCTCAATTGTACCGCTCTATCACTCCTGCGCGACCGTCCTGACGTACCAGTCGTCGACGCTCCAAAACCGCCCGGACGGATCGCTGAGCGGCGCGATCCGCACGCCGCGGACCGAGCGATCGACCGCATACACGTAGTCGGCGAAGTACAGGTACACCGCGGGCGCATCGTCACGCAGCTGCGTGAAGACCTGCTCGTAGAGCTGGCGACGCTGCGCGGTGTCGAGCGTGCGACGCGCCTGCTCGAGCGCCCGATCCATCGCGAGCGTCGCGTAGCTCGTGAAGTTCAGCCCGGGGTCCTTCGCCTGTGAGGAGTGCCAGAACGTATACGGGTCGGGGTCCATCCCCGTGCTTACGGTGAGGACCATCGCGTCGAACGCCCGCTCTCGGGCGCGCGTCCCCACGAGCTCCCTGAACGACACGACGTCGATCCGCACGTCCATGCCGATCGCGTCGAGATCGGTCGCGATCTGCTGCACCGTCGCGACGCGAGCCGGGTCGTCGTTCGTCACCAGCGAGAAGCGCAACGCCACGCCGTTCTTGTCGCGCACGCCGTCACCGTCGTGGTCCACCCAGTCCGCCTCCTGCAGCAGAGTGATCGCGTCGTTCGGCATGTACCGGCGCGGCCGCAGATCGCTCGTGCTCACGTAGGCCCACGACGACGGCGACACCGGCTCGTCCGAGATCGACGCGTGCCCACCGGTGACGAGCTGCACCATCCGCTGCCGGTTGATCGCGCTCGCAATCGCCAGCCGCACCACCCGGTCGCGGAAGGTGGGATGGTCCGGCGCGAGGTTGAAGTACAGCACCGTGACCTCATCCGACGGGAAGTAGCTCACGGCGACGTCGCGGACGCGCTTCACGCGATCGGCGTCGTCCGTCGAGAGCCCGCCCATCCCCTGGACCTCTCCCCGCGCCAGCGCTTGCACCGCCGCGTTCGCGTCGGGGAAGAGTCGAAGCACGAGCTTGTCCAGGTACGGCCGCGTTCGCTCGGGGGCGTCCCGGTAGTACGCGTCGTTCCGCACGAGCGTGATCCGCGTCTCGTCGATCGAGTCGAAGCGGAACGGCCCGGTGCCGATCGGCCGGGTGTTGAACGAGTCGCGCGCGAGCGCCGCGGCCGCGACGTCACGGAGCAGGTGCGCGGGCAGGAGCGGCATCGTGCTCGCCTCGAGGAACGGCGCGAACACGTCGGGCAACGTGAAGCGGACCGTCCGCTCGTCGAGCGCCTCGACCTTCGCGCCGGCGAACGTGCCGGCGTACGGTCCGCGATACGACGGATCCTGCGCGACGCCGACCGTGTAGAGGACGTCCTCCGCGCTCACCGGAGCGCCGTCGTGCCACCGCGCGTCGGAGCGGATCGTGAACGTCCAGGTCTTCCCGTCTTCGCTCGACGAGAAATCGGTCGCGAGATCGCGGACGACGATGCCGCGCTGATCGAATCGCGTGAGGCCGCTGAACAGGAGCGCGCTGACGTCGCGCTCGGCCTGCGTCGCGGCGAAGAGCGGATCGAAGGTCTGCGGCGGCGCGGGCGAGACCACGCCCTCGCTGTACGTACCGCCGTTCGCGGCCGGCGCGCTGTTCGCGCTGTTCGCGCTCGCGAACGCGGCGATCGTCGCGGCCGCCACCACGCCGATGAGGAGGACGACGATGAACTTGTCGCGGGACCGCAACGCTAGGCGCCGGTCGGTTGCCGCGCCACGCTCACGAGCGAAATGACCACGAACACGGTCGCGAGGACGATCGTGAGCCGGAACAGCGTGCGCTCGAGCCCGCGGCGACTGCGGTACGCGGTGGATTCACCACCGAACGTGGACGAGAGACCCGTCCCGCGCGCCTGGAGGAGGATCGCACACGCGACAGCGATGCTGATGACGATCTGGGCAAAGAGGAACAGATCCACGGACAGACGAGATCGTAGCAGGCGTCAGCGACGCGGGACATACCGATATCCGCCGCGGATGGAACGATCGAGCGTGTAGTGCGTGAGCACGGTGCGCGCGAGCTCCGCGGGCCACCGCAGTCGCTCCAGCTCCGAGGCGCGCTCGAGATCGTCGAGCGGAACGTCGGAGAAGATCGCCGCGAAGGACCGCGAGGCGACGCGCGGCGTCACGTCGTCGGCACGTCCCCCGAGCTCGACGACGCGCGCCCACACGAACGAGTCGTCGACGATCGGCTCGATCCCGGCGGCGACGAGCACGGCGCTGTCCTCCGCGTAGTACGCCGCGCCCGCCGGCATGTCGCGCGCGATCGACGCCCGCGCCGCGAGCGCATCGAGCGACGGCGGCGCGAACGGCCCCACGACGGTGAGGAGCAGCGTCGCGCCGAGCTGCCCGGCGAGAACGGGCGCGCCCCACGCCGGCCACGCCCGCGCCGACGCCGCGAGCGCGAGGCACGACGCGGCCGCGAGATCGAGGAGGTAGTTGATCGTCGCGCCCTCGTGTCCGGCGAGCAGCACGACGAGCACCGCGCCGGCGACGTACGCGCGCAGCGCCGGCTCGGCAAGGCGCAGCGCGAGCAGGACGTAGCCGCCGAGCAGCAGGACCGCAAGCACGAGCAGCAGCGGCGGATTGCGGAAGTCGTACGGGAACGCGTTGTAGACGACCAGGTGCTGGTACACGCCGCGGGGATCGAACCGCAGCAGGATGACGGCGCCCGCGGCGAGGATGGCGATCGCGAGCGCGACCGTGGCCTGCGCCCCACGAGCGCGCTCGCGCCAGACGAGGTACGCGAGCACGGCCGCGAGCGGAACCACCGCCGTCGGCTTCGCCGCGATCGCGAGCCCGCCGAGGATCGCGAAGAGCGTCACGTTGCGCGCCGCGATCAAGGACACGATCGCGGCGCCCGCGAGCGCGACCGCGAGGAGATCGACGCGATCGCCGGGCGTCCAGGCGCCGACGGGATAGAGCGCGAGGAACGACGCGCCGAGCGCGAGCGCGCGCCACGGCGAACGTCGCGCGAGCCATGCCGCGAGAGCGGCGATCGCGCACGCCGCGACGACATTCGCGAGACGCAGCCCGGTGAACGGACCGAGCGGCAGTCCGAGCGCGACGGCGACGTAGCCGAGCGGCGGGTAATTCGCGCTCACGAAACGGCTCGGGTCGATGGCGTACGGATCGCCGCCCCGCGCGAGGATCTGACCGGCGTGCACGACGGCGCCCTCGCCGTAGCCGATCGGCACGCCGCGCGCGACGATCGCAAGCCACTGCACGAGATTCCACAGCGCCGCCGCCGCGGCGATCGCGGCGAGCGGGCGCATCAATCGCCGGCCACGATGACGCGGCGCGTTCCGTAGCGATAGCTGTGCGGGCGGGCCGACTCGAGCTGATACCCGTCGAGCACGCCGCGCACGAGCTCGGGCCACCAACGCTGCCGCTCGAACCCGGGCGCCGCGTCGAGCAGCTCGAGTGGGACCTCCGCGATGACGGTGGCGAACTCCCCTCCCGCGCGCACGCGCGCCGTCAGGTCGTCCACCCGCGCGCCGGCGGCGACGAGTCGCGACCACAGGAAGAGATCGTCGATCACCGGATCGATGCCGTTCGCGACGAGAACGCCGCTGTCCTCCACAAGGTGCGGCGACGTCCGCGCGAGATCGGCCGCCGCCGCGACACGCGCGGGATCGCCCCACGCGCCAACGGTCGCGGCCGCGTCGAGCGGACGGAACAGCGCCGCGCCGATAAGGACCTGCGCCGTGAGCGCGAGCGGCAGGAGCGCGCTCGTCGCGCGCCGCGCCATCGTCGCGAGCCCGAGGGACGACGCCGCGGCGAGGTCGAGCAGGTAGTTGATCGTCGCGCCCTCGCGCGCGCCGAGAAGGACGACGAGCGCCGCCCCCGCGATGTACGCGCGGATGCGTCGATCGGGCGTGAACGCGCCGGCGACCGCGAACGCGCCGAGCGAGAGCAGCGCCACGAGGAGCAGCGAGGGCAACTGACCGACGTCAATCGCGAGCGCGTTGCGGCGCACGACATGCTCGACCATGCCGGCGGCGTCGAACCGCGCGAGCGAGACGCCGCCGACGACGAGCGCCGCCACGACGGCGGCGATCCCGGAACGGAGCGCGACGCGCGGCTCGCGCAGCAGCAGATAGACGAAGACGACCGCGAGCGGCAGCGCGGACGTCGGCTTCGCCGCGAGCGCGAGCACCGCGCTCGCGCCGCCGATCGCGGCGCGCGGCCAGCTCGCCCCGGCCGCGAGTACCGCGGCAGCCGTGAGGGCGAGC
>DASQXO010000122.1:0-5466 GCA_035639655.1 Candidatus Dormiibacterota bacterium
CGAGAGCCACGGGTACATGCATCCGCGGCAGCTGAATCCGTTCTTCGAGATCACCGCGGTAACGCACCGGCGCGACGCGATCTGGGTGTCCTTCATCAGCCAGGTCACGCCGTCGGAGTCGAGCGTGATCAAGAAGGTCGCCTACGAGCCGATCTTCACCCGCCATCTGCGCGAGGCGTGCAACGTGCGCAGCGTGAAACGGGTCGTGATGCACGAGCCCCTCACGAACCTGCGCAAGCTCGTCGTGCTGCAGATGGCGAAGGGCGCGCGCGAGGCGGAGATCTGGCGCGCGCTGCGCGCGGCGTCGTCGTTCAATCAGGGCGTCGGGAAGATCTGCGTCGCCGTCGACGAGGACATCGATCCCGACGACGCGACCGGGATCTGGTGGGCCGTGTGCTACCGCTCGCGGCCGGCGCAGGACGTCGAGATCACGCGGCATCTGGAGAAAGGGCACGCGCCGCCGTTCCGCGGCACCGGGATCGAGAGCGCCGCCGAGGGCCGCGACGTCGTCGCGCATGGCGATCCGGCCGACGACTCGGGCATGCTCATCAACGCCTGCCTCAAGGAACCGTGGCCGCCGATCTCGCTGCCGAAGCGCGAGTACATGGAGCACGCGCGCGAGATCTGGCAGGAGCTCGGACTGCCGCCGCTTCGCCCGCAGATGCCGTGGTACGGCTACTCGCTTGGCCAGTGGGACGAGGAGCTCGAGCGCGAGGCCGACCTCGCCGTGCGCGGCGAGCACTACCAGACCGGCGAGAAGCTCGCGGGACGCCGGGTGAAGCTGACGCGCACGCGCGCCGCGCGCCCCGACGCCGTCGTCGACGCGGCGGAGCCCGACGCGCGCGACGACGGGATGTGAGCTCGACGCAGCGCGTCGACCGCTACGCGCCCGCCAGGGCCGCGCTCTCGCAGATCCCGCACCCGGTCGTCATCGTCGGCGCGGCGCACGGCGGCGAGCGCTCGTGCGCGACGAGCACGACGATGTACGTGTCGCACGTCCCGCCGCTCGTCGCGATCGCGGAGCATCCGGGAAGCCGGACGCATCGGCTCATCGAGGCCGCGCGCGCGTTCAGCGTGTCGATCCTCCACGCGGCGCAGCAGGACCTCGCGATGGCGGCCGGGAGATCTTCGGCGGCTCCGGACAAGTTCGCCGCGCTGCGCATCGCGACGCTCGACGCGCCGCGCGAGGGTCTGCCGCCCGGCGTCGCCGGTAGCGTCGCGGTGCTGTGGTGCGAGGTGCGCGAGTCACGCGCGACGGGCGATCACACGCTCTTCGTCGGCGAGGTCGTCGCCCACGAGGTGGACGAGACGAAGGTCGATGCGCTGCTCCGGTTCCGCCGCCGCTACCTCAACATCGGTCACTGGACGAGCGACGTCGCGCCGGAGGGGTATCCCACGTAGATGGAGGGCGGCGCGCGCCGGATCGTCGTCGGCATCAGCGGCGCCTCCGGCGCGATCTACGGCGTGCGGATGCTCGAGGTCCTGCGGGGGCGCCGCGACGTCGAGACGCACGCGATCCTGTCCGCCGGCGCGAAGGCCACCATCGCGTACGAGACCGACCGCGCGGTCGACGACGTGCTGCGGCTCGCCGACGTCGTGTACGAGGAGAAGGATCTCGCCGCCGCGCTCGCGAGCGGCTCGTTCCTCACCGCGGGCATGGTCGTCGCGCCGTGCAGCATGAAGACCGCGGGCTCGCTCGCGTCCTCGATCAACGACAACCTCATCGTGCGCGCCGCCGACGTGCACCTGAAGGAGCGGCGCAAGCTCGTCCTCGTCGTGCGCGAGGCGCCGCTCAACGCGCTGCACCTTCGCGTCTTCGCCGAGCTCACCGCGGCCGGGGCGGTGATCCTGCCCGCGGCGCCGGGGTTCTACCACCGCCCGAAGACGATCGCCGACCTCGTGGATCACGTCGTCGGGAAGACGCTCGATCAGCTCGGCATCGAGCACGAGCTCTTCCGCCGCTGGACCGGTCCCAGTGAGCAATGACGTCCTCGTCGCGCGCGCCAGCCGCGCGCTGGCCGTCGCGGGCCTCTTCGACATGCACGGGCACATCAGCGTGCGCGACGGCGACGCGATCTGGATCAACGACCGCGGCTCGAGCCGGATCAGCGTCACGCCGGCGCAGGTCGCGGTCGTGCGCGTGTCGGACGGGGCCGCGCTCCGCGGCGAGCCGCCCAGCGAGACGGCGCTGCACCTCGGCGCGTACCGGGCGCGTCCCGATATCGGCAGCGTCGCACATTTCCATCCGCTCTTCGCCACCGCCTTCGCCGTCGCGGGCCGGCCGCTCGTCACCGCGTACAACGCGGCGGCCCACTTCGGCCCGGAGGTGCCGGTCTATGACGATCCGGATCTGATCAAGAGCGACGAACAGGGCGATGCCGTCGCGGCCGCGCTCGGCGCGCGCTGCGCCGCGCTCCTGCGCGGGCACGGCGTCATCGTCGCCGAGAGCGACGTGCCGACGTGCGTCACCGCGTCGCTGTTCCTGGAGGAGAGCGCGCGCCGGCTCGCGGCGACGGTGCCGCTCGGCGAGCCGAAGCGCTTCAGCGCCGACGAGATCCGCCGCGTCGCCGCGAGCATCTGGCAGCCGTTCGTCATCGCGAAGACGTGGCGCGACGCGGTCGAGCGGGCCCGACTTGCGGGCGTCCTCGACGACCTGCCCGCAGACTGATCGCTACGAGGCGCGGACGGCCTGCCGGCCGTAACCGGGCTCGACGGCGAGCGCACCGTCGTCGTAGATCGCCCGACCGCGCAGGAACGTGTACACGGGCACGCCGCGGACCTCGCGTCCGGCGTACGGCGTCCAGCCGCACTTGCTGAGGACGTCGGCATCGGTGATCGTCCGCCGCTGCGCCGGATCGACGAGCACGATGTCCGCGTCGGCGCCGACGCGGATCGCGCCCTTGCGCGGATAGAGGCTGAACAGGCGCGCCGGCCGCGTCGCCGTCGCGTCGGCGACGCGCTCGTACGAGAGCTTGCCCGCGGCGACGTCGGTGAGGAGGAGCGAGAGGTAGAACTGCTCCGAGGGCGTGCCGGTGTGCGCCTTCCATCCGTCGGTCCATCCGGGCTCCTTCTCCTCGCGCAGGTGCGGCGCGTGATCGGTGGCCATGATGTCGACGGTGCCGTCGCGGAAGCCGGCGTAGACGGCCTCGGAGTGGTGCGGCGCGACGTAGTACGAGAGCGCGTACGACCCGAGCCGCTCGACGGTGGCCCAGTCGTTGCCGAGCCAGAGGCACCACGGATTGACCTCGGCGGACACGGCGCGGCCGGCCGCCTTCGCCGCGCGCAGCATCTCGACGACGCGCCTCGTCTGCGTGTGCAACAGGTGCAGCCGCACGCCGCTCGCCTCCTGCAGCCGCAGCAGGACCGCGACGGCCGTGTCCCAGATGACCCCGTCATCGTGCGCGTACGCCTTCGCGTACGCGCGGAAGTCGCGCTCGCCGCGGGCCCAGTACTCCTGCTCGATCGCATCCATCAGCGCCTGATCGTGCGGGTGGACCATGAGCGGTAGCCCGGTCGCCTTCACGGCTTTCATCCGCTGGTACAGCTCGCCGTGCTTGTGCAGGCCGATCCCCGGCATGTGCGGGTACGAGCGGCCGGTGTCGACGACCATGAAGATCTTGAAGGCGAGGATCTTCCGCTCGGCGAGCTTCGGGATCTCGTCGATCTCGACGCCGGACGCGTTCACGTTGTAGTCGACCATCGCCCGCGTGCGGTACAGCGCCAGCATGTCGTCCAGGTTCTTCGCCGTCGTCGGCGGCGGACTGACGTTCGGCATCGCCACCGAGACGGTGACGCCGCCGGCCGCGCACTGCCGCCCGATGGTGATGAGGTCTTCCTTGTGCGTGAAGCCGGGCTCGCGGTGGTGAGAGTGCATATCGATGAGCCCCGGCAGTGCGATGAGGCCCTTCGCATCGATCTCGCGCCGCGCCTTGTCGGCCTTGCCCGCGGCGTCGATGGTTCCGATGCGTTCGCCGTCGATCGTGATGTCGACTTCGCGCACGCCGTCCTCGAGGACGGCGCGCGCACCGCGGATGACCACGTCGGCACTCACGCGGGCGTTCGCGCGGGCTCGCCGATGTGCTCCACCGTCGCGGCTTGCGGCATGCGGCCGCGATCGACGACGAGACGTCGCAGCCAGTCGACCATGCGCGGGATGACCTCGCCGGCGTACTGCTTGTACGCGGCATAGTGCGTCGTCCCGCGCTGGAGCAGCAGCTTCTTCGGCTCGCCGGCGACGTCGTAGAGCCGCCGCGCGTGATCGGTCGGCGTCACGCCGTCGTCCTCGACAGCGACGACGAGGAGGCCGCGGACGCGCGGCGCCGCGTCGATCGGGCGGTAGTCGAGGACGCGCTGGGCGTCGGCGAGCGGCACGGACGACGGGATGCGCGCGTCGACGTCGGACTTCACCGCGCTCGCCCTGCGTTCCGCGGACTCGACCATGATGCCTTCGCGCGGGTGCACCGACGTCCCGTTCCCCGTCGCGGCGCGGCGGCGTCGATCGGCTTCGACCGCCTGCAGGAACGCGACCCACTCGTCCTCGGATGCGCGCATCCGGCGCAGCCAATCGCGCCCGTCCGCGATCGGCACCTGGCTGATCGTCGCATGGATCTCCGGCTCATCGGCGGCGACGAGTACGGCGTTGCCGCCGCCGGTGCCACCGCTGCCGAAGATCGCCCCGCGCTCAGGATCGACGTCGTCGCGGCCGCGCATGTACGCGATCGCGTTGCGCCAGTCCGCGACCTGCCCCATCGGCGCGATCGCGCGATCACCTTCGCTCTCACCGAAGCCGCGGTAATCGAAGATCAGCACCGCGAAGCCCGCCGCGGTGAACGCCTCGTGGTACGGCACGTAGAGTTTCGCATCGGCGAGACCGAGCCACCCCGGTCCCTGCACGACGAACGGCATGCGCTCGCGCGCCGTGTCAGGGAGATGGAGAAAGCCGTGAAGCCGTGCGCCTTCGGAGTGGAACGTCACACGCTCCGTCTTCACGTCTTGGCAAACTATGGACTCGCACGCATGTGGTCAAACCATTGATCCGGCGACATCCGTTCCTCGTCGTGCTCGCGATCGCCTCCGCGACCACGACGGCGAAGGGGATCGCCGAGATCGTGTACTCGCCATACCTCGCGAGCTACGGGTACTCGCTCTCGCTCATCGGTTTCCTGACCTCGCTCTTCGCCGTGCTGCAGCTCGCGTCGCGCGTGCCGGTCGGCGTGGCGTACCGCGCGGAACAGGCGAAGCGGCAGTACGCCCTTGCGCAAATCGCATTCGGCGTCGCCACTGGCGGCTTCGCGCTCGCGAACGGCGCCGCGCTCGCGGTCGTCGCGCTCAGCGTCGTGAGCGGATTCGCGTTCGGCGCCATCGGCACGCTCGGTCTCGCCATGGCGATCGACGTGAGCGGCGGCCGGCGCGCCGGAACGTCGATGGCCTGGTACACGATGGCGATCTCGACCGGCTACGCGCTCG
>DASQXO010000123.1:0-8421 GCA_035639655.1 Candidatus Dormiibacterota bacterium
TCGAGCGGCTCGATCCCGCCGCGCCGGAACTCCTCGAGCGCCGCCTCTCCCCGCACGAGGTGCAGCGACGCGCGCTTCTTCGGCCCGGCCTCGGTCAGCACGAGCGATCCGTCGTCGAAGTCGAATGCCGCGAGCGCGTACTTCGAGCCGAGCGCCGCGCCGGCCTCACGCCAGTGGAGTCGCCCGGCGATCATCAGGTGGAGCACGAGGAAGAGGTCGTCGTCGAAGGCGATGACGATCCGCTTGCCGAGGCGGCGGATCCCGCGTACGCGCTTCCCGTCCAGCGCGGCAATGGGCGGATCCGCGGTGCGCACGAGGAACGGGCTCCGCAGCCGCACCTTTCGCACCGCCCGACCGCGGACGCGGCGCTCGAGCGCCTCCACGTACGCCGTGACATCGGGCAGCTCGGGCACGTCGTCGAATGCTAGGAGGCGCGCTCGCCTTCCTTCTTCATGAACACGGCGGCGCCGGCGACCCCGGCGGACAGGATCGCGGCGCCGAAGTTGACGGCGATGAAGACGACGTTCTGGATGCCGATCGAGTAGAGGCCGAGCAGCACCGAGTACACCGTGCGCATCGCGTAGTCGAACACGCTGATGTCCCGCGCACGGTGCTTCGCGATGATGATCCGCAACTGATTCGCGCCGAACGCGAGCGAGCCGAGCGCGCCGAGATAGCCGGCGATCTGGACGGCATCGAGTCGGAGCTCCATGGCAGGCGCACATGCAAGAAGCGGACGAACTCGTTGCTTGCTCGCCACAACGCGCGCATCGGACCGTAAACTTCTCCGCCGGGGAAGGGGAGTGCAGCGGTGACCGCGCTCGAACTCGTCCAATGGGCGTCGGGCAGCGTCTTCGTGGCGCTCGCGGTCCTGACGATCGCGGCCGCCGCGCGCCGACCGACTCGCACGAACATCGACATCGCGCTGCTGTTCGGATTCCTCGGCGCCGTCGTCGCCGCGACCCGGTTGCCAGCGTCGATCCTGCCGCCGTTCTGGCCCGCCGTCTCGGCGATCCTGGTGATGGCGCTCCCCTACCTGCTGCTGCGGCTTGTCGCCGACTTCGGCAGGGTCCCGGCACTCATGCGGCGCGCCGCCGAGGCCGGACTCGCGCTCTCCATCGTCGCGATCGTCCTGAACCAGCCGCTCCCCGGATCGATCACGCTCGCCCTGATCGCCTACTTCGTCGCCCTCGCGACGTACGCGGGCCTCGCGTTCATCCCGCTCGCGAGACGGTCGATCGGCGTGACGCGACGGCGAATGCTGGCCATCTCGGGCGGGACGCTCCTGCTCGGGCTCGCGCTGCTCCTCGCCGCCGTGCCCATCGTGTGGCCAAGCGCGGCGGTCGTGTCCGCGCCGGCAGTGCAGGTGCTCGGGCTCGGCGCGGCCCTGACTTGGTTCGTCGGCTTCGCGCCGCCCCAGGCGTTGCGGCGCCTGTGGCAGCAACCCGAGCTTCGCGATTTCCTCGTGAGCGCATCCTCGCTCGCGAGGCTCGAGGACGACGATGAGGTCATCCGCGCATTGCAGGAAGGAGCGGCCCGGACCTTCGGCGTGAGCGCCGCGGTCGGCCTGTGGGACGCGCAGCGGAACGTGATGCGCTGGGTCCGCGATGGAGAGAAGCTCGAGCTCAAGCCGGGCGAGTTCTTCTCCTGGCCGGCGTTCGCCTCCGGCCGCGCGATCTACAGCGGCGACCTCAGCCGCGACCGGCCGCGCGTCGCCGCGGCGGCGCGCGACGCGAATGTGCAGGCCGCCATCGCCGCTCCGATCGGTCTCGGCGATCGACGCATCGGCGCGCTCGTCTTCTACTCGGAGCGCGCCCCGATGTTCGCCGAGGACGACGTCGCCCTCGCGCAGCTGCTTGCCGACCAGTGCGCCGTCGTGCTCGAGAGTCGGCGCCTGGCCGTCGAGGCGGCCGACGCGCGGGCGAAGGAAGAGGCTGCCCGCTTGAAGGAGGATTTCATCTCCGCCGCCGCGCACGATCTGAAGACGCCACTCACCACGCTCGTGGCGCAGGCGCAGACGATGGAGCGCCGCATGCGCTCGGGCATCTCGCCGGATCGTGCCGGGATCGAGCGGATCGCGCGCGAGGCGAAGCGCCTCCACCGTTTGGTCGAAGAGATGCTGGAAGCGTCACGCATCGAGCAGGGGGCCCTCCAGCTACAGCCAGAGCCCGTCGACATCGTCCACGTCGCGCGCGAGATCGCGGCGCGCCACGTCGACGGCCGCCGCGTGCGTCTACACGCGTCCGGAGCGGCGACGGGCCTCTACGACCGCGTGCGCGTCGAGCGACTCATCGAAAACTTGATCGAGAACGCGGCGAAGTACAGCCCACCCGACACGCCGATCGAGGTGCACGTCCGCCGCAACGGCACGGAAGTCCTCGTGTCCGTGCGCGATCACGGCATCGGCATCCCGCCGCACGATCGGGATCGCATCTTCCAGCGGTTCGAGCGCGCCACGAACGTCGACGACCGCAGCTACCCGGGCACGGGACTCGGCCTGTACATCTGCCGCGGGATCGCGGAGAGCCACGGCGGCCGGATCTGGGTCGAGAGCGAGATCGGCGCAGGAAGTACATTCCACGTCGCGCTGCCCGCGACAGAGGGCGCGCTCAGCTGAAGAACGCGGAGTGCACGCACTGATCGTCGGTCGCCCCTCGCTCGCGGACGATCCCGGCCGCCGCATGCGACAGGATTCGTCTTCGCCGGCACATACCCCGCGCGTCGCGCGACGGCAGCAGCGGCCGATCCTCGTGGTCGACGACGATCGCTCCATCCTCGAAACGATGACCGACCTCCTGCAGGGCGAGGGCTTCGAGGTCCTTACTGCCGTCGATGGCCTCGACGCGCTCGAGGTCATGCGCCGCTCCTCCGCGTCGTTCATCCTCCTCGACATGCGCATGCCGCGCATGGACGGATGGCAGTTCGCGCAGACCGTCCGCGAGCGCGGCTGGCGCATCCCGATCATCGTCATGACCGCGGCGAGCGACGCGCAGCGCTGGGCCAAGGAGATCGGCGCCGACGCGTACATCGCCAAGCCGTTCGACATCGAGGAGCTGCTCGCACTGGTGAACCGGTTCGCCCACCGAGGTCAGACGAACTAGCTCTGGTCCGCGCGCAGGTCCACCGTGAAGTCCTCGACGACGGGGTTCGCCAGCAGCTCGCGACCCATCGTCGACGTCAGTTGCCGCGCCGCCTGCTCGTCCGCGGCGTCGAAGCGCACGACGATCTCCTTGCCCACGCGGACGCCGTCGACGGCGAGGCCGATCGACCGCAGCGCGCCCGCGACGGCGTCACCCTGCGGATCGCGCACCTCACGACGCGGGCGCACGTGCAGCGTCGCGACGAACTTCACGACGCGAGGTCGCGGCCGGCGAGCCGGCGGTAGCACTCGCGGTACCGCTCGGCCGTGCCGTGGACGACGGCGTCGGGAAGCACCGGCGCCGGGGGCTCGCGGTTCCAGCCCTGCGCCGTCAGGAAGTCGCGCACGAACTGCTTGTCGTAGGACGGTGGGGTCTCGCCCGCGCGCCAGCGCGACGCGTCCCAGTACCGCGACGAATCGGGCGTGAGCGCCTCGTCGATGAGGGTGAGCGCCCCGGCGTCGTCGAAGCCGAACTCGAACTTCGTATCCGCGAGGATGAGCCCCTTCCCGAGCGCGTACGCGTGCGCGTAGCGGTACAGCGCGAGCGTCGTCTCCTCGAGGCGCTTCGCGAGGTCGCCGCCGATCATCGCCGCGAGCTGCGCGCGCGAGATGTTCTCGTCGTGTCCGGTGATCGCCTTCGTCGCCGGGGTGAAGATCGGATCAGGCAGCTTTTCGGAGTCGCGCAGCCCGGATGGGAGCGGCTCGTTCGCGACGGTGCCGTCGCGGCGGTACTCGGCCCAGGCCGAGCCGGAGAGGTACCCGCGCGCCACGCACTCGATGTCGATGCGCTCGCAGCGCTTCACCAGCACGGACCGTCCGTGCAGCTCGCCGATCTGCGCGAACGCCGCGGGCAGGCGCGCGCCATCCGTCTCGATCAGGTGATGCGGAACGATGTGCGCGGTGCGCTCGAACCAGAAGTTCGAGAGCTGCGTGAGGATGCGGCCCTTGTCCGGGATCGGCGTCGGCAGCACGACGTCGTACGCGGAGAGCCGATCGCTCGCGACGATGACGAGGCGATCGGCGCCGACCTCGTACACGTCGCGCACCTTTCCGCGACGGAAGAGGACCGCGCCGGGGACGTTCGTCTCGAGGATCGTGCTCATGCCGCTCATGCGACCGGGTACCTCCCTAGCCGTTCTCGCCACTCCGCCGCAGTCTCGCGCGCCACCCGCGCCGCGAGCCCGCGGTAATCCTCGGGCCGATCGAGCGAGGCGCGCTCGTCCGGCGTCAGCTCGGCGATCAGGGTACGCAGTTCCGGGCTCCGCAGCGCGACGTCGAGGAGCGGCGCACCCGAACGGTCGCTCTCGAGGGTGAGGCGCCGCACGATCTCGTGCGCGTCGTCGTGCCCGTGCTTGGCGAGCAGCACGTACAGCGGCTCGGCGACGACCTGGCTCCGCGCGGCGAGCAGGTTCTCGCGCATCCGCTCGCGATCGACGCGCATGCCGAGGAGCGAGCTCTCCAGGCGCAGCGAGCAGTACGCGACGGCCGCGATCGTCTCGCCGAGGAAGCGCTGCGACGCCGAGTTCGTCAGGTCGCGCTGGTGCTCGCTGATCTGGTCGAGGTACGTCGTGATCACGCGCGGCGCGAACGCCTTCCACACGCTCTTCACGTTCTCGAACGAGACCGGGTTCCGCTTGTGCGGCATCGTCGACGAGCCGACCTGCGCATCGCCGAACGCCTCGGCGATCTCGGCGATCTCGCTGCGCTGCAGGTGCCGCATGTCGTCGGCGAGGTTCGCCATCACGCCGAGGGTCGAGACGCACGCGTGCGCGAGGTCGGACCACGGCTCCGCCTCGACGATCTGCGAGCTCTGCGACCGCGCCGGCAGGCCGAGGCCCTTCAGGAAGCGCCGCTCGAGCGCGCGCGGGTCGGTGGCGAGGAGTCCGAGCGCGTTGTACGCACCCACCGCGCCGGAGAGCTTTCCCGGCAGCGCCTCGGCGGCCCTCGCGAGCGTCTCGATGCGCGAGCCGAGCCGGCTGACGTACGCGGCCATGGCGAAGCCGAACGTGATCGGCTCGGCGAAGCGGCCGTGGGTGCGGCCGATCTGCGGCGTCTCGGCTTCCGCCTCGGCGATCGCGGCGCAGCGCAGCGCGAGCCGGACGACCTTCGGGATCACCACCTGCTCGATCGCGTCCCGGTAGCGTCGCGCGTTCGCCGAGTCGACGATGTCGTAGGAAGTCGCGCCGAGATGCACGAAGCGCCGCGAGCGGTGCGGCGTCTTCGAGCGGATGACGTTCACGAGCGCGCGGACGTCGTGTCGCGTGCGCTGCTCCTCCTTCGCGACCTCCCCGGCGGTCACCTGCGCGCACGCCGCGGCGATCGCGCGCACATCCTCCTCGGTACAGAGTCCCTCGTCGCGCAGCGCCGCCGCGAGCGCGAGCTCCACGTGCGCGCGGCTCGTCACGTTCGCCTCCTCGGAGAGGAACGGGTGCAGGTCGGCGTAGACCTCGCCGTCGCCGCCGTAGAAGCGGAAGTCCATCGGCGAGATCGCGTCGAAGCGATCGCGGATCGTTCCGCCGTCCGCCTCAGCCATCGGCGCGATCCGTACGGCTCTCGGCCATCGCGGCGAGGACGCCATCGCGCAGCTTCTCGCGCGAGACCGCGACCGACTCGAAGATCCGCGTCACAACGGGATCGTCGTCGCGCGCGAGCGCGAGCAGGAGATGGCCCGTGCCGGTCCGTGCCGCATCGAGCGATCGCGACTCCGCGTTCGCCGCGTCGATGATGTGCTTCGTTCGCGGGTCGAGCACGATCTCATCGGGCGTCGACTCGAGGTGGCCGCGGCCGACGGCGGTTTCGACGGCGACACGCAGGCGCTGCAGTTCGACGCCTTCGGCCGCGAGAGCGCGTGACGCCACGCCAGCGCCCTCCCGGGCGAGGCCGATGAGGAGATGCTCCGGTCCGATGTACGTGTGCTCGAAGCGCCGAAAGGCCTCGTCCTGCGCGAGCGCGAGGACGCGTTTGGCGCGGTCGGTGAAGCGATCGATCGGGCCCACCGCTATCCGCCGTCGGCTGCGAGGATCTTCTGCGCCTGCGCCTTCCGCTCCGCCTTCACCTTAGCGCGCACGTCGTCGTCCGCGATCGCGAGCATCTGCGCTGCGAGGAGGCCCGCGTTCGCCGCACCGGCCTCGCCGATCGCCACCGTCGCGACCGGGACGCCCCGCGGCATCTGCACCGTCGAGAGCAGCGCGTCGAGCCCGTTCAGCGACGACGATGCGAGCGGCACGCCGATGACGGGCAGCGTCGTGTGCGCCGCCACCGCGCCGGCGAGGTGCGCCGCGCCTCCAGCGCCGGCGATGACGACGGCGACCCCACGCG
The DNA here is from genome assembly GCA_035639655.1 of Candidatus Dormiibacterota bacterium. Taxonomy (GTDB): domain Bacteria; phylum Chloroflexota; class Limnocylindria; order P2-11E; family CF-107; genus CF-107. The sequence goes on from DASQXO010000123.1 coordinate 6,458, forward strand.
CCTCGAGACCTTGAACGTACTCGCGCAGAGCGTCCGGCGTGCGATGCGCCGAAAGCACGCGCACATCGCTCTCGACGCCGAGGCGCGTCAGGACCTCGACGGCCTTCTCCATCACCGGTCGGTCGTTCGCGGAACCCATCACGATCGCGACGCGAGCGCTCATTCGTGTCGGGTCACGACGCGGGCACCGGCTGCGCCGCGGCGATGTCCGTGCGATGCCACGCGCTGGCGAACCGCACGCGCTCCACGCCGCGATAGGCCGCCTCCCGCGCTTCGCCGAGACTCGCGCCACGACCCACGACGTGGAGGACGCGGCCTCCGGTCGTGACGAAGGAGTCGCCGACGCGCGCGGTGCCGCCGTGGAACACCAGCGTCCCCGACGGAACGTCGAAGAGCCCGTCGACGCGCTCGCCCACGGTCGGCTTCGACGGATAGCCGCCGGCCGCGACGACGACGTCGACGCAGTGCTGCGTCGACACGTCGAGCGGCCTCGCGGCGACGTGCTCCGCAAGCCGGTCCCGCGCGAGCGCGAGCAGCAGCGCACTGAAGTCATCGCCGATGCGCGGCAGGATCACCTCGGTCTCGGGGTCGCCGAAGCGCGCGTTGTACTCCAGCACGTACGGGCCCTCGTCGGTGAGCATGACGCCGGCGTACAGGATGCCGCGATACGGCGTCCCGCGGCGCGCGAGCTCGCGCGCCACCGGGGCGATGAGCCGCGCGACGAGCGCGGCCGCGTCCGCATCCGAGACCCGTACCGACGGCGAGTAGCAGCCCATGCCGCCGGTGTTCGCGCCGGTGTCGCCGTCTCCCGCACGCTTGTAGTCGCGAGCGGTCGGAAGCGCGACCACCGTCTCGCCGTCCACGAGCGCGTGGAGCGAGAGCTCCTCGCCCTCGAGGACCTCCTCGACCACGATCCGTGCGCCGGCGTCGCCGAACCGGCGGTCCTCGAGCGCGGCGCGAGCGGCGGCGACGGCCTCGTCGCGATCGCGCGCGATGACGACGCCTTTGCCCGCGGCGAGCCCGTCACACTTCACGACGAGCGGGCGCTCGGCGTCGCGGGCGAACTCCGCGAAGTCGTCGATGCGCTGGAACGTCCACCAGGGCGCGGTCGGCACGCCGGCGTGCTCCATCAGCTCCTTGGCGAAGGACTTGGACCACTCGATCCGCCCGGCCTCGCGCGACGGACCGACCGTCGGAACGCCGGCGCGGCGGAGCTCATCCGCGACGCCGGCCGCGATGGCGTCGTCGGGGCCGACGACCGCGAGATCGATCTCGTTCTTCATCGCGTGCTGCGCGATGCGATGCGCGTCGCCAGTCGGAAGGTTCTCGATGTTCCGCGCGAGCAGGGAGGTGCCACCGTTCCCGGGCGCGACGTCGACAGCGCCGACGGCACGATCCAGGAGCAGGCGCCAGACGATGGCGTGCTCGCGACCGCCGGACCCCACGACAAGGCAGTGCAACCCCGGCACCCGCTGTCGGCCGGGAGTTCGCTCCGCGCGCTGCTCGCGGATCGTGGCCTGGATCTTTCGGTCGGGAAAGAGGAAGCTCACGCCTTCTCGCTCGACACGGCCATCGCCACGTAGGCGACAAGCGCAAGCCACAACCCTGGCGCCGGGCTGAAGACGAAGAGGTGGCCGGGATCGGTCGCGACGCCGAGACCGAACGCAAGTGGGACGCCGAGCGCGAACGCGCCGAGCGCGAGCCCGGCGCGCCGGACGCCCGTTCGCGCCCGGCCGCGCAGCCCGAGCGACCATGACACGACGAGCGCGGCGATCACGAGCGCCCAGCTCTCGGCGAGCAGCCACGGGTGTGACTCGGGCCACCAGGTCAGGAACGTCATCGGCAGGTCGCGGCTGCCGGAGACCTGAAGACAGGAGGGGCAGTTCACGAGAAGCCACGGCAGGAAGGCCGAGAGCGCAGTGAGGGGCGGCGTCAGCTTCGCGAGGACGAGCCAGAGCGGCGTG
>DASQXO010000124.1:0-2645 GCA_035639655.1 Candidatus Dormiibacterota bacterium
CGGCATGGCGCTCATCGAGGTCGTGCTCGGCGCGCTTCTCCTGTCCGTCCTCGCGCTCGGCATGAACAGCATCGCGATCGCGACGCTGAAGACCGTCGACACCGGCTCCGCCGAGCTGCAGCACGCGGCGTCGTACGGCCGCGCGCTGCAGGCGCTGTCGCAGGACCTGCGCCAGCCCGCGGCGTCGGGGATCGCGATCGGCGGCGCCACGTACAACTCGGCGAGCACGATCACGCTCACCTGGACCGACCAAACGACGACGCCGGTCACGCAGTACGCGATCACCTACGCGCCGAGCGGGACCGACCTCGTGCGCACGCGCACGGTGACGCAGGGCGCCTCGAGCACGACGACGTCCTTCGTCGCGGCGCGCAACCTCGACCCCGCCGGCGCCTCCGGCGGCGTGCAGTTCACGCGGACCGCGCTCTCCCCCGGCGTGGTGCGCACGCTGCTCACGATCAAGGTCGGCGCGTCGTCGACGACGTACGACTTCACGGTCGAGCAGCGGCCATGAGGCTCGCGCGCGACGAGGCGGGCCAGTCGCTCGTCGTCGTCCTCGCGCTCGTCGGGCTCGTCGCCGCGCTCGCGTACGGCTACATGGGGCTCGCGTCGACGACGAATCAACAGGCGACGCTCCGCGGCGAGCAGCTCGCGGAGTACCGCGCCGCGGACGCGGGCGCGACCTACGCGCTCTGGTACGCGACGCAGAAGGGCTTCCCGGCGGCGGGCGCCCTCTCGGCGCCGGATCCCGGCGACGGCCTCGGCGCGCCGTCGGTGAGCATCACCGACCTGCGGCCGTCGCTCGCGTTCGGCCCGCTGCACAGCAAGAGCCACGGCGCGCAGGTCTACGACAGCGTCGCGATGACGCTCGTCGGCAGCGGCGACGTGTTCTTCACGCTGACGTGGACGAGCGACGCGATCGGCCGCGGCACGCTGAACGTGCGCTTCGACACCGTCGCGGCGCAGGCGCCCGGATTCGCTGCGCAGGCATCGGCGAGCATGCCCGCGGGCCAGAGCACGACGACGAGCACGTTCGCGCTGCCGACGTCCGGACCGGGCACGTACTACCTGCACGTGCAGAACGCGACCTCGGGCGCCGACGTCCACGTCTCGAGCGCGGCCGCGTTCCGCGTGAGCTATCCGGGGATGCGCTTCCAGGCGATCTCCGCGCGGAACGGCCGCACCACCGCAGTCGATGCGGGCCTCACCCGAAGCGGGGGTGTGTACAACGCGACGGTGAACTCGTGGACGCTCCGCTAGTGCACGCGGCTTAAGCCGGTTTTCCCCCGAATGGGCGCCTCGCGCCGCGGCGCGCGAGCGGAGCATAACGGCGAAGGACCGGTGCGATGAGAACGTTGCGCGCGTTCCGCTCCAGCGACGAGGGCCTCACGCTCATCGAGCTCATGCTCGTCGTGCTCGTGATCGGCGTGCTCGCCGGCGTCATCGCGGTGAACCTCAACGGCGTCGTGGCGAACGCGAAGATCAACTCGATGAAGGGCACGCTCACGAGCCTGCAGACCGCGGTCGACACCTTCGCGGCGAACAAGGACGGCAAGTTCCCGACCGCGACGGGCAACGCCGGCGCGATCTCCGCCTCGGCGGCCGACAACAACGCGAAGACGTTCGTCGAGGCGTACGTGCACAACCTTCCCTCGACGGTGTGCTCGGACTGGGGCGTGACCTGCGCCGCCGGCACGCCGTCGTGGAGCGTCTCGGCGAACAACAAGGTCTACTTCACCGACGGCGCGGTGACCCCGACGTACTGGTACCTCCCGAACGCCGTCACGGCCACAGGCACCACCACCGCGCCGTAAGGCCGCGATGCTCGAGCTCCTCGAGGTCGTGGACGGCGCGATCCTCATCACCGTCTACCTCGCGTTCACCCTCTTCGTGCCGCTGGCGTTCTTCGCCGCCGCCGCCGCGATCGCCGGGACCGTCCTGCGCATCCCGCTCTCCGCGATCCCCGGACTGCGCGGCGAGCGCGGGGCGCGCTCGCATCCGCTGGTCGCCGCGGTGCGCCTCCTCATCGTCGGCGCGATCCCGCTCGCGATCGGCGCCGTCGCGGTCCTCGCCGGCCTCGATCGGCTGAGCGGCGGCACGTCGACCGACGTCGCGGTCGCGCTCGCGGGCGGCCTGCACGCCGTCGCCGTCGTGCTCCTCGGCGTGCAGGACGGCGGCTTCCGCGCGTGGACCGGGCTCGCGCCGAATGAGGTGATCGCGCGCGTCGGCGCCGCCGACGGCGCGGGGATGCTCGCGGTCTTCGCTCGGCTCGTCGGCACGCACCTCGCCGCCTGGGCCGGCGTCACCGCGCCCGCCGACACCGTCCGCGCGGTCTTCGACGGCGGTGTCGCGCTCGTCGCCACGGCGGCGATGGGCGTCTCGCCGCTCCGCGGCATCCGCGCCTCGCGCGCGGCGCGCGCCGACTTCTCGAGTCGCGCCTGGTCGATCGGCTCGCGCGAGAGCGAATGAAGTCCCGCGCGCCGGCGCGGTCCGAGGCGGAGCGCACCCTCGGCCGCGTCGCGCAGCGCGTCCGCGTCGGCCTGGCGATCGCCGTCGCGACGCTCGTCGTCCTCGCGCGGCAGATGACCGAGGCGCCGGACGAGTTCCTCGTGCGCGGGTTCGTGATCGCGGCGGGCTTCTTCGTC